>PBRN01000063.1 GCA_002725955.1 Pseudobdellovibrionaceae bacterium
TGACAACTACCAGTAGCTTGTTATCCTGGTTGACGGTCTCAGCAATGTGACTGGCGATTAGTTTTATTTTTTCCGTAGTACTTACGGAAGTACCACCATATTTCTGGACAATAAGACTCACAATAATCTCTTTCGCTCCATATAGTCAGGCATACTGTTAGCATAATTGATCGTTTTTGTCCTCCAATTAGATAATAGGTGCCATTGATCTTTCACTAAATTTCACAGATTGGTAGTTTGTGTAAATGGAGAAGCTAAGGGAAAAAATGACTACATCTGCGGCAGATGCCAAGTTGGCTCGGGCGAGTGAGCTCGCTTGTCGTATGTTTGACTATGAAAGGCTTTATCAACATCAGGAAGAGTCGTTACGTAATTTTGTTATGGGCGAGGATGCTCTGATCACCGCTGCTACTGGAGGTGGTAAGTCACTATGTTTTGGCATGCCTGCTATCCTAGAAGAGAAAACCACTCTCGTTATTTCACCATTAATTGCATTAATTAGAGATCAAGTGGCGCAATGGAGGGCTTTTGGAGTTACGGCCGAATTTTTTGATAGCTTGCAAAGTATAGTTGAGCGCAGGCAGGTTTGGCGGAATTTAGAATCTGGACAAGTCAGGATTTTATATATTTCTCCTGAACGTTTGGCGCTTCCATCGTTCAGAAAACGTATTTCCGGTTTGGATTTTTGTTTGATAGCGATAGATGAAGCACACTGTATTCCCGAGTGGGGTCATCATTTTCGGCCCGAATATCGCAATTTGGGCCGGTATTTGATGGAGTCTTTCGATCACCTACCTAAAATAGCGTTAACGGCCACGGCCACTCCTACTGCAGAAAAGGAGATTACAGAGGCATTATTATTAAAGTCTCCTAATGTAATTAGGGGTAGGTGGGTTCGAGATAATTTAATCTTAAAGTCTCGGAAAATTCAGAAAGTTGAACATCAGTTCAATACAGTTCTTCAAAAGGTTCAAGATATCGAAGGCCCGGGTATTGTATATGCTCAAACTCGAAAGCGCGTCGATGAAATTTATGGAATGCTAAAAAATGTTGGAGTTCAGGTCGGCAGATATCATAGCTCCTTAAGAGATCGACAGGAAAACCAAAATGATTTTTTATCGGGAAAAGTCAATGTAATGGTAGCAACTAATGCTTTTGGAATGGGTATCAACAAACAGGATATTCGTTATATCATACATTGTGGGATTCCAGGTAGTGCAGAACAATATATTCAGGAAATTGGCCGTGCGGGTCGGGATGGTCAAGAAGCTACGGCTTATCTTTTCTATAATCCTCGAGACTATCATATCCAAAGATTGTTGATTGAGAAGTCCTTTCCTGACAGGGATCATTTAGCATCAGTATATGAATATTTGAGGGCTGAGATAAAAGGTTCCGCTAGCCTTTGTGAGACAATTGCTGTTCAAAATATCTGCGCTAAAACAGGCCTTGATGAGTCGGCGATTACTTCAATCTTAACTTGGTTATATAGGTTGGATGCCTTTTCCCGCATCGAGGTCGAAGGAGAGCCTTGGGAGCCTGAATTTTCTTCGGCAAGAATCTTGGTTTCGAGATCTAACTTGGGGAGAGTTTGTGCGACTATTGAAAAGAGACAAGAGGTTTTTATGCAGAGGTTAAGATGGATGAGACAATGGCTGGAGTCTGATCAAGATAAAAAAGCTTTGGAAATGTACTTTAATGGTAAATGAGAATTTGGATGAGTTGTTAGGGTCGTGGTATGAAGATCATAATTTTGGGTTCAGGAACTTCTACAGGTGTTCCGGTGATTGGCTGCAAATGTCCAGTTTGTAAAAGTACTGATAAAAAAGATCAGAGGACAAGGGCTTCTATTGCCGTGATCCCTGAAGGATCTTTGCCGATCGTTATCGATACAGCCCCAGAGTTCAGATTGCAGGTATTGGATGCGGGCATCACTAGAGTTGAGAATGTTTTATATACTCATTTGCATGCAGATCATACCCATGGCTTTGACGATCTAAGGGCTTTTACCTTTTTTAGTAAAAAACCGATTAAGTTGTGGATTAAGCCAGACTATATCGAAGATTTCAAACAAAGGTTTAATTATGCCTTTGTAAATACTGGTTATCGTGGGGCAAAGCCAAAGGTAATTATCGAACAGATACCTGAACATAATTTCTATATTGGTGGTCAGGAAGTTGAACCGATTGTTCTGGAGCATGGTCATATCATGACCACTGGTTTTAGGTTTGGCGATTTTGCCTATGTTACTGATTTCAAAGGTTTCCCTGATAAAATATTGCAGAGGTGGCGCGGTTCTGTGCGAGTTCTGGTAGCAAGTGGTATTCATTTCGGCGCTCATGAATCTCATTCCACTGTACCAGAAACAGTGGAGTTGATGGAGAAACTGGGGGTTGAGAAAGGTTATATTAGTCACTTAGCTCATGACGTTGACTATAAGAGGGATACCCCCCGATTGCCTGATCACATTAAATTTGCCTTTGATGGAATGATGATTGACGTTTGAGTCAAATTTGCGTATGCAAGATTCCTATTTGTAGCATATTTGACCTTAATTGCATTTCGGGTGGATTATGATCATTGGTATACCAAAAGAAGTAAAAAACAGAGAAAACAGGGTGGCCGCAGTTCCTGGCGGGGTTAAGATTTTTGTTGATGCTGGACATGAGGTTCTGGTTCAGAGATCAGCAGGTGTTGGTGCTGGGATTCCTGATGAAAAATACATCGCATCAGGTGCGCGCATCGTTGACACTGCGGAAGAAGTTTGGGGACAGGCTGAGCTAATTATCAAAGTTAAGGAGCCCATTGCTCAAGAGTTTCCATTAATGAGGGAAGGATTGATTCTATATACTTACCTTCATTTAGCAGCAGCAACTGATCTTGCTAAAGAATTGGTGAAGCGAAAAGTAACAGCAATTGCATATGAAACGATTGAACTGGCGGATGGTTCGTTGCCCTTACTTACGCCTATGAGTGAAGTTGCAGGACGCATGTCTGTCCAAGTAGGTGCTCAGTGTTTGCAAAAGCATAATGGAGGGAAAGGCGTTCTTCTTGGTGGCGTGCCAGGAGTTAAACGAGGGCGTGTTGCCATTATCGGTGGTGGAGTCGTTGGTATAAATGCTGCAAAAATGGCTTTGGGTTTAGGAGCTAGAGTTACTATTTTAGATGTAAATCCAAAGCGGCTTGCATATCTGGATGACGTCTTTGGGAGTAATGTTGATACTCTGATGTCTAATCCAGAAAATATAGCCAATTCTGTGCAGGAATCTGACCTCGTGATAGGTGCTGTTTTGGTGACTGGAGCAAAAGCCCCGACTTTAGTTTCTAGGGATTTAGTTGCCAGAATGGAGAAAGACTCGGTTATTGTTGATGTAGCCATTGATCAGGGTGGTTGTATCGAAACAATTCAGCCTACCACTCATGATAATCCTACAACCATAGAAGAAAATGTTGTGCACTATGGTGTAACAAACATTCCTGGTGATGTTCCCAAGACGAGCACATATGCTTTGACTAATGTAACTCTTCAGTACGGCCTCCAAATCGCCAATAAAGGCTTAGAGCTGGCAATGAAAGATTCATTACCTCTCCAGAAGGGGCTAAATGTTTGGGAAGGAAAGGTCGTTCATCAAGCTGTGGCAACGGCAATGGGCGCTGAATACCATTCGGTTCAGTTTTAATCGTTAGTTTTTCACTAGGTAACTATGCATCGTTCGACTTATCAACTTTTGGATTCAGGGCACTTTAAGAAATTGGAGCGGGTTGGGGATTGGTTGATTTCTCGACCATCGCCCCAGGCTGTGTGGCATCCAAAATTACCAGAGAGTGAGTGGGCGAATTTAGATGCATATTACACTAGGTATAGTGGTGGAGATGGCAAGTGGACTATCCGGAATCCTAATTTATCGAAAAAATCTGTTATATCGTACGGTGGTCTTTCTCTTCAAATTCAGATGACAGATTTTGGGCATCTAGGTCTGTTTGCTGAACAGGCAAATAATTGGCAGAAGATTCGTGAGGCCGTGAAAGGGAGCTTAGACCAGGGTTCTTTCAAAGTTTTAAATCTGTTTGCTTATACTGGTGGTTCAAGTCTTGCTGCTGCGCAAGCCGGAGCTGAGGTTACCCATGTAGATGCTTCGAAGACCAGTGTAGCATGGGCTAGGGATAATGCTCGGGTGGCTGGCATGGAAGACTATCCTATCAGGTGGCTTGTGGAGGACGTTCAAAAGTTCGTTGCTCGAGAGATTAGGCGTGGTAATAAATATCATGGGATTATTTTGGACCCCCCAAGTTATGGGCGAGGCGCTAAAGGTGAGGTTTGGAAAATCGAGGAGCATCTTGTCCCGTTATTGAATAATATTAGTAATATATTGGCTCAGGATTTTTCATTTATTTTATTGAGTGCTCATTCAACTGGTTACACACCTATTGCTCTCCAAAATCTTATAAGCTCTTTCGCTCCTGCTGGTGGAGTTTATGAAAGTGGTGAGATGCTGGTTGGCGAAGACGGAGGGGATCGATTCCTGCCGTCCGGCAACTACTGTCTTTTTAAGAGAGTCTAATGATAACCAGTGTTCAAAACCCCAAAATTAAACGTTTAGTAAAGTTACGTGATCGCAAGAATCGTGTGAGCCAAGAAATATTCTCTGTAGAAGGAGAGCGAGAAATTTCCCGGGCACTGCTTTCAGGTTATCAGATCTTTGAGTTATATGTATGTGATGACTATTGCAGTTTGTCTGCAACTACAGTCATAGAAGGTGTTTCGCCAGATAGCCTGTTTTATCTCAGTAAAGATGCTTTTGCCAAAGCTACAGTTAGATCGAATTCCGATGGTCTTATTGCGGTATTTCATTCCAAAAGTTTTGAACTGGAAGATCTCAATCTCAACGGGAAGAATTTGTTGATCCTAGAGAATATTGAGAAGCCTGGAAATCTTGGTGCTCTTTTAAGAACTGCTGATGGGGCTGGGATTGGTGCCGTCATTTCCGTCGATAGTCCATTGGATCTCTATAACCCTAATGTTATTAGAAGTAGCTTGGGTGCAGCATTTAGTGTGCCCTTTGTGAGTTCTAGTTTAGAGAGGGTCGTGGCTTTCCTGAGGGATAACAATTACCGGATTGTAGCAGCTTCACCAAATGCAGAGTTGCCCTATTTTAAGAGCGATCTGCGTGAGGGTGCCGCAATATTATTAGGAAGTGAAGCTGAGGGAGTATCTTCTAAAGCTTTATCTTTTGCAGATCAAAAGGTCACTATCCCAATGTTGGGAGTTGCTGATTCTCTGAATGTTTCCGTTGCTGGAGCTGTTCTAATATATGAATCACTGAGGCAGTCTTCTATCTGATTCCCGGCTTTTTTTGCCACCTTCGTAAAGGTCGAAGATCAAAAGTTTGCAAGGTATGCTCCCGTTCAATATATTGATTTTACGGCTAGGTCTAAGTCCTATAAACTTCCATGGGGTATCAATAGCTGTGAGTATAGCAGCCCTCCAACCGGTATAGTTTCTTTTTAATGTATTGCCAATTTCACCATAAAACGATTTCATCTCTTCAAATTCTTGTGTCCCAATGCGGGTTCCGTAGGGAAGGTTGGTAACGATGAGTCCCTTTTCTGCAGGTGGTTTACTATTCAGAAAATCTTGAACTCTAAATTGCAGGTGCTTTTCAACCCGGGCTCTTAAAGCATTTTCTTGGCTTGTTTTTGAATAGCTTTCGCTGATATCTTGAGCAAAGATCGGGGACGATAATGCTTCTTTCTTCTCGCGTCGAGTTTCATCTTGAACCTCTCTCCAAAGTTTCCTGTCAAAGTCCAAAAGCCATTCGAATCCAAACTCACCTTTTTTTCGATGTATCAGAGGGGCTTTGTTTATCCCTTGGAAGGCCGCTTCTATTGCTATCGTTCCGCTGCCGCACATTGGATCAAGTAAAACTTGAGATCCATCATAACCCGCAAGCTTTAGGATGGCTGCACCCAATGTTTCTTTAATTGGAGCTGGATGCTTGTCGGACCGGTAGCCTCTCTTATGAAGGGTCTTTCCTGAAGTATCTAGACTGATCGTGACCCGATTCCTATGGACATATGCTGTTATTACTACCTTAGGCTCTTTTATATTGACAGAAGGAGGCTTTAATCCCCTTTTCTCGAAGCTCGCTTGTAAGGCTTCCCGAATTTTCTTGCTTATGTCGTTTGAGGACATGGCTTGAGGTCCTCTATCTCCAGCAATTCCGTTGCATTTCCAAGTGCTTTGTTCTGGGATGATCTCAGTCCAAGGGACTCTTTGTGCTTGGGTAAAAAGGATGTTCGGTGTTGCAGCTGAGCCTTCGTGCAGTACCCGTAAAATGCGGCTGGCGCTGGTTAACTTTAGATGAATCTTATATGCTGTTTCTAAATCAGCAGAGAAAGAAACCGCTTTAAACTCAGGTTTAACTTGTTGCGCACCCAAGCTGGAAAGTTCATTTGCAACGACTGTAGTGATTTCTTCTGGGCATGTAGCAATATACTGATTAGTCATAATATCCTCAGTTTAAAATGTAAACAGCCTGTACTGGTTAACGGCAGGTAAGTCAAGATGAATTTGATAAGTGCGATTTTTATTTTGTTAGTCAAACTATAGCTACCTGCGGTTTTGAAAAAGAAGGTAGAGGCACGATTGTTTAGTTTTGGCCGGGGTTCTGGTTTTGATTCTGGCTACCATCGCCTTTATCAGGGTCCGTTATAATAATAACTAGGGTCTTTTTCTGTGTTTCATATCCCGGAATACTGCAGTTAGCATCAACCGAGTATGTGCCTTTTGTTTCAAAGGTATAAGTAGGGTTATTGCCGACTTTTTCTTTCCCGGTATCACCAAAACGCCATGTGATATTGCCTTCGCTGTTATTGCCGCATTTACCAGAAAATGTAACAGGAATAGAAACAGGACTGGTTGATGGTCCTTCGATTTCAAAAGGGAAATCTATTTTTGGATCTGTGCTGGGTTGTATGGCTCTAGTATTCTCTCCAACGTATTGCCAAGAGGCAGAATTACAGTGAATTAGAAGCTGCGATAGTAGGATTATAGTTAATATTTTCATAGTTATTCCCTTATTTCAGAGAGCTGGTTTTGATTGCTCGAGTATGGTAAATCTTAAATTCAACTCTCCGGTTCATCTTTCTTCCCCGCGCAGTGGTATTGGTGCTAATTGGTTTGGACTCTCCATAACCTCGGGCAACTATTTTCTGAGGAGGTATTTTATATTCACGGACTAGAAAATCTTTTATCGCTTTAGCCCTATTCCGGCTCAAGTTAAGGTTGTACTTTGTGCCGCCGATATTACAAGTATGACCTTCGATGATGATTTTTCTGAGTCCTTGAGGTCCCTTTAGGATTTCAACCAAGGAACCTAGGTTTTGCTTTGCTCCCTTGCGTAAGATCCTTGAAGAATTGAATGCAAATAGTATGTCGCTTATCACCATGGTCTTATCTGGTATAGGTATGGTGACTTCTGGGTTATTGCTCTTCTTAATTTTAGGGGACCAAGTTACCCCTCCGTATATACGAAAATCAGCAGTAGCTATGCCATGATTAAGTTCGGTGCCTGCACCGATCTGCCAGGAAATTTTTTCCTTTGTATTAACCAAAGCTGCTAATCTTATTTCACTAGCATCAGAGCTTCTTCTGCTGATTGTAGAAATCTCTTTTTGTGAATTACTCCCGACTAATTCAGATATGATTGAAATATTGTTCTTCGATAATTGGTAAGCGGCTGCCGCAGAGTATATGTATTGGCTTTCCTGCGGGTAAATAGGTGTTCTTCCGTTTTCATCTTTAATTTGGGTGCCAGGTGGTTTTAATTTCCTTCCTGCATTGGCTCCTAGTGTCCACTTATTTATTGATTTGCTCCAGATTAATCCTAAGTAGCCAGATGGGGCAGGTGAAGATCCTGTATAAGGGTTATTTTTGATACTATTTAAATTAATTATCCCAGATAGAGATAGTTTGTGGCCTGAAATATCTTTGAGTTTAACCTTACTGTTAACTCGGATTTCCGTATAACCCATGTCTCCATATTGACCTCTATATCCATTGCTATTCGAGGATTGGAAGAGTGTTGATGGCACTGCGACCCCGACTTGCCAACCAGGCATTAGGCCNAATGCAAAGTTGATATCTCCACCTAGAACGCTATCGTTATAGCCTCTTTCGTTATCANTTGCGTTGATGCCCTGATCNTCAAAATATGGCAGAGTGTTCANNCCTAAGTTAAGCCACATGCTNACTTGAGGTGTTCCNGGTAANAAGAAAAAATTATCTTCTACTGTTGANAAAGNGATGTTTCCAGGNGATGGNTTGAATAGCTGGACATCTGTTCCNGTCATGTTGCCTTGCGCTACAGTCGCCCATAAAGTGGACATTAGAATTAAGTNACAGGTACTTCTTTTTGTTTTTCCTAACCNNGATAAACANNTGATAGTTTGGAATAATAGCCGTTGCCGCATAGAGAGCTCCACAATCATACTTGAACTGGTCTGACTAAGCCCAATTCTTCAGGTATTGCAAAGCAATAGGNGTGCCATAAAGGCNTNNTTNGTTTTTTAAATGGTTAATTGTAAAACCAGAAGCTGTATTTGCTNTCGAAAATAAGGTAATAAGGCNTTTTGTTGNTGCCTGTTATGNGAGGCATAATCAGATTATTTTGAGGCGCTTAATGGATTATTCAGATAAAGTTAANGAAATTCANTCAGTTATAGANTTTTCTTCAGTGAAATACCGAGCAGATATTGATACGAACTATGGACTTATTAGCTTGGATTTTTTACCTGAAAAAGCCCCGAATCACTGTAAGAATTTTATCGCATTGGCTAAGTCAGGNTTTTATAATGGTCTTTGTTTTCACCGGATTATTAAGGGCTTTATGATTCAAGGTGGGTGCCCTGAAGGTACNGGAACAGGTGGTCCCGGGTATCAAATTAATCAAGAGTTTAACAATACTCCTCACGAAGCTGGTGTCCTATCTATGGCAAGATCTCAGGACCCCAATTCGGCGGGATCACAGTTTTTTATCTGCCTAGATAAATCTTCTTGGTTAGATGGTGAATACACTGCGTTTGGNCGNGCTACTGCTGAAACTATGCCGGTTGTATCNAAGATTGGTGAAGTAACCACCAAAGGGCAAGATGTGCCAGTAGAAAAAGTGATTATTTCATCAGTGACTGTAGTAGAAGCTACGCCATAGTAAATCGTGAAGATATACCTTGTNTTGGTNTATTTGAATCTGATGCTGCTATCTGATGGAGNCTAGGATAGGTCGTATACTATAATATTGAACCTATCCGTCCCAAGTGNCCGTTGACTAGGGCTTTTGTNTTTGCAGNTCTNTNNCTTATCTTTTNGTGTGTTTGCTTGCTGTTAAGTTTTAGTTTTCGATCTCTTTGTNCGAAAAAACTGCTTTAANAAGCTTGAGCTTTTGTCTGCCATTATACCNTCAGTCAGCCCAAATTGATGGTTTAACCTCTGATCTTGATGAATATGATAGAGGCTACCNGTGGCCCCAGCTTTAGGGTCTGAAGCTGCGATGATGACTTCACTGATACGCGCTTGATANATTGCACCNGCACACATGAGACATGGTTCCAATGTAATATATAGTGAGCAGTCGATAAGTCTCCATGAATTCAAGTGTTGGGCAGCTTTNCTGATTGCAATAAGCTCAGCGTGTGCCAGTGGGTTTTGNTCNTTTTCACGNAGATTGTANCCTGTNCCAATAATTTGGTTGTTACGCACAACGATTGCNCCTACTGGCACTTCGTCCATGTTGCTNGCNGTTAAAGCNAGGGATAGAGCNGCTTGCATCCATCGATTGTGGTCAGCTATTTGATTCAATTCTTNGCCTCANCNTTTTGCGGTTTTGCTCTGTTCTAATTTNCTCGCATGCTTTGCAATATTNCCCGGTCTTTTGAGNCCNAGGTGGGCCATTATGGCTTCNANAGANNTCCCGGATCGTAAGAGGTGGATGATAGCATGGTGCCTTAGCTTTTCCGCATTCAATTTTTCTACGCCGGCCTGTTGACCNATTTCGTAGAGTGCAAACTTTAAACCATGNCTAGTTAGTTTTGGCAAGGTGATGGCNCANTCCTTACCTTTGAAACCTTGAAACAAATACTCTGATTGATTGCTTTTGNTTTCTAGGCNTTGNNTGATATANGNAGTCAAAGCTTNANCAGTTNTCGGATTAAGTCGAATTGTCCGTGGCTTNGGTCCAGGAATTCTNAGGGTAGACATTTTTGCTACTTGATTAAAATGCTTTTTCTTAATTTCTATAATTTCGGATGCTTTTATGCCTTCGAGNCCCAATANAGTCATNATNGCTAANTCNCTGCTTTCTTTTNTNTTTTTTGGTTTGCTGAATGATTGAAGGATAATTTTTACGNCATCTTCATCTGGTTGTGGTGGNAGGGCNTCGTTTCTTTCNGGTATAGGTATTAAGTCAAATGGNGAATCTAGAATAACTTTTGTTTTGCANAGGTATCTAAAAAATTGGCGNATACTGATNGCTTTTCTTCTGATCGAGTTTTCAGTAGCATCCTTTAGNGCTAGATCCTCTTGNTATGCGATGAGTGTNTCTGGNGTGATCTGACGGCAGGATGTATTGTTTTTTTNGAGCCATTCTAAAAATAGCTTGCTATCTAGGTAGTAACANTNGATTGTNTTTGNTGTTTTCCCTTGNTTTTTTAGATGGTCCTNNAACCCGGATAGTTGTNTTTCTAAGTCAANCTTGGTGGAAGCCATATTGTCCTGTCCTCCTGGGTTATTGTGAAGCTTAGCNATAGCTTGTGCTTTTCAATTGGGCTGAGTTAGTTCTCAGCGCTTCGGAGACTAAGTCGCAATTATCACGTTTTNTGTTAAGCTTGCAGATATCTTTAAAAATTTCAAACATACTTTATCATGGCATAGCCATCTTGGAGGAAGAATACATGATTTGGTTAAAATTGATTAGCACGTCATTGATAATATTTTCATTNTCATATAGTGGCTTATCGTTATCCAAAGGATTGAANTCGATTGTAGTTGAAGTCAATGGTGAGCCTCAGGTTGTTCTNAAAGGGGAATCTTTGACNGTTGTTGAAGGTGATNGCGTNACTGTGAAAAGTGGNCAGCTGGTAGATGGCGGGCGNCCNCTNTATATCAATGTNATAGGNTTCGGAAATAAAAATAAAAAAGAGCCNTGGAANGACATTGGNTATGNCATAAAGACTGANACTGACTTTGATAAAGCTTGGTCGGTGGGAAANANGGGNAAGTCTTATCGTGTTAAAGCATTATCTTCTAAGGTGACNCATGGAATAATTTATATAAAGCTTGCNAAGCCTGAGCTTCGTTATGCCGTGGTTACTATTAATGGCGAAACAACTATTGTTAGGGAAGGTAATATACTGGAGTTAACGCAGACGGATAAAATTAAGGTGCAAAGAGTCGTTACTAACATTAAGGACGATCGGCGTGTTGCTTTTAAGATTGTTCCAGTGCCTTCGTCGTTGGCTGATGGGAATTCATATCAAATACTATTATTGAANGGTACTCGAGAGTTTGCGCGTATTCCAATGAACATGAAATGGGTTCGTTGAGTATATTTTTCTGAACTCCACTAATGTCAAGGTAANTAGCATGAAAGACCCCTTTTATTATCCTGGATCTGAGGAGCGACGAAGGCTATTTGAATTTGTTGCTATGCTGCTTACAACGATCGTGTTGGTTGGCTTATCCAGGCTAGAAGGTAATCTTTTTGAGCTTAGTGACAGGCTATCGAAGCATAAAGATTTTCTGACCTCGGTAGTTTACTTTGGCTTGATTAATCTAAATGTAATTCTCATTTTAGTTCTTGGCTTTTTGATTTTCAGAAATGTAATCAAGTTAGTCGTAGAGCGTAAACGCGGTGTTATTGGTTCTCGGCTGAGAACAAAGCTGGTTGTGACTCTTATCTTCTTTGCTGTGGCTCCCACAGCCCTGCTGTTTTATGTATCCACAAGGTTTATTACCGAAAGTTTTGATACTTGGTTTTCCGATAAAGTCGAATCTACTATGCATCGTACTAGAGAAGCCGGGGCCTTGGTTTATAAAAGGGATAAGCGTCGCATGGAGAGTTTGGCTAGGATTGCCTTACAACGGGTCCAGGTGATCGATCATAATGAAAAGTCGGCTGATCCAAGTTTTATCTCTATTGATCCAACTAAGCTGCATGGGTTTGTTGCTGAGTACCGATTAGATAGCGTGAAGTTATTTGATCGTTTTGGTGCTCTTATTTGGGATAGTAAAGAAGGTAAGGCTAAAGTTGAGAGAGAAAATATTAATTCTTTCGTGCTTATTTCCTTGGACCGTTTTGCTAAGAATCCAGGGATGTTGTCTCGAGGTGCTGTAGAAGTTGAAGATGAAAGGGATATAGTCAAGGGCATAGCGCCGATATTTCATAGTGCTACTGGATCTTTGGTAGGTGTGGTTTTAACAGAAGAGCATTTTGAAACCCAAATTATTCGAAGTGTTGAAGCGATTTTACATGAGTTTGCTGAATTAAGGCCTAGAGCTCAATTGATACGCTTGAGCTACACGATCCTACTTGTTGTTATGGTCTTAATCATTGTTTTTTCTGCGACTTGGCTGGGTTTCTATGTTTCGAGGGGAATTACCGGTCCCATTCAGAGTCTAGCTGAAGCTACCAGGGAAGTAGCATTGGGTAATTATGATATTTCATTGAGAAGCCGCAGTGATGATGAAACAGGGCAATTGGTTAGATCTTTCAATAGGATGGCGAAGGATCTTAAAAATAAAGAAACTAAAGTAAAAGTTTTTACGGATCAATTAAAGAAATCGAATGATGAACTCGATAGTCGCAGGAAATATATGGAGGTTGTGCTTCGAAATATTTCTGCTGGCGTTTTGTCTGTAAACTTTAAGGGTGAAATTTTATCTATTAATCCATCAGCAGAGAAGCTTTTAAATATTGTTGCTACGAATGTGTTAGGAAGCCATATATCTTCAGTACTTATTGAGCCTGTGCATAGTCTTTTCTGGATTCCGATAGAAGAGAGGGTGAGGGGAGGGGCTGTTTTTAGCGGCCAGATAGAGATCCCGCTGAAAGATTCGATGCTTACATTGCTTGCAGATGGTTCGCGTATATATGATGAGGAAGGGAATGATCTAGGCGTTGTTATCGTCTTTGATGATGCCAGTGAGCAGGTGAAGGCTCAGAGGGTGGCAGCATGGAGGGAGGTTGCTCGGCGGATAGCTCATGAGATAAAAAACCCGATCACTCCGATTAAGCTTAGTGCCCAGAGATTATTGCGCAGGTTTGAAAGCCAGTTCCAGGGGGAGGATCGTAAAGTTTTCGAATCATGTATTAACACGATCGTATCTGAGGTTGATGGACTTAGGGACTTGGTAAATGAGTTTTCAAAGTTTTCCCGGCTTCCGGGAATAAATCCAAAGCAACAATCATTACGTCATGTTGTGATGGATGTGATCGAGTTTTATAAAATGAGTTATCAGGAGATTCAGTTTAACGTAGAGGGATTTCAGTCTAATCTTCCTATGTTATGGATAGATAAAGAGCAGTTTAGCCGTGCTTTAACTAACTTGTTGTCTAATGCCATTGCTTCGCTTGAAGGTAAAAAAGGGCAGGGTAAAATCAGTATGGCTGCTGAATACTTAGTCCAGTTCCAAGCTGTGCGTATCGAAATTGAAGATAACGGTCCTGGGATCCCAGAAAGAATAAGGTCTCGAGTTTTAGAGCCATATTTTTCGACTAAGAAAGATGGCACCGGTCTCGGGCTTGCGATAGTGAGTCAAATAGTTTCAGATCATGGGGGCTACCTGAGAATTGTTGATGGATCTGAAGGGGGAACTAAAGTAGTGATTGAGTTGCCTGTAGATAGCGTTATCACTGCCGGAAAGGGGGCTGACGTTAATGAAACCTAGAGAGCCATATGCTTTGATCGTAGACGATGANAAAAGCATTCGTGATACCTTGTCCGGTGTTCTTTCTGATGANGGTTGGAATTCGNATAGAGCTTCNAGTGGTCTGGAAGCTATTGAGATTTTCCAGAGGCAAAAGCCGGATTTGGTTCTTCTGGATGTTTGGATGCCAGGAATGGATGGCATAGAAGTACTTCAGAAATTGAAAGAGATTAATTTNTTAATTCCAATAGTTGTTATGAGTGGGCATGGGAATATTGAGACGGCGGTNAGAGCAACAAAGCTTGGTGCTTTTGATTTTCTGGAGAAGCCGTTGTCGATTGACAAGATATTGCCGATCTTGGATCACGCTCAGCANATCCTCAGAGGTGAGGCTGCTAGTTTGTCTGCTAAGGGNGTAGTTCTTATCGGGGAATCTGAGCAGGTGGTNCAGATTAAGCACCAGATTAAGTTGGTNGCTTCAAAAAATGCATGGGTTCTCATTACTGGAGAAAATGGGACAGGTAAAGAAGTCGTAGCTAAGTTAATCCATCAGAATAGCACNCGCTCTAAGGAGTCATTCGTCGCTGTCAATTGCGCGGCNATTCCTGAAGAGCTTATTGAGAGTGAGCTATTNGGGCATGCGAAAGGTGCGTTTACGAATGCTNTGTCGAGTCGAAGAGGGCGTTTCGAGCTAGCTAATGGNGGTACTNTGTTTCTCGATGAAATNGCTGATATGTCACTGAAAACTCANGCNAAAATNTTAAGAATTCTCCAGGAGCAGGAATTTGAGCGGCTAGGNAGCGTCGAAACGATAAAGGTTGATGTNAGAGTGATCGCTGCGACCAACAAAGACTTAAAGTCNGAAATGGACTTGGGNAACTTTAGGGAAGATCTTTATTATCGATTAAATGTAGTTCCAATTCATTTACCCCCTCTCAAGGATAGGGGGGCNGATATCTTGGNNNTAACTAANTGGTTTTTTAANGAGAATGCTGATAATTTGGGNGAGAAGGANAANGTNCTTACTGCNGAAGCTNAAGATATGTTTATGTCTAATTCGTGGCCTGGCAATGTNAGGGAGTTAAAAAATACNGTTGAGCGTATTACGATAATGGTGAACTCAGAATTGGTTACGGCNGATGTTTTGATCAACTTGGGGATTATGGCTGTTTCTCAAGAAATTCANCAAGCCCCTAGTAATTTGTCGTTTGGGGCTGCAACATTAAAACAAGCAAAAACAGATTTTGAGCGAGCTTACTTACTTGATAAACTAAAAGAAAATATGTGGAATGTTTCAAGGACAGCTGATGCTATTGGAATTGAACGTAGTAACTTACATCGNAAGCTAAAAATGTATGAAATTGATCCNAAACAACTGAAGGGCTGACTGTTGGTGAGTGAATATACTATAAAAACAGACCGTGATTCGTTGATCATTAGTGGTCCTGAGTTGGGTCGTAAAACAAGAGAAGGGAAGACAGCTTGGAACTTGCTTCCGGCTGGAGGGGAGCGTTTTTTACTGCTTTCACAGGATGCTGAAAATAGCATGGCTGGTATGAAGGATTGCTTTGCAAAAATGTCNATTGAGGTATTTGGNTCCTTTTTGNTCGGTCTNATACAGAGAAANTTTACTGGAGCGGTATCTGTGGATATGGGGCGNGGGGTTAAAAAAATTCTNTTTGAAGATGGAGACTTTATTTTTGCCTCTTCAACACTGATCGATGATCGTTTGGGTGAAGTTATTTATAGAGCNGGNATGATCACCTTAGAGCAAATGGTGGATTCTGCTGTTCAGGTGGATCGCACGAGAAAGTTTGGTCAGGTCTTGATTCAAAATCATATTTTCTCATCAGCNGACCTTTGGGAAGCATTGAAGCTNCAATTCTTGGAGATCTTTAGGTCTCTATTTTTNGCAAAGCAAGTATANGTNCAAGTNGATGAGGGCNTAGTTGGTAATGTTCCTAANGTGNTNTTTGAGGATACTATCAAAATNATAAAGGAAAGCTCTTCTATTGGNATGGTATTTCGTAGTTTTCTTAGTNGGGTTCATGAAAAAACAGAGGTCATNGTNAATAGGAATGATCATGATTGGGTTGAACCAGAGGAGGGTACTTTCGAATCNGACTTTCTGCAGTTAGTAGAAGAAAGTANCCACATCAGTGACATAGTTAAAAAATCTAAACTGAGAGATATAAATACCTATATTGCTTTATTTAATTTTTTTACTAAGCGTAAAGTTACTTTTAGTATGGATGATCAAAGGGTNAACTTTGCAAACAATGAGCGAGTGAAAAAATTAAAGAATCTTTTGGATATGTATGATCTTTTGTTGAGAGATTCTCGGCAAGCATTTAAGGGCGCCAATCTGGTTTTTCCTAAGGAGCATTTGCTTCAGTTCGTTGGTAAGCCGAACAATATGGCCTTTCCTTTTCTGTATTTAGGGGATGATGGTGAAGTTGCGGCTGAATCTGTAATCAATTTATTCAATCATTGTTCTGAAAGCGATGACCAGTTTGAATTAGTCAGGCATCAGTTAAAAGGTTTAATTAATTTTCTATTATTGGTAACGACAGATTTACTACCGGGTGATGCCGGCTACGACGTTAAAGATCGCTTTTTGGAATTAACGAGATGAAATCAAAAAAAAAAATAAATAAGCATGGGCAAAAAAGGCCGGGCTTTCCCAGGCGGGAAATGTCTCATCCTCCGAATGTCTTTACGATTAAGAGCTGGTCTGCTATCCAGGAATTTCTAAAACACAAGCCTGTATCTATTAAAGAAATTCATGTTCGTGATGAGTGGCAGGTCCGGGTTAAAACTTGGGTAGATCAGCATCTTGACGTTAATGTGGCCATCTCGGGTCAAAGCGACATAGAGATGGAAGACGTTCATCCAGTTACCGCTTTGGTTAAGCTTGATTTAGGAGATGAAATTTCATTGATCGATCGTCTTAGGCCTGATGCGGAGATGATTCTTGTCCTGGATCATATCACGGACCCCCGCAATTTAGGCGCTATAGCAAGAAATGCGGCCTTTTTTGGCATAAAAGAAATTGTTGCTCCCAAAGATCGTCAAGTTTTGCTCACAGATGCATCTGTTCAAACCTCCCAGGGAGCGTTTTCCAAGGTCAATCTGACTGTGGTGACCAACATTAGTCGTTTCATTGAGCAGATGAAGGCTAAGGACTTTTGGGTACTTGGTACCAAAATGGATGGGGAGCCAATCCATGAGGTGGGCTCAATGTACGAAAAAGTGATTCTTGTTATGGGTTCTGAAGATAACGGTTTGAGCAAAATTGTCGAAAAAAAATGTGATCGTTTGTTATCAATCCCAGGAGTAGGCGGATTCGATTCGCTCAATGTGTCTGTTGCTGCTGGAATTGCTATTTATGCTCTTCTGCCTAAAACCTGATGGTGCTAAAATTGTTTTTAAGTTCTTGACACCTGCGACTTTATCAGTGTAATTGATCCTACCACTCGAGACAGGGTATAAATCATAGTGATTTACATCGAGAAAGGTGGTTGTTGCGTTATCGCATATAACCCGTTTCAGTTTCTAGTGGTAGCTTTGGCTGGTGTAGCTCAATTGGTAGAGCAGCTGATTTGTAATCAGCAGGTTGCGGGTTCAAGTCCCATCACCAGCTCCATGTGCTTAGTGTTACTGTATCGGAGGGGTGCCCGAGTGGCTAAAGGGGGCGGACTGTAAATCCGTTGACTTAGTCTACGATGGTTCGAATCCATCTCCCTCCACCATTTATATACAGTAGCTAAAATGGTTTTAGCGGGAGTAGCTCAGCTGGCTAGAGCATTAGCCTTCCAAGCTAAGGGTCGCGGGTTCGAATCCCGTTTCCCGCTCCATTTTTTTACTGGCATATGATTTTTGCCCAGGTGGCTCAGGGGTAGAGCACGTCCTTGGTAAGGACGAGGTCATGGGTTCAATTCCCATCCTGGGCTCCACTTATTTGTCTTTGACTAACCGAGTCAGGTGACATAATAAGGGCTTCACATAATTTTTGAAGGGATGTACAATCGTTCGTCCTGTGTATCCTTATATGAACTTTAATGAATTGGCTGTCGATGGCGGGAGTTTGGCATGGCAAAAGAAAAATTTGATAGAAGTAAACCACATGTAAACATTGGTACTATAGGCCATGTTGACCATGGGAAGACCACTTTGACTGCGGCAATTACCAAAGTCATGGCCCTTAAGGGGGGTGGTGAAGTTAAGGCGTTTGACGAAATTGATAATGCTCCAGAAGAAAGAGAGAGGGGTATTACGATTGCGACTTCGCATGTTGAGTATGAGTCTGAGGTGAGACACTATGCGCATGTTGATTGTCCTGGTCATGCTGACTATGTGAAGAATATGATCACTGGTGCGGCGCAGATGGATGGTGCCATTCTTGTGGTTAGTGCGGCTGATGGGCCGATGCCTCAAACGCGTGAGCACATTCTCTTGGCTCGTCAGGTTGGTGTTCCTTACGTTGTGGTTTTCCTCAACAAGTGTGACATGGTTGATGATGAAGAGCTGTTAGAGCTTGTTGAGATGGAAGTTAGAGAGCTCTTGAGTGAGTACAAATTTCCAGGAGATGACACCCCTATTATTCATGGGTCTGCTCTTAAAGCTCTTGAGGCTGATTCTGCTGATGATGACTGGGCTAAAAAAGTTGCTTCATTGATCGATGAGTGTGACAAATATATTCCTACTCCTGAGAGGGAAGTAGACAAGCCGTTCTTGATGCCTATTGAGGATGTTTTCTCAATATCTGGTCGTGGTACTGTTGTGACTGGTCGTATCGAAGCAGGTATCATCAAGGTTGGTGAAAATATCGAGATCGTTGGTATTAAAGAGACAACCGTCACTACTTGTACTGGCGTTGAGATGTTCAGGAAGTTGCTTGATCAAGGTCAAGCAGGTGATAACGTGGGTGTACTTTTACGTGGTACTAAGCGTGAAGAAGTTTTACGTGGTCAGGTTCTGGCGAAGCCCGGATCTATTACTCCGCACACTAAGTTCAAGGCTTCTGTCTATATCTTGACTAAGGAAGAGGGTGGTCGACATACTCCTTTCTTCAANGGNTACCGTCCNCAGTTCTANTTCAGAACAACAGACGTTACNGGAGACATCAAGCTTCCTGATAATGTAGANATGGTTATGCCTGGTGATAATATTGATATTGAAGTTTCNTTGATTCAGCCTATNGCTATGGANAANGANCTANGNTTTGCGATCCGTGAAGGNGGTCGTACTGTTGGTGCTGGTGTTGTGGCTGAGGTTGTAGAGTAAAAACANCGANTGNAGTTAGTTTAAAANNGGGTGGTGAATTCCANTGCCACCCATTTTTTATAAGGTATAGGCGAGTAGCTCCAATTGGTAGAGCAGCGGATTCCAAATCCGCGGGTNGGGGGTTCGAATCCCTCCTCGCCTGCTCCGATTTAAAGTTAACGCCGATTGNTAGANTCAGAGGTTCTTGATGGGTAAAGATGATGCAACGTGGCTCCGTATTTGCTATGTCTTGGTTTTNTTGGTGACAATCTACACGGCTTCTAAGGCTGGNACTACCNTCGGGATACAAACNGGATGGGTTGACCGNTACGAGTGGTATAAGTTAGCCTCATATTTGNTNAGTGGAATCATNGGTGCNGGTGCGNTATANTGGCTATCNCAAGATCAAAATAGAAAAGAATACTATTTATCGGCCATAAGNGAGTTGAGAAAAGTNACTTGGCCAAATGGNGCTGATACCAAGCGGATGACAATAGTAGTATGCGTTGTAGTTGGGGTTTTTGCCGGCATTCTTGCTGTTTTTGATTTTGTGTGGACTACGGCATTGGGATTCCTGCTTGCATGAATTAAAATAAATCAGTTTGTTTTAATTTTTGTTTGCGGCCTTTTGTTAGGCTNTTAGTTATTAAAATCAATAGAATAGGTAAACCTGATGGAAAACGATCTTAAATGGTATGTNGTGCATACTTATTCNGGCTATGAAGAAAAGGCCAAGGCNGCCTTGTTGGAGAGAGCTAGGTCNCAAGGGCTTGAAGAAAANTTTGGTGATATTCATATACCNCAAGTTGTNAAAGAAACNGTGACTAANACTGGTAAAAAGNGGGTGANNTCTTCGCCTTCNTTTCCAGGTTATATGATTGTTCAAATGNTGCTNGATGATTACTCNATGCATCTTGTGACCGAAACACCNAAGATCACNGGATTTATTGGGAACTCTGTTCGNCCNCGNCCTCTNCCCGATCACGAAGTTGTNAGTATGATNGAAGGCGGGAGTGCTAGTGCTAGTGNGGGNGCTNCNGACGCAGATAGCGCTGTGCNNGCTGTGCCGGTTGTTGCTTTTGAGAAGGGGGAGACTATCAAAGTNATNGATGGNCCATTTAGCAACTTTGACGGTGTTATNGATGAAGTTCGGCCTGANAAGATGAAGGTTCGGGTATTAGTTAGTATATTTGGTCGTGACACACCTGTGGAGCTTGAGTTCAGGCAAGTAGAAAAATCTGAATAAATCTTGTTGGTCTGATGAGTCCAATAAAAACAACTTGACGAGTGCATGGTAATGCGATACATCGCATTTTNCAATGCTGNGAGTCAGCGTTTGTTGACTCTATTAATTAGGAGCTATCATTGTGGCTAAAAAAGTAGTCGGTTTTATTAAATTACAAATTCCAGCTGGTAAGGCGAATCCTGCGCCACCTATCGGGCCTGCTCTAGGTCAACGGGGTGTGAACATAATGGCTTTTTGCAAGGATTTTAATGCCAAGACACAAAAACAGGCCGGGATGATTTTNCCGACTGTTATCACTGTATATGCGGACAAGTCCTTTAGTTTCGTTTTGAAAAGCCCGCCTGCAGCGGTATTGCTTAAGCAAGCAGCTAAACTGGATAAGGGNGCAAATACGCCCGGCACACAGGTTTGTGGTTCGGTGACAAAAGANCAAGTATTAGAAATTGTAAAGACAAAAAAGGCAGATCTTAACGCCTACGACGACGAAGCAGGGTTTAAAATTATTGCGGGCACTGCTAGAAGTATGGGTTTAGAGGTTAAATAACTTTTATAGTAGGAGAGCTTTCTNGGAAAGCTTGTTTGCACTACGGAGAATAAGTATGGCAAAGCGTGGTAAGAAATACCGTGCAGCCTTAGAAAANGTGGATAGGTCTATGGCCTATCAGCTTAAGGATGCACTTNGTTTACTCAAAGAGATTTCCTTCACCAAGATGGAGGAGTCTGTAGATGTGGTTGTGAATCTTGGGCTAGANCCAAGGCATGCGGANCAGAATATTCGCGGAGCAATACCCCTTCCTCATGGNCTAGGTAAAAAAGTAAGAATTGTAATATTNGCAAAGGGTGAAAAAGCTGCNGAAGCTGGTGGTCTTGGTGTCGAGTTTGTCGGTGGCGATGACTTGGCTAAAAAGATCCAAGATGGCTGGCTAGACTTTGATCAGGTTATCGCAACTCCAGATATGATGGGTGTTGTTGGGCGGCTTGGTAAGGTTTTGGGNCCGAGAGGTTTGATGCCTAANCCTAANTTNGGTACTGTGACNTTCGATGTTTCCAAGGCNGTAACAGAGCTTAGGGCNGGNCGTGCTGANTTTAGGTGCGANAAGGCCGGCATTATCCATACTTCTGTAGGCAGGGCGAGCTTCACTGTAGATCAGCTAGAAGATAATACTCGGAGTGTTCTTGAGGCTTTNGTAAAAGCTAAGCCATCAACTGCTAAGGGTACGTACCTAAAGAAAATTTCCTTATCATCTACTATGGGGCCTGGGATCAGAGTTGATTCAGCTCCATTTAAGCCTTAGGAGGAGTGTTCGATGGATGCTCTTGGAAAAAAGAANNTAAAAGACGAAGTNGCCGANAAATTTAAAAAATCNGCTGCTGTAGTGTTTGCTGAGTACCGCGGTCTGACGGTTGANNAGTTGACTGAACTTAGGGTNGAGCTTAGAAAGGCNGATGCAGAGTTTAATNTCGTTAAGAATCGGATNGCNGTNAAGGCGATNGAATTAGANGTNCCGGAGATGTCCGAANTNACTAGTGAGCTCAANGGGCCGCTAGGGGTTTTNTGTGCATACGGAGATTCAGCNCAAGCGATGAAAACGCTGCTTGAGTTTGAAAAGAANAATGAAAAATTTGTTGTGAAAACTGGCTATCTTGAGCAAAGCAAGATGTCTGTCGACGAATTAAAGGCTATTGCTGACTTGCCAAGCAAAGAAGTATTGATGGGTAAAATTGTTGGTAGCATTATCGCTCCGCATAGAGGTCTCGTTACTACTTTGAGTGGGGTTAGTCGTAACTTAGTTCAGGTNCTNGGTGCTATAAAAGATAAAAAACAGGGTTAATAAATTAGTCAGGCTTCAGAGTCTGTGATGAATTTTAGGGAGAATCTAAATGTCTAGTGTTACTAAAGANCAAGTGGTTGAATTTCTGGAAAACTTAACACTTCTTGAAGCTGCTGATCTTGTTAAAGAACTTGAAGATAAGTTTGGTGTAAGTGCTGCGGCTCCAGTTGTNATGGGTGGTGCTGTTGGTGGTGCTGCTGGCGGTGCTGCTGCTGAAGAGAAAGACGANTTTACTGTCGTTCTCGTTGACCATGGTGCAAAGAAAATTAATGTTATTAAAGAAATTCGCTCTATCACTGGCTTAGGTCTNAAAGAAGCGAAGGANCTNGTAGAAGGCTGCCCGAAAGAGGTAAAAGCNGATCTACCAAAAGATGAAGCAAATAAAGTNAAAGAAGCTCTAGAAAAAGCTGGGGCNAAAGTAGAACTTAAGTAATATTTAAGTCGGAAAGATCAACTNCGGCCATATAATTGTCGATGTTGCATCTTTCCGCTTTTTTATTGGCTCATTTCACTATACTCTGAAAGGATCCGGAAAAACCTGGATGCTTTTTAGTATAACAATATCCGATGCTTCACTTGGGTTGGCGGGTGAGGTATGATTGGCGTGTTATTTTGCGTGCTAATCATCAAATTCAAAAGGGATCCCCTCGATAGGAGTGCTATATGACCTCCCTCGCAGCTAGTTTTGCTCGTCCAAGAAAAAAGTTCGAGAACATTCCAGCTACAATCAATTTTTCTTATCTCATTGAACTTCAGAAAAGTAGCTATAGCAATTTTCTGCAAGCCGATGTGATGCCGAATAACCGAAAAAGCTTAGGCTTGGAAGCTGTGTTTAATTCGGTTTTCCCGATCACTGACTTCTCGGAGACTGCCTCGGTGGAATTCGTTAGTTATTCTTTCGAAGAGCCGAAGTATACGGTGGATGAATGCCGTCAACGTGGCATGAGCTTCGCTGCGCCATTGAAGGTTATCATTCGATTGGTTGTGTGGGATAAAGATAAAGAAAGCGATGTGAAAAGCATCAGGGACGTGAAAGAGCAGGAAGTTTATTTTGGGGAAATTCCTCTGATGACTGATGAAGGCACTTTCATTGTTAATGGTACTGAGAGAGTTGTTGTTTCTCAGCTGCATAGATCTTCGGGTGTATTTTTTGACCATGATAAAGGTAAGAATAGTGCATCGGGGAAGCTGTTGTATACAGCCCGCGTGATACCTTATAGAGGTAGTTGGCTTGATTTTGAATTCGATAGCAAAGATTTGTTATATGTTCGGATTGACCGTCGGCGAAAAATGCACGCATCGATACTTCTAAAAGCTCTAGGCTATTCAGAAAGAGAGTTGCTAGAACGTTTCTACAAGAAGGAAGAGATCCGTATTGTAGATGGTAAGTTCGAAAAGAAGCTAAACTATGATGTTTTGAGGGGGCAGCGAGCTCTTCAGGATTTGGTTGATTCAGCTTCAGGTAAAGTTCTAGTGAAGAAAGGTCGTCGTATATCTGTTGGTGCCATTAAGCAGATGGAACAAGCCGGTATCGAATACGTCAGTATCGATTCTGATGATCTGATTGGAAAGATCACAGCAGATGACATCCTTGATGCAAACGGGGAGCCTCTTCTGCCTCTGAATGGTCAAATAGAAGCAGAGCATATAGAGGCTCTAACCCAGCTTGGTGCCGTGCACTTTTCAATTCTGTTTATTGATGGTGTTAACTTTGATTCATCTTTCCGCGATACCATATCTACAGATAAGATAGACACCAAAGATGAAGCCATCTTAGAAATTTATAAAAGAATGCGCCCTGGTGACCCTCCAACGATTGAGCCCGCCACGGCGTTATTTGATAATTTATTTTTTAATCCTGATCGTTATGATTTGAGTGCCGTTGGCCGTATCAAACTAAATGAAAAGTTGGGTCTGGACTTGTCGGTGGAGACTCGGACTTTAACTCGAGAAGATATTTTGCGTACCGTTGAATATCTGCTTGGTTTAAAGAATGATAAGGGCGCTATCGATGATATCGATAATCTCGGTAATCGTAGAGTAAGGGCGGTTGGTGAACTGCTCGAAAATCAATATCGGATTGGGCTTTTGCGTATCGAAAGAGCGATTCGTGAGCGACTGCAATTAGGTGATGTTGAAACTCTTTTGCCTCATGACTTTATCAATAACAAACCAGCTTCTGCGGTCGTTAAAGAATTTTTCGGCAGTAGTCAGTTGAGTCAATTCATGGACCAGACGAATCCACTGTCGGAGGTGACTCATAAGAGGAGACTTTCAGCGCTCGGTCCTGGCGGTTTAAGTAGGGAAAGGGCAGGTTTCGAGGTACGGGATGTTCACCCGACTCATTACGGGCGTATTTGTCCTATTGAAACTCCTGAAGGCCCAAATATTGGACTAATTTCTTCATTGGCTTCTTATGCCAAGGTCAATCAGTATGGTTTTATAGAAACGCCATACCGTGAGATTGTAAAGGGTGAGGGCGAAAAAGCAGTTGATTACTATACGGCTGCTGAAGAACACGATGATCATGTGATTGCTCAAACCCAAGTGATCAAGACACCTGATGAAATGGTTTATGCGAGAAGAGCAGGTGAAAATGAGATCGTGCGTGCAGATGAAGCCGATCTTATGGACGTATCAACCAGCCAATTGGTTTCTGTTGCTGCGAACTTGATACCTTTTTTACAGAATGATGATGCAAACAGAGCTCTTATGGGTTCGAATATGCAGCGTCAAGCTGTACCTCTATTGAAGACCAGGGCACCACTTGTCGGTACTGGTATGGAGAGGATTGTTGCTAAAGATTCCGGTGCAACGGTGGTTGTAAAGCGTGCCGGGGAAGTAGTGGCAGTTGACGCTGAGCGGATTGTGGTGAAGACCTCAGATGAAAGCGGGGATATCACCGATGTNGGTGCNGAAGTAGATATNTATAANCTGAAGAAGTACAAGCGCTCTAANGTNGATACTTGTATTAATCAGAAGCCTATTACTTCTAAGGGCGAAATTGTTAAGGCCGGTGATATTATCGGNGANGGTTTCGGAACTGAGATGGGTGAGCTGGCTCTNGGTCAGAATNTNACGGTGGCNTTTATGCCATGGTCTGGTTACAANTTTGAAGATTCAATNNTAATATCTGAAAGNGTTGTTAAAGAAGACCTTTATACAAGTATTCATATTCAGGAATTTGAATGCTTNTCGAGAGATACAAAGTTAGGTCAGGAAGAAATTACCTCAGATATTCCTAACGTAGGTGAGGAAGCTCTNGCNGATTTAGATGATGCTGGCGTGATTAGGGTNGGGGCTGAAGTGCGTCCAAACGATCTGCTNGTNGGTAAAATTACACCNAAAGGCGAGACTCAACTAACTCCAGAAGAGAAGTTACTTCGGGCTATATTTGGCGAAAAAGCTGGGGATGTTAGGGATACTTCGNTAAGGGTGCCGCCTGGAGTTGTNGGAACNGTNATNGGAGCGAAAATTTATTCTCGTGAAGGTGCTATTAAAGACGCTAGNTCAATTGANATAGAAAATGCNGAAATTCTTGAGCTGAAAAAGGATGAAGCCGANAGNGTNTCTATAATNAAAGAGTCTGCAGCTAGAAAGATTGCANCGATAGCTGGTGGNGAAACACTNGCAGGCGATATTAGAAACCCGGAAGGTATGGTTGTTGTNCAGGCNGGTANCNCGATCACAGAAGAGTTCTTGAATGAGCTAGACTACCCGTTGTGGGATAGCCTTACGGTTAAAGAAGCTGAGAAGAATACNTTATTAGCTAAAGTTATTGAGAATCTTCGAGATAAAGTAAATCTAATTAGATTCATGACTGAAGAGCAGNTNAAGAAGGTAAGAAAAGGTGATGAGTTACCTCCTGGTGTGATCAAAATGGTCAAAGTTTACGTCGCTATTAAGCGTAAGTTGCAGGTTGGTGANAAAATGGCGGGAAGGCATGGCAACAAAGGCGTGGTTTCTCGTATTCTCCCCGAAGAAGATATGCCNTTCTTGGATAGNGGNCGACCTGTGGACATTGTNTTNAATCCACTNGGTGTGCCTTCTCGAATGAATGTTGGTCAAGTACTAGAGGTTCATTTNGGGTGGGCAGCTAAAGGTCTGGGTGAGCGTCTCAACGAGTATCTCGACCAGAACTACAGTAGGGNTAAGCTGATAGATATCATCCTGAAAATTTGGGATACAGAAGANGTAAGGANATTTACCGAGACTTGTACTGANGACGAGTTGAGGACTTANATTCGGAAGTTTAGGGAAGGTGTTCAATTTGCAAATCCAGTGTTTGATGGTGCAACGGAGACNGATATCCGGAGTGCCCTTGNGNTGGCNGGCTTAGATGAAGANGGTCAGAGTGACTTGTATGATGGTCGAACAGGTAATAAGTTCGACAATAGAGTTACNGTTGGCGTGATGTATATCTTAAAGCTTCATCANCTAGTAGATGANAAGATTCANGCTAGGTCGATTGGGCCATACTCATTAGTGACTCAACAGCCGCTNGGAGGTAAAGCTCAGTTTGGTGGTCAGAGNTTAGGNGAGATGGAGGTCTGGGCAATGGAAGCATACGGTGCTGCCCATACGCTCCAGGAGTTCTTGACAGTTAAATCTGATGATGTTCTTGGTCGAACCCGGATGTATGAGTCNATAGTCAAGGGCCAGAACTTAATGACCCCAGGGTTACCTGAGAGTTTCAATGTGTTGGTAAAAGAGCTGCAGAGTCTTGGGCTGGATGTTAATTTAGTCCGGGGAAATCAAGAGGTAGCTCTNGAAGGTTTTGCATGAGGTAATTAGATTTACCTCNTATGCTTTTTAGTTAAATAGTTTGATATTCACCCTACTGAAGAGGTGGTTCCTTTGAATGATCTATTAAATTTCTTCGATAAACCNACTGATTTGTTGAGCTTTTCGGCGATAAAAATCTCTCTGGCTTCNCCNGAGAAGATTAGAAGCTGGTCTTTTGGCGAAGTAAAGAAACCTGAGACCATTAATTACCGGACATTCAAACCAGAGAGAGATGGTTTATTTTGTGCGAAGATATTTGGTCCNGTNCGCGANTTTGAGTGTATCTGTGGCAANTATAANCGCATGAAACACAGAGGCATTGTTTGTGATAAATGTGGTGTCGAGGTTATTCATTCGAAAGTTCGAAGAGAAAGGATGGGCCATATAAACTTAGCTACCCCGGTAGCNCATATATGGTTTCTNAAATCTCTGCCNTCAAGAATAGGTGCAATTCTCGATATTACTTTGAAAGATGTNGAGCGGATTTTGTACAGCGAAGCTTATGTNGTTCTAGATCCGGGTAATGATGAGCTNACAGGTTTGAGTGTNGGNCAGGTTATCAGTGAAGAAGAATATGATGGNCTGCTTCAAGAGCATGGTAATGGNTCGTTTAGAGTGGGAGTNGGNGCTGAAGCTATTCANGAATTNCTGGGTGGTTTGCGTCTAGATGATTTAGCAGAAGATTTGCGAAAAGATTTATTGGCTTCTAGTTCTGAAGCAAGCCGTAAAAAACTGCAAAAACGTCTAAAGGTAGTAGATGCCTTTCATAACACTGAAGCCAAGCCTGAATGGATGATGTTGTCGGTAATACCAGTTTTACCGCCGGACTTACGTCCCTTAGTGCCACTGGACGGTGGTAGGTTTGCTACATCGGATTTGAATGACTTGTATCGTCGGGTCATTAATAGAAACAATCGTCT
>PBRN01000064.1:0-6786 GCA_002725955.1 Pseudobdellovibrionaceae bacterium
CAATGTTACGCCAAAATATCTCTAGCAGGGTTGAAAATTGGCATGTTTCATTGTCAAAGCTAATCTGCACCACCTCTGCATGACCGGTCTGACCGCCACAAACCTGCTCATAAGTGGGGTTTACCACATGTCCTCCCATGTATCCGGGCATGACCGATTGCACCCCAGGAACATCCCGAAAGGGTGGCTCCATACACCAAAAACAGCCTCCAGCAAATGTCGCTAATTCTTTCATTGCGTCTTTCCGCTTGTTTAATCTTTGAAACCCTTGATCAATAGGATCACCAAGGATACTGTGTTCCAAGAACAAGCTTGTATGGAGATACACCATCATGTCAATGCAAAATAAGAGTATCATCACTGCTTTTCACGCTCACGCTGACAACTTAGCCTTATTAATCCCTCAATTGAGGGAAAGGCTCACTCATGCATTAACTGACCACCATGTTGAAATCCATGATATTTCCGCACGGTTGAAGAGCCCGGAGAGCCTAGCCAAAAAGACGGCTAGGCCAGACAAGATCTACCAAAGCCTGAACGACATTACCGATATCCTGGGGATTAGAGTCATCACTTACTTTGAGGATGCAGTTGATCAGGTGGCCTCGGTGATTGAGCAACAGTTCGAAGTGGACTTTGAACATTCCATTGATAAGCGATCCATAGAAGCTCCTGACCGCTTTGGTTACAAATCACTCCATTATATTTGCAAGCTACCACCCGGCCTTGTCAGGCAGGGACTCCCTGAAGGACTGCGATTTGAGATTCAAATCCGAACCATCTTACAACATACCTGGGCAGAAATAGAACACGATCTCGGTTACAAATTTCCAAAGGCTGTACCTGACGCTATCAGGCGTAAGTTCTCAAGACTGGCCGGATTGCTGGAACTGGCTGACGAAGAATTTGTCGCCATCAAAACAGAGTTAGGTAAATATCAGACTGAAACTGACAAACCAACAGAACTGGATCAGTCAGCTCTAAACCTGATTAGTTTAAAAAAACTGACACAACAGCCTGATCTAAAACAACTCGATCAAGTGATTGCTAACGACCTAAATCTGCCGCTGGAGAAAGACTTATTCTTTCCCGACTATCTAATTAAAATGCTCGAACTCACCGGCCTACCCAACCCAGCATCTATATTAGAGGCCATGAAAAATCTGGATAAGCAACTTAGTCAGTTTATCAAATGCTATTTCGCATTCACGCAAAAAGCTTTTGGATTTTCAGGAAAAGACCTGGACCGGATCCACTCGGGCTATGTCCTGTTTTTTCTGGCTCATCTCAACCTGCTGCAGGGAGATGATCTGGAACTAAAACGACTAGAAAAATTGAGTGATTTTTATCACCAACTGGATTATCCGGACAGTAAAGAAGAAGCACAAAAGGTAGCTATTTTATTTATGGAATACTGTAGTCAATGCTTTCATAGCTAATGCCTTGTTATGCAAATCGAATTTCAGCATATACTCAAAGCGGTTTATACATTGGTACCGCATCTCCTTTTGACAAGTACAGCCGGGATTGAGCAACATACTTCCCCGCCATCAGGCGATTGTTTTGCTTCTCTCCTTCAGTTAAAGCTCGAATTTTTTTTGCGGGTACACCGGCATATAAAAAGCCTGATTCAATCACCTGATTTTCTTTCACAACACACCCAGCAGCAATCATCGCTTCATCACCAATGATCGCACCGGTCAGCACAATCGCACCGATACCCACTAAAACCCCATCCCCTACAGTACAACCATGTAGGTTCACATGATGACCGATTGACACCTCGTTGCCGACAATGCATGGGAAATCATTTGCCAGGTGAATAATAGAACCATCCTGAATATTACTACGTTCACCAATTTCAATCTTATTGATATCCCCACGCAGTACCGTGTTATACCAGACCGAAGATTCCTTCGCTAAACTGACTCGACTAATAACAACGGCACCGGGCGCCACAAAAGCAGTCGGGTCAACCTGTGGATGCATTTCTAACAGACTATCGGGCAATACTGGATCAGGCAGCTGACGGTTACTCAAGATCATCCCCCAAAGCTATGTATGAAAGTTAAGATACTAGACTAAGTCAAAGACTATACATTAATTTTAAAGGTATAAATGAAAACTATATCCATGAATGATGAATATAGTTTAATTGACACTGGAATCATTAAAAGTAGCCATCAGCGTTCTTTTGTTTATTTTACCGCACATTACGCCTTCGTCTGCGACCAGAATATGATCGCTATTATCTTTGAACACTAAAGGTAGTAAATCTGACAATGTGGTCGATGAATCAACCACAATGTGGCTCCCCGGATCTATACCCTCTTCTTTGACCATGATGGAACTAGCCTTAACAAATTTACCCCGGTTAATATCCCTGGTAAAAGAACGGACGTAGTCAGTCGCTGGATTCAGAATTAGATCTTCCGGTGTATCCACCTGAATCACCTCACCATCTTTAATGATAGCGATCTGATTACCCAACTTAAGCGCCTCATCAAGGTCATGAGTGATAAATAATACCGTCTTTTTTAAATTACTTTGAATTTCTAGCAGCTGATCCTGCATATCTCGTCTGATTAACGGATCCAAAGCACCAAAAGGCTCGTCCATCAACAAAATGTCTGGATTCGTCGCAAATGCTCTAGCCAAACCCACACGCTGACGCATACCGCCTGACAACTGTCCTGGGCGGACATCATTGTAGCCATTAAGACCAACGGTATCGATCCACTTTTCTGCCTCACTGCGAACAGCTTCTTTAGACAATCCTCTGATTTTTAGTCCATACCCAACATTTTCCAACACTGTTTTATGAGGCAACAAGCCAAAGTGTTGGAAAACCATACTGATATTATTGCGGCGAAAATCCCGCAAAGCTTCTTCATTTTTTTGCAGGACATCCTCACCATCAACCAAAATTTCCCCTTCAGTAGGTTCGATTAAACGATTGACGTGACGAATCAAAGTGGACTTCCCTGAACCAGATAGCCCCATAATCACGAAAATTTGGCCTTCAGGAATTTCCAAAGAAACGTTCCTCAAACCCACGGTGCAACCAGTTTCACTAAATATTTCAGATTTAGATGCACCTGCTTTAACCATCTTCTGGGCTTTATCAGTTTGCTGACCAAAGATTTTTGTAACTTGATTAATGTGAATCTTTTGCATGGTCCCTACCTAAATTCTGAGTTAAACGATCAAGAACAATAGCAAGGGCAACGATCGCTAACCCACCCTGTAAACCCTGACCCACATTCAAACGCTGAATACCCAACAAAACCTGTTCGCCTAACCCTCTGGCACCGATCATCGATGATAATACCACCATAGACAAAGCCATCATCGTACTTTGATTAACCCCTGCCATGATGTTAGGAAACGCCAGAGGAAATTGCACCCCCCATAATAACTGCTTCGAATCAGCCCCAAAAGAATTACTAGCTTCTATAATCTCCCGATCAACCATTCTAATACCCAAGTCTGTCATCCGAATCAGCGGCGGCACAGCATAGACGACGGTGGCAAGAAGCGCCGGGACCTTACCTAAACCAAAGAGCATGATCGCCGGTATTAAATAAACAAAAGTGGGTAAGGTCTGCATACCATCCAATATAGGTAAGGCGATCCGCCTAAACCAATCGTTACGAGCCATAACAATGCCGACCGGAATTCCTAAAACCACAACACACATTGCCGACATGAGCATCAACGCTAAGGTTTGCATCCCCTGGTCCCAAAGCCCCAAAACACCAACTGAAATCATCACTCCCATCAGCGAAAGACTCATCATGACTTTTCTACTGAATAAGTAAGATATGCCACCAATAACAAGCACAACCAGCCACCATGGGGACTGCCGCAAGAGGGCTTCAACCTTAACAATGCCTAAGGTTAAATGATCTGAAAATGCCCCAAATTGATCTCCATAAGTCAGGATTAGAGCATCCATCCAGTCATTCAGCTGTTGAGCAAAATCAAAAACAAATTGTTCTGGGAACATAATTCTTCCTAAGAATTGACAAATTAAATATGTCTAAAAAAGAGATCTTGCATGATGATAGGCCGTCTCTTTAAGTCATTTAGGCTTACTACAATCAGGTGAGTTACCAACTTACTTTGTTTCATCGCTCTATTCTGCGAAACAAGACGCCAACACGACGTAACAAAACTAATTAAGCTGCCCATATACCCATAGTCCAGCTATGAACATGCACAAGCTCAACTTCTTTAACATACATTCGGGTTTATCTTAATGATTAAATTTAGATAAAGCATAAAGAGCAGGACGTTTATGAAGCAATGATCTCTTCAAAGCAGTGAGTCACTTATCGATTACGAAACCAGAACGTTAATCGCCCTACCATCTTCTTTTTCACCGGATAGGAAATCTGCGCCAGCTCATAGTAAATGCACTTCAACAGGTCTCGATCTTGAAGACTGCCTTTCATCAGCTTCATATTAGTCATGGCTTTCATCCCCGGAGACAACTGAAACCGAATGTCGAGCTTGCCATTTAAATAAGGTGTTTCATCAAGCCTATTAGCATAACAGGATCTGAATTTAGGCTCATGCACTGCTAAAACTTCACCAATAGCAGGAGCATTTATATTATTTTTAAATAGGTTCAGCTGATAAACCATATGGATCTGTTGATTGTAGCTAAGTGCGGCTCTCATTTCCTGATCATTGGTAAACTTGTTTTTTGCTTTGCGATAGAGGGATGGTCCTGATAATTCTTTCTGCTGACGCCCACTGCGACCATCAATAATATTCACTAATGATCCATACTCATTTTTATCCGGCACCCAAATATTAGAGGTAGACTTAATCTTTAGCTTAATCCCTTTTTTTCCCTTACGATACAAGCTCCATTTACCGAAATTAGACATAGAAAGGCGCTTTACGATAAAAGCTTTTTTACCGCGCCATCGTCTCTTTTTACCACGAGAATCGGAAACCTCGAGACTCGATAAATGCCAAATTCCAGCTGAAATTTTCCACAGGGCGTCAGGTTGCTCCTGACCGGGAGTATAAGTATAACTAAAATAATAGGTCTTGCCCGTGGTAGGGTTTTTCAAGGTGATTTTAACTGCCAAAGTTTGATCGATAGTACCGCCTGGCAGCAACCCCTTTGACACTACCATTTTATAATAAAAAGCTCCTGTCTTTCCNTCAAGATATTCTCCTCGCCATTCCGTACCCAGAATCGCTCCCTGNGCATGACTTGACTGNACCACCAACAGAGCAAGCAGAAAGGGAAGNAANAAAACACTAAGTCTCTTTGAGATAATCAAANAAAACTGCAATATCAGCTCNCCAGAGAAGGTTTTGATCNTTTAATTTCTTNACGCTTTACATTATAGCGAACCNGCCNANCCAAANCATTTAANCTTAAACAAGAANNAGCTGCTCAAATGCTAGCAAAGATTTTAGGGTTGTATCGATTTTACCTGCCACAANCAAGACCAACAAGTTAATTCAAATTATAGTTTCATNGATGTTTTAGAACGGAGGGGGNTTTTGTTNAGANAAGCTAGATGGTTTATTTGAATCAAAGGAAGAATTTGGAAGTANTTTGACAGTAACAGAGAAAAGCTACAAAAAGCAGACAATAGTAGGTTGTTTCAATAACAAATAGGAATATCCAAATAAACCATCCGGTTATGTACCTCCAATTCTGCAATAGCNATGCCATGTATTCACAGTAATAATTACAGTGTTTTATCATTGTAANCTANGGTCAAACTGCCTGCGAACAGGACAGTNTGNANGGTATCAGGCANAANCTGTAGGCCCTATCGCTTCAAAAAACCAACTNTNAACCTCCNCCAGAGAGNGACTGAATCCCAATAAANCCCCCNGTATTNCCNCCTCCCCAGCAACCGTCCTGGCAAGANTCAATGTTATTAACNCACAGAGCTTTGATTGCGGGNTCTCGATCGAGCCGGTCAGCTAATTCCATAGTNAGTCTGCAGGTTGTGCCTTCGTAATAGCCTTGCANCCTCATCATGCCATGGACATAGATACCTGCAGATGTTTCATAAACAGCATTGGTTTCATTAGNACTGTAACATGCCACATAGCAACCATCGATATCANTATAAGTATAATTNACAGTCGGTAGNATCCGTTTCTCAAANCCTGCCGATGGCTGATTAATCACTAAATTACCATTATAGTAAACAGCNAANTTTTCAGGCAATTCAGCAATANCTGATGATGACACTACTTTAGCTGCACTNTAACTGGCAGTATTAGCNGTTCCTTTTACACCACCTTGAAATCGGATCTGAGTATCCCTCATAGCAGCAAGCAGNTCGGTGAAGTCAANACCTGAAAACCGATAAATCTGATGCCAGGGACTNGCCTCAGNAGTATCTTCAGAAACAATTTCAATATTGGTGTCTTCACTACCCTGATGAGACCACAAAGTAACGTCAACCAAATCAGCTAANGCAGCTTTGGTATCATCTTCTTTATTNTTAATACCACAACTTACAATACCATTAGCCTGGTCTGGTGCTGGTTCTTGAGTGATTTGACAAGTAAGGTAAGTGCCACTGATATTTATTGGNTCCACAACGNGTTCGTCATTGGNTTTGATGGTAGCTGCGCTGTCACCNACTTCAGTATCGGAGCGCCCAGAAAAGTGATTCTCAAAAAGNTCTTTATCACAGCCCGAAATTAGCGAGCCAANCGCCATTGAGAAGCNGACNATCGCNGTATGTNGTAAAATNTCTTTTATCTTTAATTCNTACATAAAAATCACCTCTACCA
>PBRN01000064.1:6792-29852 GCA_002725955.1 Pseudobdellovibrionaceae bacterium
CTTATCGGATAAATGTNNCTAATACTTAACACTTNNGANAATAGGGTTGCTTTTTTCTTAGATATCAATACATTATCTATGNAAAATCCAAGGTTTTAAANTTCAGTAAGTATTCGGAATCANNAAAATGAAGGGTTCAAAAGATCTTCAACAGCCATATAATCCNAAGTTTCTGGTAGCACCAGATAGCTTTAAAGGAAGCTTATCAGCAGCTGAGTTCTGCGATATCGCTCGCGAATGNATCCAGGANAGCTTTCCCAATAGCATAATCGATACCTGCCCAATGGCAGATGGGGGAGAAGGCACACTTGAAGCTCTGCTNCATAGTCCCTTNAGANAAAANTTNAAAAGAGAATCAGCAGAGGTCACTGGACCTAACCAGGAACCGACTNCTGCTGAATGGCTATGGCTNCCTGAATCCGNGNTTAATNACAAAACTGCGTTTATCGAAATGGCACAAGCNTCAGGNATCCATCTATCCAGNAGAAAATCAGCAGATGTNAGAGCTGGCTCAAGCAAAGGNACNGGAGAGNTAATCAAAATAGCNTTGGAGCAAGNATGNCAAACCATCGNAGTCACNCTCGGGGGCTCCGGCACNAACGATGGNGGNGCCGGCNTNCTCCATGCCNTGGGNATTGTTTTTCTAGACCACAACAATCAGNCTCTGCAACCAAACCTNCNACAGCTGGCGCAATGCANTAAGATCGACTCAACCCAATTANACNCTANNTTAAGNCANATAAAACTGATTGGATTATGTGATGTAAACAACCCTCTTTGGGGCCCCTCGGGAGCATCCTCAGTTTACGGCCCNCAAAAAGGATTAACCCACTCCGATNTAGAGGCCGCNGANNAAATCATCCGTCANCTGTCAGCANGCACACAGCAAGAAATGAAGCTCCCNCCANTGGATCAANANCCNGGNTCTGGTGCTGCTGGAGGCTGTGGATGGGCCCTGCAAATTCTNGGCGGAAAACTNAGTTCTGGGTTCAGCTATCTTAGTGATCTTTACGGCATAACAAGGGGCCTAGAAGANAGCAACTGGGACTGGGTTATTACCGGAGAAGGNTCTTATGACGGCCAAAGTTCTATGGGCAAAATTGTTGGGTCTTTGGCTGAAGGTTGTNANCGCAGCAACATACCATTGCTATCATTTTGTGGTCAAATAAATGCAAAACCATTACCNGGAATAGTGGGGAATTTTCCACTCACGATGAAGCCATGNTCTCTCGATGAGGGGATGAAACAAACTAAATTATGGCTTGGATTGCAACTNCGGTCTGTACTTCAAACTATTAGATTCGCTCACATATATTNATTTCAGGCGGCATCCTTACCNGAACCATCATCACCGCCGGATTCNCCAGCNTCTGCACTCTCAACATCTTCTCCNTCAATATTGTCCTGCTCNGCTTCTTGNTGCCACTTATTTCTGGCTTTCTTAACTTCACTAACNAGGTCTTTCTCATANGTNATACCTTGTGCTTTCAATTCTTTGGCAACCCTAGCCATGCTCACATAAGCTTTNTCGAAGCCAGGATGCTCCAAATAACTTTTAGCAAGCTGCACGAAGGCTTCTTTTAAATGACCTTCCTTTTTCANNGCNAGACCNAGGTTNTAATGAAGCAAGTGNACTTTNGCCTTATCTGAAAGNACATGCAGNGCACTCCGNTAGGTATCAATACCTTTACCAAAATCNCCACTATTCACCATCGAAATNGCCAAACTATTAAAAACGCCAGCCATTTCNTTGCCACTCTCCGTCTGGNCAAGTAAATCCATCGCCAGCGANAGGTCTCCCTCTTTCACNGCCAACGTCGCTTGTCCGTCTTTGCATTCCTGATTAGTTTCATCCATCTCAGAAACTTTACCAAATACTTCCCGGGCATCATCATCACGATCAGCAGCGATATACACTTTACCTAAAAGATTTAGGGTACTAAGATTCTTAGGGGAAACTGAAGACATATGTTCCAGTATTTGAATCGATTCCAAGTGCCGTCCTCGATGAGAGTACAGCTTAGCTAACAACTGATGCGCAGGAATATAGTCTTCCTGTTCTTCTATTGCCCTTTTAAAATCAATTTCAGCCTTATCAAATTTATTAATCTCAAACCAAACTCTACCACGGGTCGTTAAGGCTCTGGGAAGGTAAATGCTCTTGTAAAAAAGATGATTATCAGCACATTTTAAGGCAAGACCGGGTTTGTCTTCCTCAAGATAATCTTCCATCCTGCGAATCTTTTTTTCCCGCTCGTCGATGTTTTCTTCTTCGGTAAGAATCGACTGAATTTCCTTAATAACAGCTGCTTTATCAAAAGGCATATTAATTATATGCTGGATACCGAGATCTTTAGTTAACTGAACACTCTCATCATCCATTCGTTTCGAATAAATCAAAAAAGGTAAATACTTCCTTTTTCTTGCTGTCTTTGCCTTCTGAAGAAATACCGTACCAGGCATACCCCGGAGTTCCCATGCGGTGATAATAAGCTGAATATGCCGCTCAACCACAATCTCAATAGCTTCTAAACCAGTGCGAGCTGTATATACTTCATCTCCAAGATCCATTTCACGTAGAACCGTTTCAAAGAAAAGCCGATTAGGCTCATCATCATCGAGAATCAGAATCCTGGTTATTTGCATAAGAAAAGCCCCATATAGCATATTCTAGAACTAGAACCCTCATCGTCGTCTCAGCAGAAAAACTGAGCAATGACCGCCATCTACTAAAAAAACAACGCAGTTTCGCTTTCTTGGGTTTTTGATAATTTGGTAAACATTGATACAGCCTGTTGATGAGTATCACAAACACATATATTTTAGCTGCCAGATTCATAAACATCTCAAATAAAATGCCATGTTTGCTCTCACCAAAAACAGTAAACAAGGGAACAAGAATTATATTAACCCTTTTATTATAGACCCTTACTAATAATACTAAAGATTTTAAACTAAAGTTCCGATGGACATCCTAGGCGATCTAACGGAAATTTATAATTATGATTAAAATCATTTTAGCTATTACATTGCTGCTTTCAGAGGGGTGCCAAAAAAAGCAATTTATTGATGTTCGAGATACTACCGAAGGTCAGTCAGAAGATATTAGCATTATTCCAGAAACAAATGCTGTCTTAAATGATGAACAAATTATAGAACTACTTAAAACAATCAAGATACAGGACACCATGGAATCTATGGATCCGAAAGTAGCAGAACTGTTTAAACGTGGCGGTGATTTCGATCTTGAAGAATTTGAGTCTGGTGGCGTCGTTTCCAAGATTTATACATTTAGCAAAGTCAAAGATGACCTAGTTACTGATATATATTTCTTACGTTTCACCTTTGAAAATGAATTCATCACAAGAATATACGATGGCCTGACCGACGAAACTATTGAGGAGTGAGAAGATAGAGAGTAAAACCTCTACCTCTCAAAGTTGTATCGATAAATACAATAGCTACTAGACACCTTCAGCCCCAATCATAGTGATGGAACATACATTTTGCGCTGGTGCTCCACCCAGATTATGAGTCAGTCCCAACAAAGGATTGTCTAACTGACGCTCGCCTGCACGACCCTGTATCTGTAGGTACATTTCATAGATCATTCTTAAACCGCTTGCCCCAATGGGATGACCAAAACATTTTAGCCCTCCATCTATTTGGCAAGGAATCTGACCTTCAGCATCATAAAAACCATTAAGAATATCTTTAGATGCTCCACCCACTGGAGAGAGATGTAAGTCCTCCATCGTAACCAACTCAGTAATTGAAAAGCAATCATGAACTTCCAGCATTGAAATCTCTTCTCGGGGATTGGTGACACCTGCTTCTTCATATGCTTTTTTCGCTGCTATCCGTGCTGTATGGAAATAGCTACCATCCCACGAATGATAACCTGACTCCATCCCATTAGACAAAACTAACTGCAGAGCCTTAACCATGACCAGATCTTTTTTACCTAGGGCTCTAGCCACTTCCGGACTTGCGATAATAGCACAGGCAGCCCCATCGGAAACTCCACAGCAATCAAAAAGCCCTAAAGGCTCAGCCACTATCGGAGCATTGAGCACTTGATCTTCTGTGATCAACCGTCGCAGATGTGCTTTTGGATTTTTGTAACCATTGGCATGACTTTTTACAGATATATGAGCCATAGCTTTTTTTAGATCTTCGCTATCCACCTTATGTCGAGCACGATAAGCACTGGCCAACTGAGCAAAGTTCCCCGGAGCCGTTCCACTTGCGGCCCATAGTGGTTGGAGGGTCCCCATAGTACCAGAAGGCAAACCACCATAACCAGTATCCTTAAGTTTTTCGACTCCTAAGGCCAAAGCAATATCGCAGGCTCCTGAAGCGACAGCATAAGCAGCACCACGAAAAGCCTCTGAACCCCCAGCGCAAAAGTTTTCAACCCTCGTCACCCCTATATTCGGTAAGCGTAATGTGGTTGATAGGGGTACTCCACTTTTACCAACACCAATCTCATCAAAATAGGTTGAGAACCATGCGCCTTCAATTTGATTCTGATCTATCCCTGCATCTTCAAGCGCTTCATTATAACACTCCACCATTAGCTCTTCGGCACCGCAATCCCAACGTTCACCAAAATGCGAACAACCCATACCTATAATTGCAATTTTATCTTTAATTCCTTTAGCCATGATCATCCTCTTTCAGTTAAATCTGTAAAAGTGCTACCCCGGTATAACCCTATGATATTGGAGTTGCCTTCCAAAAATACTGAGTAGACCCTCTCAATTGATCCTTATTTTTAATGCGAAAAACCATTTTCATCGGGGTTCCAGAGTCAATAGAACCTGATACAACATCAGTAAAGTCTGTCATGAAACGGCCTCCACCAGCAAAGTTAACCATTCCATAATGATGAGGTGGATCGGGGGTATAAGTAAGGTGATCTGCAGACCATGATAAAATTTCACCTTTTTCTTCAGCAAAGCTCCAGGATTCCTGAGTATCATTGCCATCACACTCTGGATTGACACATTTAAGGGTTTTAGGGAATTGCACGGTTTCACACTTCGAACAACGCCCACCAACTAATCCAGATAACATGTCCTGCTTTCGCCATTGAACCGTTAGCGCTGCTTTATGATCTTTCTCAGCCCTCATACCTTTATCCTGGATAACCAAATCATTGAAAGCTAACCAGCGCATGTAGTTTTTTTCCTGAATAGAATTTTTCAATGATCCAGAAATACCACAGGGAAATATAGCCTTCGATAATGCGGCAGTAGTCTCAAATATCAGAGCATCGACCCCTCCGCTGAAAACAGCCAAAACGATCTTTTGCCCCGGCTTTGCATGCTCAAGTGTATGTGCTAACAAAACCAGCGGGTGGGCTGCGCCAGTATCACCCAGCACCAGTTCAAGGTCATCGCTTACAGCTTGAGGGTCAATCCCGGAAGCTTTTGCGATTTTTGAAGCTGTACGAGGAAACGGGCAAGGTAAAATAAAATGATCTATATCATTAGGAGAAATTTCGGCTTTCTGCAGCAATGCTTTCAAGACCGGTGGCACCTGCTTAATAAAACCCTCATCTCTTACCCAACGCTCTTCCCAGGTATAATCAAATTCATCAGAAGAACTACGAAAGTGATCCACAAAATCGGAAGTCGTACTAATACTTCCCAGAAAATTAGCTAGAATAGGTTCACTGCCACTTTCAGTATCATTGCCGGCTCCTACTTTAAAAGCTGCCGCCCCATCNCCGAATCGCATTTCTTGCACNGAACCAGCTTTTGATTTACGCTTTTCACCNGCAACGACNAAGTTCTGATTNGCCTGNTNNTGATTAAGNTCTTNCAATGCNGAAATTAGAGCAGAAGTCCCTGCCCTCTGNCTGGAGGTAATATCAAGTGCNCTCATTTCCTGATTTAAATTTAATGCTCTGGCAACAACAGCTGCATTTAACCTATCAGNATANGTACAGCTGGTACTGGCAAAATAGAGACTATCGATCTCTTTACTTCCCTGTAAGCAGTCTCTGCCTGCTTCAACCCCCATAGTCACACTATCTTCATCCCAATTNGCCATAGNCCGCTCNCCCTTGGCAAGAGAACGNAGTGCTGGATTAAACCAACCATTCGCTTCAAATATGGAAGNCCGACTNAATCGACGCTTGGGGACATANCCGCCAAAACCNGTGATNCCTATTTCTATGGTCATANAATACTCCTTCACACCTTAGCTGCAGTTATCATGAAGAGTNAGCCGCNTGCNTTAGATGANCAAATGATCACTAGCATTATCTTACCGAATATGCTTGAATCCTAAAAATTGCTCTAAANAATTTGGATTAAAATACTTAAAAATAAGCTAACAATTATGGGTCCAAAAAAAAAGGACAATACTATATAGTAAATTGGCAAGAGACTTCANATAACTGAAAGAAAAAAGAAAACAAAGATATTTTCATAGCAAAAGCATCGATCACAACTGNAAGAGAAGGAATGATAGTATGTCCGTAGTCAATGTCAGCATTGAAAGTCAAATTGGGACCATCACAATCAATGACCCTCAAACCAAGAATGCTCTATCGCTAGAAATTAGAGAAGAAATGACCCGCGTCCTTCATGAAATGGAAATGGATCCCGAGGTCCGATGTGTNGTGTTAAAAGGNGCAGGCGATAGTTTTATTTCTGGTGGCGATGTTAAGAATTTTGCCTCTATCATTAACAGTCAAAATGGACCCCAACGTCGCAATGAGTTTATGGGTAGGGTACAGCGGCTTAACCGATTGATCATGGCAATGCATCGCATGCCCAAACCAATCATCGCCNCCGTCCANGGACCNGCNGCAGGAGCNGGGGTTAGNCTNGCTATAGCATGTGACATGGTCATTGCCTCCGACAATAGTTTTTTNATCATGGCCTATCCTCATATNGGACTGTGCCCAGATGGAGGAGCAACCTACCAACTACCAAGAGCCATTGGCATCAAAAAAGCTATGGAAATGGCNTTACTAGGNGATCGTATTTCNGCCGAAAAAGCCTGCGAATTNGGCCTNATCAATAAAGTTGTACCACGATCTGANTTAGACACAGAAACACTTAAATTAGCCACTCGCTTAGCTAAAGGACCGACNNGGGCTTTNGGCTATACTAAGCAACTCTTATATCGTTCTATGGAAAACTCATTTGAAACTCAACTGCAAATGGAGGCGGAAATGTTCGGNCATGCTTCNAGTNAGGATGATTTTGCNGAAGGAGCTCAGGCTTTTACTGAGAAACGAAAACCAAANTTTAAAGGCAAATGAAATGAGAAGTGGNAACAGCCACTTCCTCATCAAAAAAATAAACTCAGNCTACAAATGGTGCATTGTTAGCAGCTAATTTCTTCAAATAATCAGANGGCTGCCAATGCCCTCCCATTGTTTCATGCCATTCACAGACCTGATCATAGACCGCTCTCGATCCAAATTGATTTGCCCAATACATAACNCCACCNCGGNATCTGGGATAACCGAANCCACTCANCCACATAACGTCNACATCGCTTGCTCGGTAGGCAACNCCNTCCCCCAGAATATTACAAATCTCATTCACCGAAGAGAAGAGAATACGTTTGAGTATTTCATCATCGTNGAACTTAATNGGCACAATACCCTTCTCAGCTCGCACTTGATCGATCACNTTAGCTACGGCAGGAGAATCATAGGGAGACCTGTNACCAGACTTATAATCAAACCAGCCACCTCCCGTTTTTTGNCCATAACGCTNTAACTCATATAAACGATCAGCAATAGGTAGTTTTCTAGTATTNGGATTAGTATCATACCTTTTTTTACGGACCGCATAACTCACNTCACCACCAGCCAAATCAAATACTGCAAAGGGTCCCATCGGATAACCGAACTCTTTCATAATACGGTCGATCTGTCCNGGGGTCGCACCNTGCTCCAACAAGACATTNAGCTCTGTGGCAAAAGGAATNCGGCTTCGATTCGCCACAAAGCCATNGCAGTTACCACATACAACACCATTTTTTTTCAANGCATGNCCTAACTTAAGGACCCTTGCNACAACATGAGAAGCCGTNTTATTTCCTCTGACTATCTCCAATAGTTTCATAATATGAGCGGGACTAAAAAANTGGGTACCCACAACAAAATCTNGGCGNCTGCAGGCGCTGGCTATCTCATTAATATCAAGAGCAGAACTATTAGTNGCCAAGATCGCCCCNGGCTTCATGACCTGATCNAACTTGGTAAATATTGATTTCTTTAAGGCTAAATCCTCATAAACAGCCTCTATCACGATATCAACTTGGCCGATGGTCTCATAATCCACCACCGGAGTGATCAACGCTAACCGNTCCTGGTAGGTTTTCTGCGATAGACGCCCCTTCTTGACTGAAGCCTCCCAGAGCCCTTCGATCTTATTCATCGCTTGTTTCAGGCTGTCATGATCCTGTTCCAATAAAAATATNGGTATCCCTGCATTAGCAAATGCCATGCAAATCCCNGCTCCCATGGTGCCGCCGCCAATCACAGCTCCATTATTAATGGATTCGGTCAACACTCCTTTAGGAAGGTCAGGAACTTTTTTAACAGCCCGCTCTGCCATAAAAGCATAACGCAGGCTTTTGGCCTGCTCGCNGTTAACCAGAGAATCAAAAATGTCGGCTTCTCGTTGCAAGCCNGTTACAAAATCNCTGTTAATGGCAGCNTCTACAGCTTCAAGCACTGCCCAAGGGGCTCGTTCATTTCTAGCTGTCTTNTCTATTCTNGTTTTATACCGNGCAAAAAGAGCNGCCTTCCCNTCAGAGCCCTTGAGCTTTGGAATCCGATCTTTTGTGCGNCGTATCTTACCCGACAATGATTTNGCAATATGAATCACTTCTGATATCAAATCCAGATCATCAGCCACCACATAATCAATTAANCCNGCCTCAAGNCCATCNTGGGCAGATATGAAATTNCCTGANGTCATCATATCAAGGGCCAAATCCGGCCCAACCAATCNNGGCAGCCTCTGGGTCCCGCCAGCTCCCGGAATAATACCCAGTTTAACTTCAGGTAAACCCAGCTGTGAGCTGGCTGAAGCAACTCGATAGTGACACCCCATTGCAAATTCAAGGCCTCCACCTAATGCATAACCATGAATGGCTGCAATCACGACCTTAGGGTTATCTTCAAAAAAGTCCTGNGGACGCCGCNCCGCTCGCGGCTTAGTCCCNAGCTCTTTTATATCAGCTCCTGCTATAAAACTCCTTCCAGCACCATGAATCACGATGACTTTGATACCTGGATCTTNNTTGGCATCCTCAAGGCAAGCCAAAATNCCCTCAGGAACCCCTATGCTTAACGCATTTACTGGAGGATTGTTGACAGTAATTAACGCTACAGCATTCTGCTTACTCAAAGAAACTAAATCAGTCATCAATCGCACCTTCCTTATTTCTAGATGACGTCAAAAATTAAATCACGATTTTACTTGTGGTATTAATATTACCTAAATAATAGGGATCAGTTTTTACNGAACGGGCAAAAAANCCCCATATCAGCATCGGTAACTCAAAAAACCATAGGGCNCCGGCATTATATGCCTCAGGGGTTTTACCAAACTCTTCGATTAATATACCNGGACCATCTGCAAATAAACCTATCACCCGAAACAAAACCAAACCACTGTATAGAATGAATAAAAATAAGAGGGTAGATTGCAGATGCTCTCTTGGACGCAACAGACCAACTAGNGCAAAAAGTCCTANTGATATTTGNGCACCACCATACATAGCACGAACTTCTACTGCTCCACTCCAATGCTGTTGATTCANAGCCGCAATATCCTGCAGNAGCTCNGGATAAATTGCACATATTAGCCCATACACTAACCACACCGCAGCACTGAAACCGACGAAAAGTTGCTTAGTCAACATATTAGNTCCCACTTCCATNTTATTAAATACAAGTCAAAATCTTAACCAGGGCNCTCAACNNACAACCATGAAGGNCTCTGCCCCCCGATGGNTCGACCCAAGCGTTGGCCCATACTGTGTATCGCTTGTCCNAGNTTNTCNAGATCAATACCAGTATCATAGCCCATTTGTTCTGCCATCAAAACTAAATCTTCNGTTGCCACGTTACCCCTAGCCCCAGGCGCAAAGGGACANCCNCCAATACCACCCGCACTCGAGTCAAATATTCGAACNCCNGCAATTAAAGCTNCCTTNACATTAGCCAAGGCNCNGCTTTNCGTGTCATGAAAATGNGCNGCTAACTTTTTTACATCAAAGAACTGTTTTGCTTGNTCAAACAAAAATTCNACTTCGTTAGGTAACCCAGCACCAATCGTGTCACACAAACAAATTTCATCNGCNTCAATAGNCGTTAGCTGATCNAGTACTTTGAGTACTTTNTCNGGAGGCATAGGACCTTCGTATGGACAATGCCAAGCAGGAGATAAATTAANCCGGACAAACAANCCAGCAGCCTTGGCTCTCATCGCCAATGTCTGCGCCATNAATGTTGCCTCTTTTACAGTCCTACGATTATTCTTAAGACAAAGGGATTCACTNGCCATCGTTACTAGTCCAACACCTCTAACTCCGGCCTCTATNGCTAAATCCAAGCCTTTTTCATTTAAGACTAGAGCTGATATAAGTTGCTCTTTNCTNGNGGAAATAGAACGAATGACGTCACCACTATCAGCCATGGCNGGAACTGCCNTTGGGTTNACGAAGCTACCNGCTTCCACAAAACGAATACCNGCTGNNATTAACTCATTTATCCAGCTACTTTTATCCTCAGTGGTCAGAANAGTAGNTTCAGTCTGCAAACCGTCACGAGGGCCCACTTCCCAGATACGAAGAGACTCTTTCCCCATTANCCCGTCACCCCTCGGTTCTCCAANGCATCAATCGCTGCATCATTAAAGCCCAACAACCCTGCCAAGATATCATTGGTATCGGCGCCCAATAACGGCGGAGAATTATAGGTTTCCTCAAAAGTTTCCGACATTTTAATCGGATTCCCAACCTGCTTTACTTTTTTTCCAGATGGGTGTTCTACTTCAACCACCATATTACGAGCTAAAACATGAGGATCATTCAAGGCACCGGCAAGATTATGCACGGGACCACATGGAATACCCTTACCAGAAAGCAGTTTGATCCAATATTCGCTATCTTGCTTTAATAAGGCATCGCCTAATACCTGATTTATCTTTTCCTTATTAATCAGACGACCTTCTTTAGTTCTATTTTCTTCTAGATGAATTTCAGGTAGCTCCATTACGGCCATCAAATCTTCCCAGAACTGATCTGTAATAATAGCCACGATAATGTAACCATCTTTCACCTTGTAGGTTCCATATGGTACAAAAGCAAAATGGGAATTACCAATCGGAGGTGGTGATTCACCCGAGAGAAAATAAGATGTAGCCATATAGTTCAGCAAACTAATCTGAGCGTCCTGCATCGAAATATCTATATGCTGACCTCGTCCCGTATTGTGCCTAGCCTGAAGAGCGGTCAAAACGCCTATGGCTCCCATTAATCCCCCGCCAAGATCCCCAATAGGGACTCCCGCACGATAAGGTTCATCGCCATGAGTCACAAACATGCTTCCACCTGATGCTTGAGCTACAAGATCGAAACTAGTTCGATCTGAGTTTGGTCCAGTCTCACCGAAACCAGTAATACTGCAAGTAATTATTTTAGGATTAAGCTCCTTCAGATGCTTGTAGGAAAGACCTAGTTTATCACCCACGCCTGCTCGGAAGTTATAGATGACGACATCAGAGACCTTAACAAGCTGATGGAAAACTTCGATCCCTTCTTCTTTTTTAAGATCAAGAGTCATCGACTTCTTATTACGACCAAGAGTTAAAAAATAGGCTCCCATTTTTTCAATACTGAGCTTTGGGTCGTTTTCGAGTAAACGTCGCGTAGCTTCACCATAGCGTGGCGCCTCGATTTTAATCACTTCAGCACCACTGTCAGCTAACATCTGAGTACAATAAGGACCACTTACCATATGAGTCAGGTCGAGAATTCTTGTTCCTGCCAGTGCTTTCATTTAAGCCCTCCCAACATGATCTACTCACAATTTTTTTCAAGATGTCTTAAAATACTCTTAAACAAAAAGATAAGCTATATCCTTTCTTTTGTTTACCTCAGGAAACACTCTGTTTCTTCAGTTTTTTTTAAAGATGCTCCCTTGCTTCCTGGTAAAAATTACACTAATTTCAGCGTAGCATTAATCAAAACTTAATTTTAGAACTTCAGAACCTTTAACCAAAGGCATGGTTATGTCGTGGGATCATGAAGTAGATGTTCTTGTTATCGGCTCAGGAGGCAGCGGTATGATGGCTGCTATTAAAGCCGCTGACCTTGGGGCCCAAGTTCTACTGACCGAAAAAAGTGAAAAGTTTGGCGGTACCACGGCTCTATCTGGAGGCTGCCTTTGGGTCCCAGCCAATCATCTGCAGGATCATGGTACAAATGATAGCGCACAGCTAGGTAAACTATATTTAAAGTCTTTGACCAATGGAAGCGTCTCAGAAAAAGTAATTGATACCTATATTGAAAAAAGTGATCTGATGCTCCGCTTTCTAGACAAAGAAAGCAACCTCAGCTTAGTACCATGTAATAAATACTGCGATTACTATCCTGAAAAAGCCGGTGGCTTAAACGGCGCCCGAACAGTGGAAGCAGAGCCCTTTGATGGACAAGCCTTGGGAAAAGATCGGCTATTATTGCGAGATCCGCAAAAGCTAACTCTCATGTTCGGTCAAATTTCACTAACAGCCCGTGAGGCTCACACCCTTATCACTGGTGGATCAAAAGGTAGATTGTTAGCACTCAAAAAAGTATTTGGCTATTTCTTAGGATGGCTATTGTTCCGACGCTACGGGCGTGATCGTCGGTTAACACTGGGTCAGGGNCTTGTTGCTGGCATGTGGCAAGCTATGAAGAAAAANGGAGTCGAAACAAGACTTCAAACAACAACGGAAGANCTGATCATCGAAGAAGGTCGAGTAGCNGGNGTCGTNCTGAAAGACCAACANGGCTCTCTGATCAGGGTTAAAACAAAANACGGAGTGGTNATCGCTTCCGGAGGATTCGCTCATAATTCAAATATGAAAGAAAAGTATATACATCCTGAACTNCAAACNGACTGGAGTGCTGCCGTAAAAGAAGATACCGGCGATGCCTTTCATTTTTGCTCATCTCTTAAACCTGCTCAGAAGCTGATGGACCAGGCCTGGTGGATGCCGGTAATGANAATACCTGGAGAAGATTTTGCGAGATCNATTGTTGTAGATCGTTCTCTACCCGGATGCATCGTGGTCGACAACAAAGGCCAGAGGTTTACCAATGAGTCTTCTCCCTACGAAGATTTTGTTAAAGATATGCAGAAAAACAATCATGCCAAACCGTGCTGGTTAATAACCGACCANTTTCACCGAAAAAATTATACATTAGGCCCCCTATTACCTGGATCNTACTTTCCTCAGTTTATGTGGCCAAAAAGTTTCAAAAAAAATTGGATTAAAATTGCAAAGAATATATCTGAATTGGCNAAGGCCACTGGAATCGATGAACAAAACTTAATTGCTACTGTTGCAACTTTTAATNAGCAGGCCAAGGCAGGAAAAGACCCTANCTTTCATCGNGGCACAAGTAAATATGATCAATATTATGCAGACAAATCCGCNGGNATCAANCCCTGCCTAAGACCNCTGAATCAGGGTCCATTTTACGCCGTAAAACTNTATCCGGGAGACCTCGGAACCAAAGGTGGCTTTGTTGTAAATGANAAAGCACAGGTTCTNAACAATNANGGGNAANTTTTGCATGGGCTTTATGCTGCAGGCAATGCTACCGCTAACCCACTCGGTAATATTTATCCCGGTGCTGGGGGAACACTAGGCCCAGGGTTAACNTTCGGTTATATCGCCGCAGAAACCATGATGAACTCTGAGAGAGATTCCATAGGTAAACACTCTCATTAAAAAGCCACTAATGATCCGAATGATTCTAAACGGTACGTAAGAACCAACATATAGGAGTCACTGATGAAGAGTCTAACCCTNAATAATATGGCTATCCCTCAAGCACGGACACTNCCTTTCATCGGTGANATCTATCGTTTCGCCTTCGAAGATGCTATCTCTTATTTTTGCGGCCTACAAAGACGCTTTGGAGCCATTACCAAATTCAAACTCGGCCCTATCAATGCCATCCTCGTCACAGATCCGGATTTAGTCGCTCAGGTTCTGGGACGAGACGTTCGCACGTACATNAAAGGAGAGCACTTCAATACCACCCGACTGTTTCTAGGGGATGGTTTGTTTGTCAGTGAAAAACAAACNTGGCGACAACACCGCAAAATGCTCAANCCAAAATTCAGCATGAAGGAAGTNGAACGTTATTCCGATATCGTCGCTGAATCTACCAACAACCGCTTAGANAAATGGCTTGAAAATGAAGCTAATCCTTTTGATATGCCATATGAGATGTGCCAACTAACTATGGATATTATCATCCGCTCTATGTTCGGCACTAGCAGCTCTAAAGTAGAAAAAGNGTATGGAGAAGCGGTAAGAATCTGCCTGGATTTTGTCATGCAAAGGGGAGGCAACCCNTTNCCTCTCCCAATGTCATTCCCNTTGCCAAGCCACATTAAATTNAAGNGNCANAAAGGCATACTNCAAGAGTTCATATTTAAGTCNATCAAAGAAGCNCGNAAAGAAGGCAGTGAAGATTCACTCATCAAAGGAATACTGACAGCCGAAGATGANGACACCAAGATACAATTAAGTGATGAACAGATTAAAGACGAAGTTTTAACCGTATTTTTAGCTGGACATGAAACCACTGCTCTAGCCTTGAGTTGGGCATGGTACCTGATCGGCAAACACCCCGAAGTCGAAGCTAAAATGCGTGCTGAAATCAAGGAAGTTATCGGAGATCGGCCAATCAATGGTATGGACACAATGAAGCTTCAGTACATCAAAAAAGTTGCTATGGAAGTACTGCGTTTATTTCCACCAGTAGGGTTCTANCCAAGGGAATCGACCCAAGATCAAAAACTAGGGCCATATGACATAAAAAATGGCGATCAGATTATGCTAAGTCCTTATATAACTCAGAGGTTATCACAGTATTGGGAAAACCCTAACGACTTTGACCCGGACAGATTTGAAAATGAGAAATATAAAAAACAGCATTCATTTGCATACTTCCCCTTTGGTATGGGCAAAAGAATCTGCATGGGGCAACACTTTGCTATGATGGAAATGGTCATGATTATTGCAATCACTATGCAAAAGGTACAATTAAAAGTTCACAGCAAAGGGGTAAAACCTAAATTTGTGGCGACACTACGCCCTAANCGCTTAAAGATATCAGCCCATCGACTATAACAGTATTCACCNACAAAAGAGCCCTCTATAGAAGTTAATCTATAGAGGGCTTTTACATTGAAATAATCAAGAAATTTTAAGCCTACAGTTGCAAATATTGTGGTATCCGCTTTTGAGGAAAAAGGCAGAATCAGCTCCAATGATTAAGCCTTCAGTCTTGCTGATCCCCGACTTGGCTGAACAGATTTATTAGTCTGCGACTGCAACTGAGCGATAGTAATCAAAGCTGCTTTATTATGAGACACAAAGTCCTGAACCTGCTGCTCACTCACCCATGGCCGTGCATAAGAAAAATTCATACACAACTTNCCTTGNAAGGATGTCATGGCAACTGTTATGTANGGGGTCTGCAAGAAATGAACACTAGGAACACCTCTCAATCGAGTTAGCTTTAGAGAACCATAGGTATCTACNTCAATCCTNCCAAAATTAGTTACAAAAACNGAAGCTTTTGAAGCTCCGCGCACNGCAGCAATAAAATCACCATTATCGGGATATTTATTCATCAGTAAATTGCGAAGTTTTAAATTCAATAACATAGCCTGATGATTTACTTGAGACCTCACATCCATCACGATAGCCCGGCTAGCACTCCAGATATTCATGTTGGGGCTGACAACCCTGAGAGTATCAACCGCTGAAACAAAATACCCAGCATGACGAGAATAGTCACCTTTCAACAAAGTTCTGGCATCAACTGCAGAAGTCACACCCATGACGGCCGGATCCTTGTGGTCAAGGGTTTGATGCAAGGACTTCATCATCAAGGTACACATGAGACCATGAACACCCACCTTATTTTTCTTACAGGCGGCCAAAACTCCTGCAGTAACTTCTTTATCCAGCACCATTTCAACAACACCAGTATTACCCGCAGCGACTTCCTTGACAGCTGATAGCTGAGGTACCTTCAGAACCTTTTTCTTAGTGTTTTTGATCAAGCGATAAATAAAGGCTAGAGTTGATATAAAACTATTAAAAAATGANGGCTTTTCAATTTCTGATTCAAAACATGGAAAGGGCTTACATTCATTTANCTCTGGAGTCTTATTATTTTCCATATCTCGNTATATACTCAGCAGATCCTTCAACAAATAAAGGATTGAACGCCCATCAATTACGGCATGGCTAAAGGCTAGAATTAGATCTGAGGTTTCATCACCTTTAAGTATCTTCATATTCCACAAGCGTTCATCATATGAACCAATAGCATCCGCAACAGTATCTTCCGTAATCTTTTTCCATTGATTACCATCTTGACGACTTTCTATGGTGAATTTCTTCANTATGTTATCTTCAAAATGAATGTAATCTCCGTCAGCCTCCTGAACGATGCGGGCCCGCATGATGGGATGGCATGAGATCAAAGTATCTAACGCCANCTTCAGGCGATCTAAATCCAAATCACCTTCGATTTGAGCAGACATGACGATATTAATTGAGGATGTTGCTCCGAGACGGACCCAAAGGCGTTCGCCGATACCAAGTAGTCGTTTTTTCATTGTTNATTTTCCAGTTTAGAGAGGTTATTTTTCAATGTAAGCAAATTATTTCTTAGAAGCGTCTCTAGCAAAGTGAATAGGGTCAGGGGNTTCGTTAAGAAANAAGNCTTAATTAGACCACAGNAGCCAGAGTTCTANCTNACAATTTAGTAACATATTTTTATGAANATCAATAGTGAACACACTCTATTTTTGCNNGATTTTCTTTTAANTAATAAGTTAAAAAACAGCNAAGAGAANGCAATAATTCNTTTAGNACTATATTTATAGTCATATTTTAATATTANGTTTAAAAAANTNTTCATTTCTANCGTTGTAAAATGATTCAATCGATCGTTCGAACTCAAGANGAANAGATACTATTGTATGATTATAGGTAAGAATNACANCACTATCGAACACCAGTAATTGAGATGATAATTACTGCAACAACGTTTATAATCTTAAACATCAAGCATANGANCACANCATCGAAGGGAACTAAAATANCTTGAANCTATCATGAATAATATTAGCGAATAGGTAATTTCACNAAATAATCGGCCAGAAAGGAAACCTATGGGCATNTGCTATGCTGGACTAATGTGTCANGCACCAATAGTCATTCCAGAAGTTGCTGGTGATCGGATAGAGACATGCCGAGCATCTGCTGCGGCTATGGCGANAATTGCCCAGTCATNNTTGAGATCTAGCCCTAACCTGATATTACTAATATCACCCCATACCCCAAGACCGCCTAGCGGTTTTAGTGTNCAAGCGACCGCACGTATTTCGGGTGATCTAGGNCTATTCAATTTCCCTCAGTTACGTATCGACTTACCATGCGCCAAGACATTCCAAGAAAAAATGATGGNTAGTGCTGATCNATANGGTCTACAGGTAGAANCTATCATAAGTGANCTTGACCACGGAGCAGNAGTACCTCTTTTCTTCTTACAAAAANCCGGCTGGACNGGNCCCGTTAGTATCATCGGTTTACCAGATGAAACCAGCGATGANNACAATCGGATTCTAGGAAAAATGTTACAGGATTTATCTGAAGACAGCTCCATCGGCATTATTGCTTCCGGCGATATGAGCCATAGATTACAACCTGGAGCNCCTGGCGGTTACCATCCTGACGCCAAAAAATTTGATGAATATGTAGTGAATCATATTTCAAGGGGAGAATATCTTNAGGCNACCCAACCACCGTTTGAACTTCGTNAACTAGCNGGAGAAGATGTGATCGATTCTCTTCAGATAGCNACAGCTGCCATCAACTATAATAGCAACGGCTCAAAGGTCCATTCCTATGAGGGACCATTTGGAGTCGGTTACCTTGTGGCTAGCTTGTACGAAGAATCATTCACAACACCTTATAAGGAGAAAAAATGAAGAAGGAAGAGGAGCACGATCTGCTGTCCAGAGCAAGAACTGCGATTCATTGTCATTTAAAACAGGAAAAGCTACCACCAGCAAAGGCTGAGCTCAACGCCAAAGAGTCAAAGGGTGTCTTTGTAACTCTATGGCTCGCAGGAAACTTAAGAGGATGCATTGGCCACCTCGAGCCAAGACATCAAAAATTAATAATGGAAATTGAGCAATGCGCAGTGCTGGCAGCAACTAATGACCCCCGATTTTCACCTGTATCGATAGAAGAGTTAAACCAGATCAAAATCGACCTCAGTATTCTCAATCAAGCAGAACCTGTCCGAAGTGAGACCGAATTAGATCCACTTCATTTTGGGGTGATTGTCGAACAAGGAATGAAGAGAGGGACACTACTACCTGCAATTGAAGGGATTGAAGACTCTAAGCAACAAGTGAGAATCGCTGCAGAAAAAGCAGGAATAGACTTGAGACAAAGTCATCAATTGTATCGATATCAGGTGATAAAGCTAACAGAGGTAGATGATGGGACTTGACCCTAAGCTTGAACAATCAGAACAGACCATTCTTGGTCGATGGTGGCAAAAAGAAAAAGAGGCATTCCGTTGCATGGTTTGCCCCCGATACTGCCTGATCAAACCTGGTAAGCGTGGTTTCTGCTATGTGCGGGCAGCAGGTGATGATGGAATCTATTTGACAACCTATGGTCGTTCCAGTGGGTTTTGCATCGACCCCATCGAAAAAAAACCATTAAACCATTTCTACCCTGGGACACCAGTACTCACTTTTGGAACAGCTGGGTGCAACCTAGGCTGCAAGTTTTGTCAGAACTGGGATATCAGTAAAGCACGTTCTTGGGATAGGCTAGGCAGCGCCGCAAGCCCAGAGAAAATAGCCACTCTAGCGAAGAGTCATGGTTGCCACTCTATAGCCTTTAGCTACAATGATCCTGTCATATTTGCCGAATATGCGATCGACTGCGCTAAATCTGCTCATCAACACGGGTTATACACGGTGGCAGTCAGCGCCGGCTACATGGGTGAAGAAGCCCGCACTGACTTCTATCAACATATTGATGCCGTCAATATTGATCTCAAAAGCTTTTCTGAATCTTTTTATAAGAGACTGTGCCTTGGCCATTTACAGCCAGTCCTAGACACTTTGGTGTACCTGGTACAAAAAACTCAAGTCTGGGTCGAAATTACTACTCTCATAATTCCTGAAGAAAACGACAGCCCGGAAGAAATTCGTGCGCTTTGTGAGTGGATCATCACCAACCTAGGCCCTGACATTCCCCTTCACTTTACAGCCTTTCATCCTGATTATAAAATGGTCAAAACTCGCCAAACATCGGCATGGGCACTGCAGACTGCAAGACAGTATGCTATAGATGCAGGGCTAAACTACGTCTATATTGGAAATGTCCACGATTCAAACGGATCAAGTACGTATTGCCCCCAATGCAAGCAAAAAGTCATTGAACGCGACTGGTATATGCTTGGACCCAGTGGTTTGCACATCAATAAATGCAGCCAATGTGGCGAAACAATTAAGGGTCACTTTACTGAAAATTTAGGCAACTGGGGCGCCAAAAGGAAACAGATCAGTGTGTGACCCGACTAAACTCAATCAGGCTGCGGTCATCACCGACTGCATGAACTCGCGGCCTTAACCCAACACAATCATGCCCTCTCTAACTTACACTTCACGGGGAAACTCAACCTTGACACTCATCAGTTTTTACCATAGCTAAATCATTAATAAAGTCGAGGTATTGATGTTTTTTAGAGTAAATTTTACATAGAAAATATTTTTACTGATCAACATTTTTCACACTTAATTTCATCTGAAGGGCAAAAATGAAAAGAATTATTTACTTCGTATTTTCTTTATTAGTTGCAGCACCATCAGTGATGGCCCAGCCTTTACCAAAAGGTAAATGTCAAAGCGCTGACCAGAGTTGGTTTGAACTGAATAACAACAGAATAGAGTTATTCGACTCTTTATTCGGTCAAGTTTTTACTGGCCCATTCCAATTAGTGTCAAATTCTAAGAGACAGCACAAACTGGAACTCAATGGCTCAACCTACTATTTTACTCGAGACAACTACAAACCACGTTTGTTTTACGTCTACGAGACTTCGTCTGCAACCAGCCGCTCGTTTTACTGCCCAATCGTATCGGCAAAAGAAGGCTGGTTAGCCCAAACAGAGGGTGTTTGGCTAGCTGAAGATCAGAGTGTTCTGGAAATCAATATCGATGGCACAGCAAACATTGAGGATCTGATCACTGGTGAAATGATTGAAGGCGTTTTAGAAATTAGAAAGACTACCGAGAAATCGGTAAAGTTTGAGCTAAAGAGTTACTACATACACTACGACTTTTTACAATCAAATAAAATCTGGGTCTACTCCCAGGGTAAAAACCGTCTTTTTCGAAGAATGTAGACCAAGTATTAATTAGCAAAGAGTGACTTAATTATTAAGGGAAAAAGGAAACAGCAATGCGCTATTTATTAATGTTATCCATCTTTATTTCTCAAATCGGCATGGCTTTGCCTGCGGAAACAATTCAGCAAATCAACAAGAAACTAGGCGGGATTGTCTACAAGCCTGGAGCTGAGATCGAAGTAAGAAAAGTTTTCGAAGGAGGCCCACTGTTCCAAGCTGGACTAAATCAGGGACAATTGATTCTTGAAATAGACAATCAGGTGGTCTACAGCCTTGATCAATTTTACTACATGATTGCAGCCAAAGAAGGCCCAACTAGTTTACTAGTCGAGAACAAGGAATTGGGACTCGAAACCGCTATGATTTATCTTGGACCTGCAATCACAATAACTCCAAGAGAAGAGCCAACCCGGGGCCTAAGCGGCCAATGGAAAGGCACTGAAAGCATGACCTTCAACGTCGCAAAACCAACCGGCGACTGCACCAAAGGTGATAAAAGGGAAAACTATACCTACGAATCAACCTACGCTGCAGGCGTATCATCCTTCGGCCGTATTATCCGGAACTGCAGAACCAACCGACTGGAAGTCTTCTCGGATCGCTATGGCTTCAAAGTAAGAGGTCGCCTAGAAAACAGCAAATATATGATCTGGTACAAGGTTCCAATTCTTAGCCGAACATATGATTTTCACCTTTGGCGCTAAAACACTAGCACCACGAAGTATGACACATAAAAAAACTGCCACAGAGATTTGTCTCCTGCGGCAGTTTTTTTTATCCAGAAAACCATCGTATTTGGGGTTTTCACAGTAGTTCCATCAGAACTACTCATTTGATGCTGCTATTTTATTTTGGAGGTCCACCTGTTCATTTAAGGTGAAAAAGTCATAGAGAACCCCTAACCCTAATAGACCACCAGTGCAAAGATATATTATGCCAGTTAGCCACTTGCCCATGTATAAGCGATGCAAACCAAACAATCCCAAGAAGGTTAGTAATATCCAGGCCAAAGTATAATCGCAGTCACCCTGGAGATACCGTAAATCAGCTTCCTCATCCATGGCTGGGATTAAAAATAGATCTACAACCCAGCCTATAAAAAACAGACCTAAGGTGAAAAACCATAAAACACCGGTCAAGGTTTTCCCATAGTAAAATCGATGAGCTCCAATGAAGCCAAAAATCCAAAGGATATAACCTATTAATTTAGAATGAGTATTATTAGACTGGTTCATGGCATCTCTCAATCCATTTGAAGCTAAAAATAAATGACAAACCCTCGGTCACTGATCCATTATAGCATTCCCAATATAGCAAAAAAGCCAGTCAATCGGACACACTAAAACACGTTGCTTTATCCTGGTAAAAATCATTACAGCTCCCAGCAAACCCGGATATGCCCTCCTAACGGCTCATACAACATCATTTGCCGTTTCAACCAAATTAAATTAAAGTGGGCCCGGATTTGCCGGAGTACTATCGGGACAACCTAGTCAATAGCGTTTTATCGTCAATAAGGCGCATTTAGCAGGATGATCGAATGAAATATGCATTAAACATAATACTAGGCCTAGCCATGATTACCAGTGGCTGTGGGTTAAAGTCACCTGACGCAGCCACCCCCATGGCCACCCAAGAACATAACAGCAAAGAACTCTTCGAAGTATTTCTCAGCCCTGAAGAAATCAAAGCCTATACGCTTCCCATGAATGCTGCTCCCCGCAATCATCCTACTTTTTTGAAAACCATCGACCAACTTATCACCCAGATCGCCAACAAAAAAGAAAAGACTCCTTTCTTCGCCAGACTGGTCAAAGCTACAGCATGGACCGAAAGCACATGGAACCACTATGTCACATTAAACAACCGCTATTACGTGATTCTGGGAGATGGGGGACATTCATTCGGCATGATGCAAATCCATGACGCCTATCATCCTCAGACACCAGTTCTGACAGAGAACATAGAATATGGAAGTAAATATCTTCACGAACTCCTTGTAAGAGCGCGACGTGAGAACTGCCGCAATGGTAATAATAAGGGTAAAAGTATTATTAAAATTCTACGCAGAACCTATGCTCAGTACAATGATGGTCCGGATGCCATGTGCAGAGCTCAAGACTTGCGAGATGATAAAATTGAAGCCATCTATCTAAATCAACCGTGGCAAAAAGTAATAGACAGTCAATCCTAGCCTCTAGGTCAGACCTCGCTCCGCTTAAGGAAGGATAGAACCTTCGCCGGGTTCACGACTCTGAAGAAACTGATGATTCATATTGTATTCGGCTGACAAATGAGGAATCATCATTTACCAATAGGGCGTGGATGAACCCCTTTTC
>PBRN01000065.1 GCA_002725955.1 Pseudobdellovibrionaceae bacterium
CAGTATTTCGACGAATTGAGGAGCATTGCTAACATTAGGATAGGAGGCATTCAATTTGAGCTTTAAAGTTTTTTCTTTGCCTTTTATTAGGCTATAGGCACCGCTCGTAATATCGTAAGTTTGTTGGCCCATTTTAGCCTGAGCATCATTCTTAGAGAGAATTCTAAATTCGGGGTGCTCTAGATCAAATAGGAAAAACGGATCAGAGGAGTTAAGCTCAATTACAAACTTATACTCTGAGATTAAAGAAATTTTTTCAAATTTTGAAATGTCATAATGAATACTATCACCATTTCTTATAAGTCGGTTAAAGGTCGCGATGACATGAGAGGCGGTAATAGCAGTTCCATCAGAGAAATAGTTTTTCTGACCAAGTTCGAACGCATAAGTTTTAAAATGATTAGAAATGTCCCAGCTGGTAGCTAGGTCACCCTGTATTTCACCTGAAGTAGAATAGGACACCAATGGCCTAAGTAAATGTTCTAAGATAATATATTCAGTTACAGAATTTACCTTAGAATTCTCAACTGTATCTCTAAAGCCCGGTAGTCCATATCGAACAGTATTATTTTTTTCACTGGCAAGAGTGGTCAAATTCATCCCCAAGGTTAAAATACAAAGCAAGCTAGCTAATGTTTTCATCCGCAACACTCGGACCTAGTCACGATAAAGAGGTCATGTTGAGAAAGACCCATTTCCATGGCTTCTTTTTCGAGGTCTTTATCTGATAAGAACTCTTCAAAGGCTCTGACTTTATCTTCAACCGGGATGGCTGGGGTTGATGCCACTACAGTTGATGAGGATAGTAAAAGAGCTAGGCTCGCTGTCTTTACTTTCAATTTGTTTTTCATTTAGTATCATCTCCTAAGGTTTTAGCTGTGCTACTCGTAAACGAATTTTTTTCTCATATCAACCAAAAAACACGTCAAATAGACTGCCACAGTGGCTTCGTGGGAACGAGAGAAAAGGTCTTGAAAATAGAGCAGGTTTATAAGCGTGGAGTTAGGGGGTTAGCGTTCGCATGAGACGGAATTCGTGGGAAACAACGACTTCTTGAGGAAACAGCGTTAAAGATTTTCTGATCCATCATTGCAGTTAAGGGTTTAATTGAAAAGCGAAAACACAGAACTTAGATCGATCGGAAACTAAAGTTGATGTTCGGTATTTGTTCGGAGTAATTGCGAGGCCCTGATTTCCACAGGTAACTTCAGGTAGTTACCCGGTGGAGGCCGCGGGAATCGAATCCGTTAAAGTTTTCTGCACCTGTCAACCATTACGATCAATAATATCACTGGTACAACCATTCGATTATAAGGTAAATACCATGTCATGGAGCCTTATGATGAAAACCTTTGAGCCAAAACAGATCTCTTTGCCATGGCGACTTCCAGACGCAGTGAAGTGTTGCACGGTTCTCTATGGGGTTGAGGTGGATCCTGATGTTTTTGCTCAGCAAACCAGGATTATCCCAGAACATTCGCTAGAGGGGGCGGTTGCATCTCGCCGGCTGGAATACTACCAGGGGCGATATTGCGCCAAAAAAGCTATGTCATGGTCAGATGATCGCTGGTTCCACCTAACGAGAGCCGGGGATCGACAACCACAATGGCCACAGGATATGGTTGGATCTATCAGTCATACTCGTTTGCAATGCGGTTCTCAGGGGTTTGCCGGTGCTTTAGTTGCTGACCGTAAGGTGATGCGAGCTGTGGCTTTTGATGCTGAGTCAGTGATTGCTGAGCAAAGAGTGCAGGGGATTAGAAAGCAGGTGTGCCATCAGGCTGATAGGGGAGCTTCTGATTTTCAAGAGGCTGTTTGGACTACGATCGTTTTTTCGGCCAAAGAAAGTGTCTATAAATTACTATATCCATTGTGTGAGAAAAAGTTTTGGTTTGGTGATGCAGCTGTCACGGTCCGTCCTGATTATAGCTGGAAGGCTGAACTATTGATTGAATTAAATGATGCATTGCCACAGGGTTTTGTGGTCGAAGGTCGCTGGTGCCATGATGATCGAGGGTTGATTTATACTAGCTGTTATTTAGCTAATAACAGCCAGAGCTATCATTGATTCTAGGTTTCTACTTGATGTGATTGCAGCGTCATTTCCCTAATATCATACATATTGCCTAGTGCAGCTATCACTTTCCTTGGTTTAATGACATTGAGTCTGCCATGTCCCCAACGGATATTATCCAGTAAAAGAATGTCGTCCTGTTGCCATTTGAATACTGTGGCTGCGTCCCACGCTGCCTGTTGAATTTGTTCAGTCTCTTCTTTGTTTATTTGACTACCGTCACCAAATAAAGTTTCGAAGAAGACTTTGGGCTTATCGTATTGCCTCATGGCATACCAGTCGACCGCTTTTCTCAAGGGGGTAAAATAACGATCTTTAAACCGGTTTAGATTACTGTGAAAAGCCCATTTGTTAAAAAGGGTGAGGCTGATGGTTTTTTTGCCCGTGACTGGATCCTGTATGAGTGCAGGGACGGTGCAGCTAACTTTTAAAATGCCATCATCGAGCCATTCAGATTCTAAGCCGGTCGCTTTTAGTTTTTCTGCCAGTTGCTGTTTGTTCTCGACTAAAAAAGTATCTTGCCAGGTTTTATAAACATTCAGCCAAGACTTTTTACTGGAAAAGTAACGGACATACATAAGTTGCTTGGTTTCTAGCTTTTTACTAAGCGACAGAGGGAGATTGAGATAGATCTGATGACAGTCAAAAATAGGTGTTTCACCGTTATGGGGTGGAGGCTGCTGGCAGTAAAATGCCAGTTGTCTGGGACGGTGATTCAGATAACACATCTCGGTATGATAGGAAATGATGAAAGGCCCTGGGGCATCCGTGGAGGTATAAACCTTGGTGGTTACATTACTGCGGGGAGAAGCGCCCCCGAGGTATTCTCCGTCCAGATCGAAGTCTAAACGCTCTAATAAGGATTGAAAACATCGCGGTCCATCGCTTTTGAATCCTCTCAACATAACCCTGCCATAGCGTTGGTAGGTTTCTTTTACTTCCTCTAGCATTTGGGTAGAAACATCATTGATATTTAGATTCTGGGAGTTAGGGGTTGAAAGAATAAATGGCTTTTGATGCATGTGATGGTTGTATGAGACCTCGTGAGGACCCAGAGACCGTATAGAAAGATTTTGATACATAGGGAGCTCCATTCAGATTTATAGTTCCATATAACGACAAAGCCGCTCGATTTTGCGACTCACTTTCTTTTCGATAAAATCTCTGGGTGGTGGGGTCTCGGCGAATATAAAAAATTCAGCTCTGATCCATACAGCGAAGCTCAAAAGCTCTTCTGCTAGTTCTACTGGATCAAGGTCTGGATTGATGTTCTTTGCAGCATAATATTCAAACATCCCCGCAAAATGATTGCGTTCCTGTAGGAATAGTTCCTGATTAAGGTAGTCTCTAATATTTTTATTCTTAAATTGCTCAATAATGACCATATTTAAGATTTTATGGTCATTGGGATCATACCAACGTTCCATCAATTCCTGAAAAACTTCATTTAAGACTGTTGATAACGGTTTGCCTTCAAGATTTTTCCAGCGTTCACAAAATTGCTGGTTCATTGCTCCAGGACCGCTTTCCGTCAATAAAGCTTCCAGAATCTTTTCTTTGTTGAGGAAGTGACTATAGATAGAGCTTTTGGTAATGCCAACAGTCGATGAGATTTCCCTGATAGACGTGCCATGGAAACCTTTTTCAGCAAATAGGCCGAGGGCTTTATCAAGGATTATTTTTCTGGTAGGGCATGGTTCTGTCTTCATGGGCTATCCTAATTGACTATGGTATTAATATCGGTCATTGATGAGTTACTGAGATGTCGTTTGTATTTTGGACTATCATCTTGGCTGCTTGTTTGTTTCTGTTCTTGGGCCTCACCCTTTGTTTGTTGTGTACCTTGTTGTCCACTGATAGATGGTTGCCCCTCAAGGCTGGCAAGAAACTCTTGGTAGTAAAGACTTACCTGATCTGGATTTTCCAGATGGGGGTAGTGACCACTCTCAGGTATTTCATAGATATTGCTATCTCCTACCAGTTCCCGATAACGCTCTACCATATGTTTTCCAGAGACTGGATCTAGACTACCATTGATTAGTGCGATGGGAACCTTGCTATGGGTTAGAGCCTGAAGCCAGCGGGGGCGGTACTTTTTACGTTCAGTCATATAATAGATGGTGGAATGGAATAGATGTCTGCCATTGTTATAGTGGATCATATCCCAGTACTCTTTTAGCTGGTCATCAGTTAGTTTGTGCGGATCACCCCAGATTTTTCTCATGTTAGTGTCAAAAGTTTTTCTCGATCCCAATTGATTAATCAGGCTGCCAAGGGGTGAATTAAGCAAGATCTGAATGAATCGTGCCCGATGAGTTTCGGGAAAGAGTCCACCGTTAAGCATACACACTGAAAGTAAGGATTCGGGCTTTTTCGTATAGTAATGCCTTGCCATGAGTTCTTGGGCAACAGTATCGCCGTAGTCATGAGCCAGGATATGAAAAGGTGGTAGATTTAGTTGTTCGATTAGATATGAGATGACATCCGCTTGTTCCAGAACAGAACATTTTTTGGTTCTTGGTTTAGCTGAGAAGCCAAAGTTCAGCATATCTGGAGCGACTAAGTTAAATTTTTTGTCCCATAACTTGAATAAAGTTTCAAAGTCCCATGAGCTAGTGGGATAGCCATGGATCATAAGGATCGTTGGTCTTTTTGAATCTATATTCCCATTAGTTTTATAAAATATCTGATGGCCCTGGTATTTAATATATTGGCCATTTTCCAACCACTTTTCGGGTGTCATACTTTGTCTCCCTGCTGTGTTCCGTTGTGAGGTTTTATCCCATTTCGGGCAGATTCAGATTTTTTACGGCGTAAGAGTCGACCTATTTTTACTTGGCCGTATTCAGGTGAGAAGGATCCATGTTTAAAGACCTGACGCCCTCCAATGAATACTTGCTGCACCACATCGCCTGAGCGGGTGATCATTCGCATTTCTCCATTAAGAAGTGGGTCAGCCACTTCCTCTGGGCTTTGTAAGTCAGTGTTCAGTTTGATCGGATCGATAATGCAAATATCAGCGGTTTTGCCGATAGCAATAGTCCCACAATCAAGCCCAAGCCATTCGGCGATGTGGCCGGTGATTTTGTGAACGGCTTCGGNGATAGACAAACCATCAGGATATTTTTGAGCATCTCTTAGCATATGTAAATGAATATTTTGGAATGCCATATTGCGGTTGTGAGCACCNGCATCCGAAAACCCCGGAAAATTATATGGTGCTGTCAGTAAACTGCGCATGACCTTGGGGCGATCATTTGCTATCACAGTATGCCAGCGTATCTTCTCATCAAACTCTGCCAGCAGATCCAGAAAACACTCCAGGCTATCTTGTTTTCTATGGGCAGCTATTTCAGTAAATGTTTTTCCATTTAGGCTTGCATCCGGGGCTGAGGTAACGGTCATCAAATTCAGATCACGGTGAAAACTGCGATTAAATCGATTTTGCCACTGCTGCCTGAACTCATGACGAAAGACAGCCGAGGTCANCAGTTGATGACGAACGTTGATGCGATCTTCTGTCATAAGGCGCTCACCGGCTGGGAACTCNTCAAAAACCGGGGTTTTGAAACCATCACTCCACATTTGGAAGGGGCCAGCCAAGGCCTGGAATCTAAAATTTCCTCGTAGAATTTTATTGGCAAACCATGAAGCAAGCCGGGTCAGCTTGGGAAAAATACGGTTACTGGTAAAATCGAGAGCCGCTAGAGCGGTTAGTTTCAAAGGCTTGCGGAATAGGCCTGAGCTCATCATCAGCAGATGAACAACACTCTGTTTTTTATTGGCATTAGGAGTGGCTTGTAACACACCTTCTTGTTCTCTAATGATGGAAGCCAGCTCTTTATATTCTTTNAGAGAAGCCTGCTGGGATGGAATACTGGTACCACCATAGTGTCTGCCTTCCATGCGATGCCAAGGCAGCATGTCGATGCTGAGCCCGAGATAGCCGCAAGACAGAGCATCACCCAGTAGCTGGTTCATAGTGGCCATTTCTTCTTCGTTGGGTTCTATGGCCATTAAACTGCGATAAGGCCCCATAGCAGCCAGCCTGAGGTTAGAGTGTCCTAGGAAGGTGGATACATTTGGTCCTAACGGGAGCTGTTCCANGTGTTCATAATATTCATGAGGTGTCTTCCAGCTGATACCATGCCTTAACCAGCTTTTTAATGTTTCTTTAGATAGGTTTTCAACCCGAGAAAACAAGTCGATCAGTTGTTCCGCATCGCCNAGAGCCAATGATAAGGAGCAATTACCCATCACGACTGTGGTTACTCCATGACGGACAGATTCTCGCAGGCCGCTATCAGCTTCGATTTCAGCATCATAGTGCGTGTGCATATCCACAAACCCAGGTGTTACCCAAAGCCCTTGAGCATCGATGGTTTCAGCGGCTATATAGGATAGCTGAACCCCACGATCAATGACTGTGCCGTTGTTTATGGCAATNTCTTCTCGTTGTCCGGGTTGTCCNCTNCCATCAAAAACCATTCCATTGCGGATAAGAATATCGACTTTGGACTGTGTTTCCATAGCTGCTCCCGGGTGTTTGTGCTGTCAGTTAGTNTGCCGAACGAACGATCGGTNCCCTTTGTACGATGTTATGTTCTTAGATAAAAGTCAAGAGCTGTGAATAAGCTCTTNCGCAGGAGATTAGNGGAGTTCTGCTCTGGGTTTTGGGGGAGCNAGCNTCTCATCTCGAATGGAGAGAGAGTCTGATCAAACCNTAAAGTTTTAGGTTATTTAATATTATGCTCTGTAATAAGGGCTAATCATNAAATACACCACGACACCTGAAACAGTTACATAGAGCCAGATAGGAAATGTAATTTTTGCTAAGCGGCGATGCTGNTTCTTTTTACCGGCAATCCCTTTAGCATAAGTAAATAAGACTANTGGGATCACAGCGATCGATAGCAAAATATGGCTAATTAGCAGTGGATAGTANATATACCGACTGTATAAAATCAGTTCTTTTTCAGCAGGNTCGATCTTGCCATTGCCGCTGGTATCNCCATAGATCGTTGGATCGCTGGTAATGTGGTAGGCCACATAACAAACTAAGAAAACAGCTNCNAGTGNCAAGGCCGTTTGAATTAGTCTCATATGNAGTTGCACATTGCCTTTCATAATTGCCTGTACGGCCCATACNAGGACGAAAGCTGTGATNCCATTAATCGTCGCATATATGGGNGGGAGAAAACTCAGTGGTTCTACATCGAGCTTTACTCTGAAAAGGGCTGCCACGGCTAAAGGTATCACCACNGAAAGCAGGATGATCACAGGTTTCATTTTTTCTTCTGAATGTATCATGANCGTTGATTGATTCATCTAGATTGATCCCTATTTTGATNCGNCTTTTTGGCNCTAAAGATGTTGCTACCCAGCTGAACGTACATAGCTTAAGTTGGCGCTGATGGAAAGAGAATTTCATCATTTTNGCTANTGNGCTCTAGATTTATTGAGAAATTATTGATGAATTAAGACGGGCTGACANCTCATTAATGAGACATCATCTTTTCGATAAGACTTTTTATTTTGNGGTCGNTGTCCCGGCTAAGCATACCCATAAGATATCCTTTACTCTCGCGGGTNAACTTGGTTCTGCTTCCAGCGAGGGCTGCGACTAATTGNTATTTGATTTTAGAATCTAGCTGCTGATTGAGAAGTTTAATAATCAACTTCTGTGCATCCGGCGCAAGCGGCTGGTAGCGTATGGNTTTAGCAGCAACAATCTTATCNCTGAGGCTTTTCGTTTTGATGATCTGAATNAGGTCTGGAAACGCTNTGTCCATAAAGCGACCAGCAAAAATAGCNGNCTCTCTCACTCGAGATTGGGNNTGTTCGATGAANGGNTTTAATCTGGGCCATGCGGCGGTGGCGCCGCTATTGCCGANGGCTCGAATGATGACAATCAAGTGAGAAGGATCATCACTTTTTAGCTCTTTGAACAAGTAGNTTAANGCCTCTTGTTGATTCGCTTGATCTCCTTTGCCTGCCATNATTCCATAGGCATAGGCGGCATTCCTACCTAGNTTTTTGGAGTGGGGGCCTTTTTCGTNNGTGCCTAANCTNTCTATCATGCTTTGCAGGTAATCTCTCGAAGCTTCGGCAGGATTTTGCACCATNCCTAAAGATGTTATTAGATANCGGGCTATNGGCACTTCTTCNCGGTAATAATCGATTAACTCTGTGATTANATGCTGATGAGNAGGTGAACCAATACTTTGTAAAGCTTTTGCCCATTGATAGAGGCGGTCTTTGTCAGCANCCATCAAATCTTGTTTCAGGCCATCCAAAGAGTCTTGGTGNTTGATGAGCCATGCTCTCATNTGNTGGTGNCGCTGGCTNGCTGNTAAATCNGATTCCCACAGGTTTTTATACGATTGGGCTTGGTCTGGTTGATTGCCAGCTGCGATTGCTTTGCTTTGTTGGTCCCAGCTGAGGGGCTTACTTATCTGAAACTTTTCCCACCACATGGCATGATCATTACCCGGTTCAATGGATGGTTGGCGAAAGTTTATTTCAACCAGACCTTGATACCTGCCTGCAGGGTTTTCTTGAGTTAGCTGAATTTTGGTTAATCCCTGTTCCTGTGAGCGAGAGGCTTCAATGGTTCTTTCGCTCCCTTCAGTCACTGTATAGGTAAAGTTGTTAGTTTGCCCACTTTGGTGGAGATCAAAAGCACTACGATGCCCCTGGAACTGACAAGATTCGGCTTGATTGGAGCATTTTACCAAGATCTCAGTAAGATCGAGCCAAATCTGTTTGGTCACCAGAGATGTATTCAGTTCCGACTTTAGCTCCATCGATCTGCTTTTCTTTACTACAAAAACATGGCTTAATTCTTCATGAACATTAGCCCGTGCATTCCCTGTTATCAGATTATCTTGCCATTGATCTAATTTGACTTTGAGTCTGTAGACCTCACGTCCATCTGTCTTCTGTAGGCAATAAACCTGCAAATGAGCAGCGAACTTTAGAAATAGGGGGAGTTCTTGATGGCTGGAGTTGACAGATAATGACCCATGATTCTTGTAGTTGAGTTGCCAACGGACTTCTCGTTGTGGTTGGCAGTTCCAAACATAGTCTGAAGTTGCTGTGGCTCTAGGCTCATCAAGACTCAAGTTCCAAAAAACAGCAGCTAACCCCAGAAGGGTAGCTGCTGTGTAGATTTTACCATTAAAAAACATAGATTATAGTTCGAACTCTCGATTAATGGAGTATGCTTCGTCGGATCGGGTCATTCCGTTCCAGCGGATTAGGTCTCTTTCGAAGACACTACTTTCTTTATCTTCCCCATAGGCATACATAGTGATCCGCCCATCCAGCGCAGCTAATTCGTTGTAGCCATTGACTGTCATGCTGATATCATCGAAATCAACTTGATCCAATACCATAGACAGTTGGTTAGAGAAGTTATCTTGGATAAGGATCACTTCCCCATACACTTTTAATTCAGCAATTTGGGCGTCTATGTCTGTGGAAGCAAATACCATTCCATTAACAAAGGGATTTGCTCTCATATCCAGTGCGCCAATATTTAGAGATGCACCATAATCAATGCCACCTTCACCGACTAAGCCATAATCGACTCCTATAGGAACTGGCCCAACCCAAAAGGTCCTGCGGTCTTTAATTTCGATCGGAAATTCGAGTCGATCTTCATAAGCAATCTCGGTGATTTCGTCGTAGTGAAAATCATCTACGACGTAGCCTAAAATAGCTATCTCAGTGTCTAGTGAAAAATATTTACGATTTTTTAAATCTGCTGCCGCGGTGGTATCAACCAGCTCGGCATTTATACCGTAAAGTTGTCCGTCGGCATGAGCTGTTGCCTTAGCTGACAGTAAGTCGCACTTACGAAGTATGCTGAATTCAGCCATAAAGTTGATTTCAGAGTTTGATCCCGATTTTGAATATTCGTAAGGCCATTGGTCAGTTGTGCTTCTGCAGGTGGCCGCTTGAGTTTCTAATGAGATGAATGCGATTGCTCCAGTTATGAAGGCTAGTAAAGACATTTTCATAAAATTGCTCCCAAAATGATTGAATAATTCTCTCGGATTGGTCATGACGACAAATGTATTGTGAACGTACCGCCAAATTTTACTTGTTGTTTTAGAAAAGCTAACAACAGTTAACCTGTTTAAGCATTAAAGATCTAGTGAAAATCTTATTTAACTTTAAATAATCAAGCTGGGTTTCGGTTTATCATCACCTTAGTCGAGTCATTACAGCCTGTATCGCCGCGTGCTTGTCTTTCGTACTTTGAATAGGAGGTATTTTTTTACCTCTTTTTAGCTGCTTAAATATGAGAAAATTTCTATATGGGCCGATATTTCGAGGTAAATCAATTTCTATTATAGGCCTGTCGCTCACCAGATAAAGTTGAGGAAGAATGGGTTAGAGCAATATCTAGATAGGAGACAAGATGACTGATAAACAAGTCATGACTGAGCCCATCGCAATTACTATAGTGCAGCAAATTGCAACTGAAAGTCATCACACAGCAGATAATATGATTAAAGTGGTCAACAGGAAACATCCACCGGCTTGTCATATTGGTTGTCATTTCTGTTGCTATTCTCCGGTAACAGTTACCCCTCCAGAAGCGATGACCATTGCACGTCGCCTAAAAGAAACTCTGAATGGTAAGCAAATGAAAAAATTTCAACGTAAGATTCGTGAAAAGGTACAGCAGATCAGAGGGAAAACCTGGGCAGAGCATGCTGATAAAAAGATAGCTTGTTCTCTATTGGGAGATGATGGCAAATGCAGTATATACGAATTTCGCCCCGTTATGTGTCGCTCATGGTCCTCGATGAACAAAAAACATTGTGAGAAGTCTTTCAAGACGGGATGGTCCAAGGGAGAGGTTTTGAATAATCCTGTAGTTAAAGATGTGGGTAACCAGATCCTGTCTGGTCAAATCGAAGCTCTTAGACATGAGGGTTTAGAGGCTGGTGATTTTGAGTTAAATGAGGCGATTTATACTGCATTAAAGCACTCTCATCCTGAACTGGAATACTTGGCGAAAAAGTCTGTTTTTGAGAACGTGAAGTTTCTGCAAAATACCGATCTGTGTTCGGTCAATAGTGAGGATAGTATTGATAGCGAACATGATTGATTTAATACGGGATTGAAATAGATGCTGGGTTTGAACTGAGACTGTGAATCGTAACTTGCCATAGCCCTTTCTGGGGCAGTTGATAGTATTTATCAACCGTATCGATGACTAAAGTTAAATGATGATTTTTGGGTACCTTGTACGCTACATTAGTTAATTGAATTTTCGCTTGGCGTATTTCTTTTCTTTTCAAATCGTAGGCGGTATAAGGAGCTGAAGCTATCAATTTACCGATATTATCATCAGGGTCAGTATCGTAAAGATAGATCATTAACTGTCCTACATCTTTGGTCGATGATAACCCTAATTCCACGATGGGGGCGCCTCTAATAAAGGTTTCTTCTGGTAAAACTTCTGAATGATATACGAGTGCCTTTCTTCTGCTAAGACGGTCAAAATCCACTTTAATTGGTTTCTTGTAGTGCGACTGCATTATATTGGCGAGTATTGAGCCTGAAGTTGCTCTACTGCTTTTCCCTATATGCACAAGACTGCGGCTTTCATCATCTTTGTTTACGTTTCCAATTAAAGCACCATCCCCTTTTTTCGGGCCTGGGCGCAGATACCATAATTTGTTTAACCCATTTTTTCTGGGAAGAGAATTAAGTTCGATTCTTATCTTGTCGTTGCGACTTTCCATAGTTATCGGGCTTCGGTCCATAATATCGGTTTGTTTACTTTTCAGCCAATGATCGAGCCATTTATATGCTTGTGACCACGAATAATTATTTAGGCCTAATAAGCCGCCTGATTGAGCTGTAATATGATTACCTTGATTAAGGTCCAATTTTTTCGGTACGGTTAACTTGTTGAAAAATGCAATGATGTCATTACTATCAAAGAGCGAGTCACCTAGATTATTTGAAATATAAATGGGGACACCTCTTTTGTTGATCTCTTCGATATAGGTGTCAGGAGATCGAGCAGCAGCCCACTCGAGTAGTATTGGAATTTCCTCATGGTTTACTAATCTTTCAAAATTATCAATGAGTGTTTGGGATGGTGTACCCAAGTATTTAGATGATTCAAATAAAATCTTTGACCAGTTTTTATGTAGACTTTGATTGCGCCAGAGCGTGTCTTTGACTGTACCCCAAGCGCAGAAGCCGATGACGGTAGCTACCCGCTCATCATGGGCTATTGAAAGTAGCCCTATCCCTGCACCATAAGACATACCAATGACAGCAATTTTATCTTGGTCGACTGGTGTTCTTGCTACCAGCCAATCAATCGCAGCAGATACATCCCTAATATCTTCTGGTCCTGCAACGGTAATTTCGCCACCCGATAGCCACCAACCGCGAGCAGCGTAACTTAACACCAGATAGCCTTTCTTAGCTAGTTCCTTGGCCTGCATGTAGTATTCGTGTTCGCCCATAGTCCAACTATTGATAAATATGACTGCAGGTAGCTTTTTATCTTCTGGAATTTTTGCGGGAGTAATAAGGTTGCCTACTAACTTGGTATTATCCCACGAATGGATATAGATTCTCTCGTGGTATTTGGTGTCTTTTTCTTCTGTGATGGAATGGTGAGCGGTAGGTTTATTTATGCTGGTTTCGCCTATGTTACTTGCATGAATCATATTTGGTATTGTACAAATAAAAGAAACAAAATAAATTAATACCAAATAGCGATTCATAAGAATGCCCCGATTTCCCCGAACCCCTTCAAGTCGTGAATCCAGTCCAATTCACTCGGATTCGGCTCATAAATTTTGTGAAAAAATTGTTTAGTATATTAGAACAAAATATAGTACCATCTGTCCATTTATTTAAAGGAAAATAGACTTGTTATAACTTGAAAAAGGCTGATTCATGAATAGCAAGGTTTTATTTTTGGTTTTTTATCATGGTTTTTTTCGTGAATTTACAAGTGTGAGCATCCTTACCACTCTTTCCTCACAAATCCGCTTGTATCAATGCTGTTAGGTATTTTTTTCACCGTAGTTTGGTTTATTTGAATAAATATTTTAACTATTCTTATTAGGTAGGGTTTTCCATATTCTGGACTTAGGAACCGTAATGTTGAAGATGGATTTATACTATAAGCTGCCTTTGAGCTGGAGATTATTAGTTCCAGTTAACTTATTGCTGGGTCTACTGCTGCTGATTATCACGGTAACCGCAACATGGTGGTCTTATTATGATGTTAGTGAAATAAACGCCAAGACAGTTAATTTGAGAATAGAAGCCTTTTCCCAGCAAGCAGCTCGCATTCTAGATGGTAAACATTTTGATCTTCTTGAACCTATGAGTCTTAGCCTTGCTAAGGATGAAAATATAGAGTTTATTGCAATTAAATCTTCTGATGGGTCAGAGCTCGTTAAAGTCTATAGTCGGTACTTTAGTATAGATAAAGTCGCAGAAGAAGTTTTTCGCCCTATTGACGATGGTGCTGGTAAGCAGCTAGGGTCTATTTTAATTGGACTGAATAAAGAAATTCCCAATGCCGTCATTTCCCGATCTATCTTTTTTTGGGTTCAAATAGGAATCATTTCATTATTGGTACTATTTTTTTGTAGTTGGTTAGCTTCTATTTATTTTGCCAAATTTATGGGTGATGTTACTTCTGATTTTAAGAAAAATATTTCTAATACTGAAGGCTATTTTAATGCTCTAACTGGATCAACNAAAGATTTNTCCGAGACAATAAAGAGCGTGAATGATTTTATNACCGATACCAAGTCAGATATCTCTAATGTCAAAGAAAAGATTTCTCAGTCTGCTGAAAANGCTCTTAATGCNAAGAGCGCTCTTGATGATATTTTAATGATGACAAACCTTGGNAATAGGAGAATGAATGAACTCGGCAAAGCAATTAAATCGATACGTTCTGAAAATCAAAGGATACGAGAAATAGCNGGTATCCTTACCAATGTGAGTGAAAATACTGCTGTCATNCATGATATTGTGTTTAAAACTCAGTTATTATCTTTTAATGCTTCTATCGAAGCAGCTCGTGCNGGTGCTCACGGTAAGGGTTTTGCNGTCGTGGCTGAAGAAGTCGGNTATCTAGCTCAGGATAGTGGCGTTGCTGCTGAAGCNATTACATCTATTTTNGGNCATTCAAAAAAACAGGCTGAAGAAATTATTACNGCAAATGAGCTGTCCACTGCTTCAGGAGAGACTGTTACAGANGCTGCAGTAAAAGCCTTTTCGCAAATTTCATCNAAAATCAATAGTATTTCTGCTTCTGTNAATGAGATTCTAATGACTTCTAGGGATCAGAAAAATAGTATTGAAAAGAGTATGAATTCACTNGAGAGANTGCATGAAATATCTGGTAGTCAGTTNAACATATCNGGTGTTATGCAAAGAGATGCCGATATGCTGCATCAGGAGCATCAAACGATGGATTCGATTTCCCGGCACTTTCAGCAGCTGGTTCAGGGAGACGANAATGCTTTGGGTGATGATGAGCGATCAGCTTCTTAGTTTTCCTTTCTNACNANNCCNAATCTTTTTTTCTTATAATATTCTCCCTAAAGAGATCGATAAATCTNAAGATATCCTTGGCTCTTGNTATTTTNNTAATCTATTAGATTCTCGTTCATTAATATCACTGTTAAATGATCGTTGTTCGATTNGGTTNCCTCNNTNTTNTGCTGCCANNAGATAGACNATNTAGTCAGANNCATGAATTTAGCNTGTCATTTTTTTGACGGTATAAAGAACTTANTTCTTTTACCGAATGAGACATGACCTGAAGNCTCGATTTATGGAGTATTGATGNTGTTCAAATTTNTAACATGGCCTTTACTCTGCTGTCTTATCNTTGTAGGACCTNCGCAGNTTTTNGGTGATGAGNCNCAGGNAGANCAAGAATCAATTGGTAAGATGATTGTGGATTTTCGNGGNGAAAAAGAGTCACGTCGCAATAAGACCTCNTGGATCGCTAGAGCATTAGAGCAAAATGTTATTCGNGATCTTGCCATCTATCCAAGAATTATATCTGTACCTAAAGAACGNATCCCAGTTGATAAATGTGATAAAGATTTGTCATGTCGTTTNCGGATCTATCAAAAGGTTGGTGTTGATATNGTTATGATGGGGCGTGGTNATCATCAGCAAGTTGATTGGCAAATCTATGACACNGCTACTGAATCNAAGATGGCAANNGGTNCNTTAANAGTAGGGCCAGGCAGTAATCGTCGNGCACTAAAAATGGAAACATATAAAGCAGTCGCACTTTTTTTNGANAAAGGNGGNATTTTAGATCAANTAGCTCTNAGNAAAGCAGAAAAGGTTCGNGANGAGGCNGGTNTGAAGGATGAGCCTNGTANNCTATGGTATTGGTTTGAGGAATTNATTATTGCNCAGCCTCAGCTNACTCGGATCATTCTTCTTACNTTTATTATTTTGGTAATCTGCATGATGGCATTGTTTGCTNTNCGCTGGAGNNTNTATTTAAAAACNNAGGCTTATGATAATTCAGAGGAGNAAAGNCGAGATATTATTAGCGATCGACGTGATCGNGAAAAAGAAGGNGATTATGNTAAATTNCCTCCTCCGCCNGTAGANGTNGACTTGTTACCAATNATCAAGTTTCCTTCTTTGTGGATTCTAAACTCNATTCTAGTTGTGCTGCTTGTNGTTTTATTCTGGCAGTTGCCCCATTTTCCCATTTGGGCAACATTTATCTCNCANGTNGAAAATTCGCCCTTAATAAATATATTNAATNCTNAGNTCTCATGGGCTTTGCCCGTTCCAGCNGGCCTCTTGTGGGGCTTTTTNATTATCCAGGTTGCGAGATTCCTCTTTCCGACCCTTTCAGGCTTTGAACAGTTACCNCCTTCAGGAGTTTTTACAACACTAAGAAGTTGGGNTCTAGTCTCAATAGTNCGNGGAACAGTTGTGACGCTATTTCTNCTTCCTGGAATNATTATATTATGGCTATTTGTTAGATCCTACAACATCCCCTTTCAGGGNGGTTTTAACCCCATNATCCCTTTNNTGGGTTTACTNTACTGGTTAGTCTTAGGTCTTTTTTTNGATGNTTTATCATTTTATTTTGACAGAGANGCAGTATCTGANGTGGTTAGTGAAGATAATCCCTGGAATAGGGTTGTCCANTTGTGGNTNGAAAAATGGTCNATTAATCAAACAAATCCNCCTGACTTGNCTCTNATGANGCAGGTAGTTTTTTTACCNGGCAGATTNTCTGATCTCATCGTTTATGGTGGTGGATTTACTCAACCTAGAATAGTGATTCANGAGCAAGTGCTTAAGCTGGCTTTNAAAGACTTTACAAATANTAATNGGNATTTAGCAATTGATCCCGAAGATATATTAGAAAAGCTNTCATCGGAAAATTCNGTGATGGATACGTCAGNNCCTAATCCNTTNTTCCATGGTAAAGATTTCTTNGCTGCAATCTTNCTTTTAGGTTTGGCTCAAGTTCATCGNAAGAATCACTGGATTAATTGTTATACNTTTCTGATTAGAAAGAGNAANAAANTTATTCCAAGTTTACTATTTTCGATTGTNGATTTTNTCGATCAATCAATCTCGGCAATTTACCAGAGATATCCNGCCACACTCCTAGATAGTTATGTATGTTCTTATGGNAATGTTGATTCTTTAGCTCAGTTCTTATGTTGGCAATTAGATCGTACAACCTATCANCTAACGACAGGNGCAGATAAAGAAGAANTTAGNNCNGTGACTTANAAGATTTTGNAGCGGTTTGATGGTGATGGTCCTCGGATGGATAAGGCCTCTGATGNTGTATTACGTCGGCGTATTCATTGGATAGGCCTGTTTATTCGCTCGAGNGCNGACGGTGCTAGTAGAAATAGGAAGCTTAGTTGGNGAGCCCTTTTATTGTTAGGAATTGTAACTTTCGCTTTTACCGCTTCACTTTTGGAAGAATCTTGGAACTATCATCCAAAGTGGCAGAANAGGATCGAAAATAAAGAANAAGAAATCAGGAAAAAAATTGAAAAGTGGCAGAAAAAAGAAAAAAAATATGAAGCGCTTTAACTTAGGAGTATGAAATGTCAGACGGTGTAAATACCATGGTGAAAAAGTTTAAAAAGAGTTTGCCNGGCAACCAGACTGCNGGTACAGGAGTTATAGGCTTAATTGGNTTTGTATTTCTATTTTTTATAGCNGCNATCTTTTTTATTACNGAAAATTATTTTGTCGCTATGACAGTTATTTCNTTGGCTCTTTTGGTCTATCTAACCGGGACNGGNATTGCGCGAGTGATGGTGTCNTCATTCACAATATTTTTTTCCAGTCGTCATCTTTTGAATAAGGCGGTATGTATTCAAGAAACACTNAAGGCCTTTGAAGATAANTTAGGAGTTGTTAGAGATGGTGTTGGTGCNTTTGAATCTGATGATCCGGAGGAGAANGCTGTTATNCTTCTGCCNGATAACGATTTGGTAAGAGACCTNAAGCAGCTACTCGAGGAAGGTAAGGATTATGAATCTGCGAGATATCTTGCCCATAATTACTATTCAGAGTGTTTGGAATTATATGATAATACTAATGGTCATTTAGAGTTCGTTGCAGATGCGATGCCTCTTTTTGGTTTAATCGGNACGATTTTAGGCTTGATAGCTATGTTTGATGGTCTAGGNGCCAACGTAACTGTTGANTCATTAGCTCCTCAGCTNGCAATGGCNTTAAAAACGACATTGTACGGTGCAGTTTTTTCATCGATCTATAAGGTAGTTGGTTCTCGATTTGATCAACGGCTGAAATCGNTAGAATTTGATTTCGANGCATTTTGCTANGGTNTGCAGGTNTTAATGAATCACAAATCTAAAATAGAGTTGGAGGTCTAATGANTTTNCGGCGCCGGCGATCACGGAAAAAAGCNGATTCTTGGCAGACTATTTATATGGATTTGATGACTATTATTATGGTTTTTTTCATCATTCTTTGGTCNATCAACCAGGGTAAAGATGATGGAATCAGTGAAACCATTGGAGATCAAACAGCACGTCTTATTAATCTTCCTGGTGACGTTCTATTTTCTGCGGGTCAGGTCAGTATGTCGGATAANGGTAANGAGGTTCTTGGGCAGCTGTTTAATAATAAGAATGGNGGAGTTGGNCTNACTTTTCAGGATAATGGTTTGTCTAAAAGAATGNTGGTTATTCATGGTCATACTGATGATGATGGTGCTAAGGCTAACAACCTAGANCTTGGCTATCAGCGAGCATTGTCAGCTTATCAGGAAATTCTGAAATATACGCCAGNTNTAATTGATCATGTCGTTGTGTGCAGTCACGCAGATAACTCTCCTGACCAGGAAGTTCCCAAATTTCGGGGTAAGTTGACTAAATCCCAAAGACAAATGCTAAGGGAAGCTAAAAAGAAGAATCGTCGTATTAGTATTGAAGATAAATATATCAATAGGTTTGAGGTGGAATGAAGTATTTGGGCGCAAAAACTTTATTTAATTTGATTTTCTTAATATGCATGCTGATTTTGTTATTTACTTGGCCGCAATTAAGCTGGAAATGGATGGAGAATTCGACAGCAGAAGTCCTTTTTATGATAGGGATTTTTTCTAGTTTGGTTTCATCGATGGTTTATCATTTCTGGTCTTTTTCTCAGCCTAGCCGGTATCGTTATGGTATGGGCTATAATAAAGAAATACCTCCTGGAGACATTGAGTTATTTTCGGTTAAGAAATTGAAGCTAGTTGCTGGAGCTCATAGTGATGAGCGTAAAATTGATTTACCTCGGTTTATTCAACGCTTGATGTTATTGATGTCATTTTTGTTTTTAGGTGTGCTGACGACAAATAATCGAGGTTTGCAGCTATTAATTAATTTTCCTGAATTACTTGAACCATCACCAGCCCAGTTTTGTCAGGATGAAGAAGAGCCGGAGGAAGAAGATCCGAGTAAAATTGGTTGTGAACTAATACTAAAAGCATGGGAAATGGGGTATGTAAAAGATCTCGGTACATGTGCTCCTGATGAAGAAAAAGAGTTACAAGCAGTATGTAAGAAAAGAGAGAAAGACGAGCCTTGGCTACACTATAGTTACAGACGATTTATCGAATTGATGGAGAAATTTGAATTACAAACTCAAGGAGACTTTTTTGCTAGGGAAGAAGCAAAATTGAGAATGCAGATTGATTCTATAGATAAATTAGTAAAAATAAAGCAATTTGAATTAAAGAATGAACCTCGTGCTGCTCATCATTTGTGGACTAATTTGCCATGGCCGCAAGGTTGGTTCGGTTATTTGGAAAGTGCATTGGGCGGTGGTAATGATTGTCTTCAGGAATGGACTCGAATTAATCCAGTGTTGCCTTTGGAAGCCGATGATAGCAGTGGTGTAGCAAAAACGTTTGATCACTCTTTTGGTCATGTTTTATTTAATTCTACTCATCGAGAAAGTGTTGGTTACTGTCGAGAGTATACAATACATTGGGATTCAGATAGTACAGCATGTCAGCAATTAGCCGAAAATCCAGAAAAATTTTTGAAGAATGAAGGTGTTTGGGGTGAAGTTCGATTGGTGCTAGATCGTTTCATCTTAAGTGACGACTTGGCTAATTTAAAAGATAATCTTAATGCCTTAATTCCGAAGGATCCGAAAAAAGAGGAAGAAAGAAAAAGATTAGCAAAAATTAGGTTGATCAGAGCTAAAAAAAGAAAGAAATATAAGTCGTCACGTTCTGTTGCTAAAAAAAGTCCACAGTCAGCTATATCTTTTCAATGTTTGATAGTCAACGATAAGTCAGAAAATGTGGTGGTTGATAAATTTACTATCGATTCTCAAAAATTTGAAGCGCAGACGTTTTATTATCCAGGTAGTCAAAGTCAAACTTCTGTTAACGATCGTTTTCATGCCCAACCACTTATGCAACTTGGTCAATTGATGTCTCCTGGTTTTGAGTATGGAAGCTGGATGAGTTACGCGCGACCTGATCTGGACTCAGCTGGCGATACTATTCGCAGTCGCTTAGAGCAAAAAGGACCATTCATGTTGACTAGGTTAGAGCATTTAAGGAATGCAGATATTATCCTGCAGCATGATTGGATGCGGCAGCGTGATGATTTACTTGAAATATATCCTTGGTATTTGCACCTTCATCGATTTGTTGACCGTTTTAGAGAACATTATCTCTCCCAGAGGAGGAGGCTATGAATTGTCTTTTACTAGTTCAAAAACTATTGGTTTTTTTTATTCTGACCGTTGGTTTGGCCGCAAGTTTTTCGGCTTATGGTAAAAAAGATATTGAGTTAGATAAATTCGTTTACCGAGAAGACCGGCGGATTGCCGAGATACGAGCAATGATAGCATCCTTTTTAGAAACTAAGTCCGGACATATTTTAGATGCTGAAACTTGGGTGAGTAACTTAGCGAAAACGTCTTGTAATTCTGGCCTAATCAGCTTGAAAATCGAATGTTTGTTAACTTCTGGTACTAACTATTGTCGGGAAAAGTATGGTCGAAAGAAGTTTCAGGATCGATGTTTCAAGTATATGGACGTATTGATTATCAATAGTTTGAGTGAAGGATCTTTTCTGAGTCGCAAAGAAAAATACCAAATGGTAAAGAAGTATAAAAACTTTAACAAGGCTGTTAAACGAGAGTTGATGAATAGGTACGGGGCTGTTGCGACCTCTTTTGCTATGTCGAAGGAATTTAAATGTGGTTTGGAGGATGTCGCTTGTTTTGCCGAAGGGGTGGATCATTTCTGTCAAAGATATAGTGATGAAGGTAGGTTAACATGGCAAACATGTGTGGGTTCATTAATAAGATTTACAGCTAGATAATCTTCTATTGTCTTTTTAGCTTTTTCCAAAAAGTCTGGTAAATATTCTCCGATTAGTACCGATACCTATGTTACAAGCACTATATGGGGTTGAGGTCTGTTTGTTAAAAAAGCGGTTAAAAGCTGAATTATTGTTGATGGTTGTCCTGATGGTGGGTTGTAAAGATCCCTTTGAGTCAAAGTTCGATCATTTGCCTTTGCTGGTAACTACGAAAGCTGCCGTTGACAGCTGTTCTAATAATGGTGTCGTTCTCCAGGTTGGTAAGGATTTAAATGATAATAATCAACTTGATCAGAGTGAAATTCAGGCGACAAGAGAATCATGTTTCCCCAAATCTAAATCGGCCAAGAAAACCAAGAAAGAGTTAGAAGAAAAAGTTTCTGTAGTAGCTCAAGTAGACCGAGGAACTTGTCTTTTTGGTGGTTTTGCCGTTCATATAGGTAAAGATAGAAATCACAATAGAAAGCTGGATTCTAGTGAATCACTCCAAAGTGAAATGTTTTGTGATAAGCCCAAGGAAACCCAGCTGATGGATCCAGGGCTTTTGCTTGCAGATAAAGACAAAAAACTTTATTTGGGCTACGGTCTAGCAATGCGTGATGATGAATTGTTTGTGGGCGCTCCGTTGTTTGGAGAAGAAGGTGTTTCGAAAGGTGTCTTAGGTCATTATAAACGTAATAATGTAGGGAAATGGATTCAAGCAGGTTTATATTTTCCGCAGGTTGAAAATCATCAAATGTTTGGATCGACAGTGGCAGCTAGCAGTCAGTATGTGGCGGTTGGCTCAGAGGGTATTAATGTGCCAAGTCGTGTAGAAGTTTTTCATAGGAGATCCGGGGGGCTTAATTGGTTACAGGAGCTTGAATTAGATAGTAAGGATACCAAATCTGGTTTTGCTAGGCGCATTGCTATGAATGATAGAATTATCGTAGTGGCCAATTTAGATAGAGATGAGGTGTTTGTCTTTGAGAAAAAAGGTAGTCGATTTGAAAGAAAAGCTAGACTTGAAGTAGCTCCAGACAGTCGCGATGATGGCAGGTTCTTTGGTTACTCTCTGGCTATAACTAATGATCAAGATATTTTAATCGGAGCATATAAAGAAGATGCTCAACCGGGGGTGTCGAGTAGCGGAGTTGTTTATGTTTTTAAAAAGGTGAAATCAGAGTGGGTCGAATGGCAGCGTTTGATAGCAAAAACACCAAATAGCAATGAATTATTTGGATCAGCTGTAACGGCGTTTGATTCATGGATTGCAATTGGAGCTTCTGGGGCTCAGGTGAATCATACGGTTAATTCCGGTAGAGTTGATGTTTTTAAAAAAAATGGTGATGGTTATTATTCTTTCCAAGAGTCTCTGGTAGATAATAAGGCAACGGCTCATAATTTCTTTGGTTCTGGACTAGTTTTTACAGAAAATGTCTTGTTTGTAACTGCCAATGTCTTCGACCTAGGTGTGCGTTCAAAAGGGCATTCTTATGCGTTTAAAAGAATAGGTGACGGATGGAAGAAAGTCCATCAGTTAACTCATGATGATGAGAGTTTTCAAAAATATGGATGGGCATTGGCTGCNNNCAGANGGCAGATTTGCAGTAAGTGCTCCGATGCTGAATGCCAATAACAGCTCAGAAAATTTGTTACACGGCTCNGTTCAAGGTGCTGTATATGTNTATGAACCNGGAGNGTTTTGAGCCNCTTCTAAGCTNACCTTTTCAACAAAATATATATAATCCTCCGCAATATCTCGAATNCTGACNTCTTTAAGTGTACATANATTAAGACAGTTAANAGAGGTGNATNCGTTTCATAAANNTCTGTAAATTAAAGGNAAATTGNATTTATGAGATTTAGCTAAGAGATTTCTTGTAATAAATTAGTATGTAAAAATGTTTACTGATATTTAAACTGTCGTAAATTAGTCACGGTTTTTTGTTTTTTGAATGGTTGATGTTTTCTNCACATAAAATATTGTGGTGAAGTCATTACTATTTAAGGAAAGGTTTTATCATGAAATTATTGATCACTATGTTTTTGTTTGCAGNGGCTCAAACTGGTCTAGCTAAGACAGTTACCTTTACTCANCTTGACTTGGATAAAGATGGTTACTTGTCTTTGACTGANGTTAAAGATAACGATTTATTAGCAAGTTTTGAAGTTGCTGATATNGATGCTGACGGACGATTGTCAAAAAATGAATTTATTCAATTCAGAAGCCAAGCTAANAATCAAATGAAAGTAAAAGATGTAGCCAAAAAAGGCGAGCATGCAAAAGCTAAGAAGATNGAAGCNGACAAAGCTGAAATGTAAGATTTTCAGTTAAAAGTTATCGANCTAACAATTAATGTTGTTAGGTCGATAGNAGANCTTCTTTTTNNNNTGAAAAGNTTGNCTTTGTCATACCANAATCCTTTTCTATTATATCTATCTTGACCAGCCGCAAAGAATTTTCANTCCTATATNCTCATTAGAATTATNAACNATTTTTCTGAATGTTACTGNTGAGAGCAATAAGATANCTTGGAGACTATGAATGGATTCTTGTGAATTTATTGTAAGAGTTAACCTGGGTAGCGCNTAAGGNTTTATGGGTAGTNAGTCGNCAGAATNGNTCTGATGATAGCGAANGATTGATTACTAACAGNATNTCAATGAGTCCCTGAGACTNGAGTCCCAGAGACTATTACTAAGAGACAGCATACACTACTGGCAGTCAATACAACGNATATAGGCCTTACCCAGCCCATCATTGTTGTTGTAAGAACCAGTCGAGTCATTAATTTTAAGGGTCAGAGTTTCGTTTGCAGNTAAAGTAACCTTGCCACTGCCATCNATGTGNGATACNTCGCCATCAATTATTGCCAGCAGCGCTCCGGTAGGGAGTGANGGGGCTTGACATGATTCGCCGCAANCAGTTCCAACTTGACCTTCAGCGCCACTCCATTGGGTAGAGCCNATGACAAACTTNCCATTCGTCCAAGTTCCGTAAGCATTGATCTCATATGTCTTGCTCGTCTGTTGGCGATTTCTGAACTTACTGCCCTGNTCAGATGTGGGTTGAATGATAACTTCAGAAATCAATCCATCNGTTCCTCCNAGAGGAGANGGCATGCCTTCACAGTTGGTGCAAATCCAGCTNAAGGGAATCGATCCGCTATTGGACTCAAGATCGAAATAAGAATCGTTAATCTGNAGCGACAAAGCCTCTCCGGGNTAAATCGTATACTGATTNTCACTATGNCGNANNGTGCTGAACTGGCCATCGCTGTTGATTACNATNGANCCNTCGGGGGCNCCTCTNACNGGACAACGGTCGTCGCAGTTGAGGTTTTTGCCTTCATAGNTGGCTGTTTCGGTNGTCCCNCCATTGCTTAAAACCCAAGTCGCATNGGCATCNACTCGGANNCTAACNGTGATNGGTTTTTGGTAAAGATTCACGATTTGGCTGCCCAGGATATCGTTGGCCTTNACGCTATCAGGAGTCATGAAAANNTGAGCTCTTTCAACTGGNAAAAGTTGNAGACTTTGAGAAGCTGAGGANCAATTTCCCCATACTGGACCAGTTGCTGTAANCATNGAGTAGTCAAANCAATGATCTGCTGCTTGTTTGATNGTTGCTATATTTTGATCCACAGCAGTTTTGATTTTAGCAGGAATAGTAAAACCNTTGGCTTCGGCTTTTTGAATCAGATCAAATAGNTCGCTTTGTTGATCTAAAGCGCTTTTTAGATTGGANCGGTTTTTNAATACTTCGGCNGGCACCACCAANTTAGNGCCAGAAAAACCAACTAGATCNCTCAATTTGCGNGTTTGATANTTCAGGATAGTTGGGTTGGCAGCCACCTGTGTNGGGAAGTCATTTTTGGCATAATCCATGGCTTGATCGATAGCTTNTAAGCAGAGTTNCACNTCNTCTTTGGACTTCAATGGGCAGGTTCGGCTTGCCATAGGAGCNGCTTCAGGGGTACCACCCTCTTGTAGAATCTTTACATAAAGNCTNCCATTCATNCCTTGTTCTTCAGCCTTNTCTTTGATATCGGCAGANGCTTTGNCCCATGGAGTATTGATCTGACTGATATTTTGCCACTTTTTTCGAGTTGTTTCTTCGGCGAAACTTAANGTNGCAGAAATAGTGATGCGNCCNCCTTCATTGATCTGAGCNACATANGAGTCACCACAGTCTTGCAAGACTTGAATGTCNCTCATAGCTGCGAACTCTGGNTTNAGTTTCGGAGCNTCCAGTTTCTTNCCGCCCTTGTTGATTGTNGTNGAGAAAATCATAGCNAGGNTATGATCTGATTGGCTNAGGGATCGGAAAAATCCACCTTGAGTATTTAAGTTCAAAAACGATAAACGAGGAGTCCCTTCTACTTCTCCAGAAAATTCCTTCATNATNGTTTCTGTAGATTGGTTCACTTCCATCGAAGTTTCGCTTCGGGAGGGGGTAACAGNGACTTCAGTACCGGTAACGCANGTGGCGCTCGTATTTAATGANTGAGAGAGTGAATTATAAGAATTGCCAAGGTTTGCCACGACATCATTGATGTTATGGGGAACCGTATCCTTGGTAAATGAATCGGTCATTTTGCATCCAGGAATGATTGATGCGGTTGTCAGCAATAGTGCTGTACGGATATTTTTCATGTAACGATCTCCGATGAGTTGGTCTCTATTTTNTNGTTTNCTGTTAANTTAAAGGTCCCATTGACTTTGAAATTGCATTCGATANCCTTTTTCGATTGAATCTCTGAGGCTGCCTTCAATGAGGCGTACCATGGCTAACCTCAATTGTTCATTCACCTCTGTGGGTACTGGTGTGTCTAGTGCAACTTCCAGNTGGTTTTCANTGCTNGTATTTTCGATGGTGCACTTATTGTCTTTGCATAGGTCTCTGGCAACAGAAATTCCCATAGAGGCCATAGCTAGGGCATCCCCAGACATACCTGTTAATGCATTTTGAGCTTGATCNATAAAAGCTTTTACCGACGGTATAGATACTTTNGTCAGGTCNATCTTNGCAATTCNNTCTTTTAGGGTTTTGAAATCAAGNTTAAATTGAAACTGATTTTCCATATTTTTGGTGAAACTCAATTGATCTAGTTCCGCAGCTCCNGAATTATTTCTCAGGATTTGNNTGNCTCTTCCAAATACTAATGCATCTCGATAGTCTACTGAAATGGAAGATGAATCACGAGAAAAACTAAGAATATCTGCTGTGGCCCCTAGAGTTGTGTTCATGAANCCTAGGCGTGTGAGGCGAATGCTCAGGCCNAATTCCTGATCGCCTTTGTTGNTNATAAAAGCTTCCGCACCTGCATTTTTTTCCTCATCAAAAAAATTGAAAANNCATCGGGTGTTTTCATTGCCNANTTNTTCTAGTTTATTCGCCACTTTCTGGCTTACAGGATGAAAACGATCATTACGGTATTGGTCNACAAAGTTTTGTATTCCTTTGCGACAGGCATTTTTTANATTGGTGGCCATATTTTCTGAATCTCGGGCCATAGCGAGGATAGCCATACCATGATCAGCTATCAGAGTGCGGCTGGGAATATTGATCAGAAGGCTGAAGCATTCTTGGCCACTGGTGCANTGGGCAGAGCCGTCGAGGGATTCTGCTGATGCTGAGGGNGCAGGGGGTAATGAAACATCTTCTGGTTCTGGAGANCTTTCNAGGTCGNTTTCCCAGTCAAACGATACTTTGGAACCCTGTATCTTACATCCATTAAGNGTTAAAGCAGTGACNAATAATAGGACTGTTTTTATAAGTTTGGAGTNGCCCACTATTTGAANAAATTTGCGATGCATTGGTGCTTCCTTGGTGTGTGATTCAGTTTTGACAGTGAACCAAAAGCAATTTGNATACCTTTATATATGGAATATNATCTCAGGAATTTAACACTGTGGATATTGTTATGGAATGCCTAGCAGGATGGCANATGTATTGTATTGTGACATTTTTTTAACCTAATAGAATNCGAAGTTGAGANTCAACGGCAAGGNTTTTTACTTTTTATNTTTTTTGCTTTATTAATCATGATTACTTGTGCTGAACAACAGTGTGAAAAGGTTCGAAATGGCAGGTATTTCCTCTAGATCATTGAAGTAAATGTGGTGTTCTATTCTTTAGAGTTAGACTCCCTAGCATAGTTAGTCTTGCTAGGAATCTAACTGTAAATGAGGATCTAGATCCTTAGTCGGGCACCAAGGTGCAGTGAAGGTATATTTGTTTGCCCAGAGAAATCTCCTGAGAAAATTAAATACCGCATTTGGCCGCCTGCTACGAGTTTCAAACTATCAGATATAGGGAAAACGGCATCTCCAACAAATACACCCACCAATACCCCGACTCCAACAAATA
>PBRN01000066.1 GCA_002725955.1 Pseudobdellovibrionaceae bacterium
CTGCAGCAACCGGATTTTGATCGGGCAGTGATACCTTCGCAATTTCCAGCACCAGGAGCTGAACTTACCGCTGGGAGTGTTCACTGATGTCGTTCACTGTACTTTCTGCACATGTGGTTGAAGAAGCCAGGCTAACAATGAAAAAGGGCTCTTTGAGTTTTTTCTTGGCCTGTCAACTGTTGAAGGAAAAAGCACGGGTTGCCATTTACTTTCTATATGCCTGGTGTCGGTTTTCAGACGATGTGATTGACCAGGATGTGTCAGGGCTTGAGGACCTTGATTTAGAAAAAAGGCTTACCCTGCTCCGCCAAGATACGGTGGGAGCGTTTGAGCAAAAGCCCCAACCTCTGGCGCTGAAAAAAATAGCCGGCAGCACCCTCGCCTTTAAGGGGATGGCTCTGTTAAATCAGTCTTATCAGTTACCATCGATTTATCCTTCTGAATTACTAGAAGGGATGAAAATGGACGCCGAGGGTTATACGTATCATACTTACGCTGACCTTGACCTATACTGTTATCGGGTAGCCGGCGTCGTCGGCCTGATGAGCTGTCATGTGCTTGGGATTACCGATCACGAGGCTTTGGCGCATGCGGATGCCTTGGGCCGAGGGATGCAGCTCACCAATATTGCGCGAGATATTAAAGAAGATGGAGAAAACGGCCGTATTTATGTGCCCAGGGAATGGTGGGATGAGTTTGGCCTAACAAAAGATGATTTTCTCGAACATCAAAGACCTGAGTTGATCGCAAAAGTAGCTAAGAAGCTTATCGATAGAGCCAACCCGTTGTATCGGGAAGGTGAAAAAGGCCTGAGATACCTTAATTTCCGCTGCGCTTTTGCGGTGGCCTCCGCCCGCTATATCTATGCTGAAATTGGCCATGAAGTGGTACGACGGGGCGCAAAGGCTTGGGATCAAAGAACGTGGATACCTTTGCCCCGCAAACTGGTCTTAGTGGGAAAAGCTTTCTTGCTGACTTTGAAAACTATCCCGTGGCGACTAAAAAATGGTTCCGGATCGATCATGATCAACCAATATCGTCACTATCAACTTGGAAGGTAAATAGTCTGGTGAACCACCCTCAAGCCAAAAAGATCAATAAGGTGGGTGGCAAACACTATTCCTAAAACAACTGCAAAAAATTGAGGTAATACCATGTTATTTTCGGCGATGGATTTGATTTTTATGACTTTGGGTTTCTATGGATCGTTCACATTGTGGCGCCGATTAACCCCCATGACCACATCCACTAAATCACCACCAGCCGCTTGGCCTCTGGTCTCTATCATCATCCCGGCCCGCAACGAAGAAGATAATATCGGTCCCTTGCTTAAAAGTTTAAAAGACTTAGATTATAGCCGTTATGAAGTGATCCTAGTTGATGATAACAGCACCGATCAGACGGCAGCCATAGCCAAACAAGCTTGGGGACAAACCGATGACAACGCTGACCGACATTTCCATGTCATTACGGGCGCTGCCAGACCAGAGGGCTGGGCTGGCAAACAATGGGCCTGCCAACAGGGAGCCAGCAAAGCCAAAGGCGATCTGCTCCTTTTCACTGATGCTGACACCATTCACCCGATCAACAGCCTAAAAAAGGCAGTCTCTTATTTTCTCGATCAAAAATTAGATGTGATGTCGGCTTTACCTTATCATCGATGTCTCCAACTCTGGGATAAAATCGTCGGCCCATTCCAGCTAATGCTGCTGGGAGGAACAGCNCCTTTTGCCAAGCCTCAAGAAAAAAGATTGTTCGCTATTGGTCAATACNTACTNTTCAGCACTAGCGCNTATCAAAAGCTGGGACAGCATGAACGGGTGAAAATGATCCTGGCCGAAGATTTAGCCCTCGCTAANGCNTCNGTTAGAGATGGCCTTGCCTACCAAATCTTCCCTGGNTTCGGTCTATTTAAAGTAGCGATGTATGGNTCGCTGCAGGAATTTATCGAAGGNTGGCGTCGCAACTTTAGACTAGGAATGGAGGCTTTTCCGGTAGCACCATTATTGGATGTAGTTTCATTTTACGCTGCTTTTTTAGGAGGCGGCCAGTGGTTTAAGGAAGGGATTCAGGGCTGGATAGCCATCGGTTTGACACTCATCACTCTAAGGGTCTGCTTTATACGCCAAGGGGCTTTGGGAGCTTACCAGCCAATGGGAGTATTCCTTTTTCCTTTTTCTCTGCTACTTCACTCGATCGTGAGTATGCTGGCAGTATGGGATAANCTGCGCAATAAAGATTTTCAATGGAAAGGCAGAAGCTACGAGACCGCATCATTAAAATCCTCATAGCTTATTCGCTGAATCATTNNGCACTCAGGCCATATCAAATATGAAGTAGANCANGANAAGNCTCTACTTCATATANCTGANNCTCAGGCTGATCATATAGGGTCTAACACCTGAAATCCCGCAAGATCACTGGCTCCTCGGGTCAAAAGCTTTCTGCAATCTCCACTGAGGTTTTGAATCTGCAGCTTTTTTCCAATCTTTTGGTAGCGACCAGCGAGGGTATCAATNGCCTCTATACCCGAATGATCGCATNCTCTTGAAAAGCTAAAATCAACCACTACAGTTTCTGGGTCATTCGAAATATCGAATATATCTAAAAACTCTGTGGTTGANCCNAAAAATAAGGAACCCTGAAGGTGATAATGCTTATTGTTTTCACTGTGTTCGATTTTAACCTTAAGATGCTGGGCATGCTTCCAGGCAAAGGCTAATGCAGAGACAATCACTCCAACGATCACCGCAACAGCCAGGTCAGTAAACACGGTAACTCCAGAAACCAAGATTAANACAAAAGCATCAGCTTTAGGAATTTTNGCCAGGATACGGAAACTNGACCACTCAAAGGTCCCNATAACCACCATAAACATCACNCCAGTGAGTGCNGCNAGCGGTATCATTTCAATTAAGCCNGAGCCAAACAGAATAAACGCCAGCAAACTCAGNGCAGCAGTCANTCCAGACAGAGCACCNCGGCCACCTGAAGTGATATTGATCATACTCTGGCCAATCATGGCACAACCACCCATACCNCCGAAAAAGCCTGTAGTCAGGTTGGCAATACCCTGGGCCACGCATTCACGATTGGCCTTGCCTCTGGTCTGCGTCATTTCATCAATGACACTCAGAGTAAGNAGGGATTCGATCAAGCCAACTGCAGCAAGAATNAGGGAGTAAGGGAGAATAATTTGAAAAGTTTCCCATGTCATGGGCGTATCTGGAATACTAAANGCNGGCAGCCCCCCCGANATAGANGCNATATCNCCCACNGTTCTGGCATCCANNCCTAAATAAATCGTNATNAAACTGACCAACACAATTGCNGCCAAAGAAGAAGGNANTGCTCTNGTCAANCGTGGNAGGTAATAGATGATAGCCATGGTCANNCCCACCAAAGCNAACATGATATATAGAGGCACACCNCTCATCCAAGTNAGGGCTCCATCGGCTGCNGGTACTTTGAATTGATTNAGCTGTGCCAGAAATATAACNATCGCCANNCCGTTAACAAAGCCCAGCATCACAGGATGCGGTACGATTCTGATAAATTTCCCNAGTTTCAGNGCACCAGCCGCAATCTGCAATATTCCTGTCAGGACAACCGCCATGAACAAATATTGAACGCCATGGTTNGCTACGAGNCTNACCATNACAATAGCCATCGCTCCGGTAGCACCAGAAATCATCCCCGGTCTACCGAGCAATGAAGTCANCAACCCTACCATAAAAGCAGCATATAGCCCNACCAGTGGCTCAACACCAGCTACGAAAGAAAAAGCTACAGCTTCNGGCACAAGAGCCAATGAAACNGTTAATCCGGAAAGTAGGTCATTCTTCACCTGATGGCTGGACTGCCCTCTTAGAGGGTTCAAGGCATTCAAAATCGACATAGGTCATCCATAAAAGTATTCACGTCAAAACAGCGTGGATACTAACAGAAATGAGGAGAAATACAATGTTTTATAAAGATTAATTCCNAGCGGGATCGANTTTGTNTCNATGATCCTTATGATGGCGAGGATTGATTAGTTGCCTAGATGGCAATTTTTTTCTCCNATTTTTTTTATTCCGGAATATGAACGACTTGTGAGGAACTAATAACAAGGTTTTTATTTAAAAACCTTGCCTGGCCCAATATTTGTCNACATACGAACTTTCTTNTGGTCGACCAGCACAGCATTACACTTGCTAAAGATAAAGTCATCATCAAGNGCAGGACACTGGCGACTGGCCTGATATAACATAGTCAAAGGNACAGAGATCGTATCCAGACACATCTGCCTAACCTTGTTACANCGATTCCCTTGGGAGTACTGCTTGCTAATATAGCTTTGCAAAGCATCTGGCAGGGTGTACTTGTCTATAATCATCCGAGAAGCTAGNCGATCNGCNAACTTCTGCATGCTCAATCGCTTCAGGGGNACCGGCTTATTTCTCTTAAATTTCTCANGGCATCGATCACCATAAATGGAGTACATGCCACCGGCATACTCCCGATGACCATAGCGAAAACTGGAATCACTCAAAGCAAAATCCCACAANCAGCTTTTTGCTAACTTTCTCGATTTTAAATAATCTAGGTATTGNTGATTGGTGTGTTCAAANTACGGNANGTGATGATTCATAACATAATAGTAGCTCCACTTGGAGCTACGGCGATATGGAAAAAAGCTATATAATCCATAAAAATGGTTTTCGTTTANACTATTCATCGGCACCNTAGCTTGATGCAACTTTGTTTTTAAACCGGCAACTTCAAAATTGCGATAANNCCCGCCAAATTCAANAGGAAAAGCCAACTCGACAGCCCGGATACTTTGTTTCGAATAATTATCATGGATATGACGAAACCATTTTTGATGNGCCTTAGCTTCATTTAANGTTAATGATTTTTGCCAGTCAAAATCATATANCAAGGTATCCGTTGATGGATTGCGNCTGATATCACGCTGCCATAACAATCTAGACTTTTTAGNTTCCAAAGNTTTTTTATAGTCTTCAAAAGACANCCTATAAGTTCCGGGAAAGAAACTTTGTTTAATCTTCTGATAACCATTCTTATATCTNATTCTTGAATCNTTGTAGTAAGATCTNACAAAGGACTTTTCATTTTTATCGCAATCTACTTTTTGCCANANAGCTGACTTATCGGTCTTCTGTTTGGTCCAAACGTCCTTCGGCTGAACGAGCTGACGACTATTAAAACTAGTATAATAAATNACTTCATATTGCTTCTTTTGGTNAAAGATAGTTTTTCTCAGTTGGGNATAATTGGTATAGTTTTTATCGGNATTATCCAANTTNTTATAGTTGATACAGCTAGCATCAATTTCCATAAACATTTTTCTTTCCAAGACATCATCAATACCAAATGTCCTGGAATCAACATATGAATCTATTTGTTCAAAATGATTGCTTCTACTGTATCGATTGGGAGAGCTATAACTCCTATCATAAAAATANTGGTAGCCATCTTCCCGATCCAGATAATAGTCAACTCCTCGAACTCGATCTTTCACGAACTGGCGTACATCACACAGCTCCCAAGGTGCGCTGNGATCTAACTTACAAAATAGATCCATTTGATAAATTTTATACNGAATGAGNTTAATTTGGTTTTCACCTGGAATGAACACATAATTACCCATTACAGAATCAGGCCTTTTATCNTGTTTCAGATAAACCTTATGNGATATGGTTGTGCACGAACANAGCACGCANCAGAACATTACCCATATGAANAGCTTCATCTCCAACCCTTNCATCATCNTTTCAAGTCTTTCCTATATGATATTATAACTCAAAGATGTTAATATGATAACGATCAGGGGCCGGTCCATCTGNTTTGAAACCCCNGTCNNAATATCAANACNCCCAAAAATAGGTGAACTCATATGGCCCTTAGTAAGGTAAATATAGACACAAACATTCCACCATGCACTGATTACTACCAAAACGAAATGCTGCAAAATGAGCGTGGATTGAAACTATTTTATCAGCGATTTTTACCCAAAAATGAAGTCAAAGCTATCGTCATCTTTGTTCACGGAGTCCAGGAACATAGCTCACGATACAACCATGTTTTAATCAATCTCGCCGAAGATGGTATCGCCGGCATCTCATACGATCATCAAGCTCATGGCCGGAGCGATGAAGTAGAAGGACGACGGGCAACCTGTAAATCCTTTCAAGAGTTTGTGGATGACCTCAAGCTGGTAATCGATCATGCCCGCAAGGAAATAAAAGCCGATGTACCTTTGTTTATATGGGGTCAATCTTTTGGTGGCTGTGTCACCGCCAACTTTATTCTACAAAACGAAGATTATATAGGAGATAAAGGGGGAGTGGTGCTGACTTCTCCATACCTTGGTAAAGATCTTAACTTGGTAGAAAAAATGCAACTAACAATAGGAACAAGATTAGCAAAATACTTTCCCCATCTCCCCGTTGTCAAAGCAGTAAAAGTACAGGATATGTCCAAGGACCCTAGGGCACAAAAGGATTACACCGAAGATCCACTTAACCTAATCGGTGATATGCGCCTCTATCTCAGCCTGTCGATTAATGATGCTGCCGCGAATGTGATGGAAAATGCTGCGAAGGTAAATTCAAACCTCCTGATCATGTTTGGCGATACCGATCGCTGCTGCAGTTTAGAATATGCCAGAAAATATTTTGATAAAGTTTCCTCTTCAAATAAAAAGTTTAAAGTTTTTGATGGCCTATATCACACTATGTTTCATGAACCAGAGCAGAAAAAAATCATCGAATACATGCGACAACACATTTTAAACACGATTGCATGATCATGCTGCCCATCAATTTTTTGAGCAGTTTAGTACCAGGTATCTTGTCTCAACTGCTCATTGTTCAAGAATCGAATCTGCTACCAATTTTGAATATTGTTTAAATTGTTTCAAACCTATTAAAGTTAATTCGACATCGTTATTCGTATACCCAATCCGCTTGTTATAATCTGCCTAAAAAACTTGAGAATAAATTCCCAGAAAACACATCTCAGGGTGTCCATAAATTAAGACAGTTTTTTATATTGAAACAATAAAGCTGGAAGTCGCCAAAGAATAGATTTAGCGAATTTATTAGATTTCTCTAAGAAGGATTTCTTACTTTATTTACTTTTAAAAAACAGAGACGATCAGATAACTGTCGGCAAATAGTCACGGTTATGAACCAGTTTCAGAGTTGATGTTTTATGCTCATGAAATACCCTGAAGGGGTCGTAAAAAATTAAGAAAGGTTTGTAACATGAAATTATTAATTACTATGTTTTTATTTGCAGCGGCTCAAACAGGTTTAGCTCGTGTCGTTACCTTTACCCAATTAGATCTGGATAAAGATGGCTACATCACAATCTCTGAAGTGAAAGACAATGAACTCGTCTCTGATTTTGACATCGCAGATCTTAATGCCGACGGCAAACTTTCGAGAAGTGAATACGCTCAATACCGCAGCGCTACTTTAAATCAAATGAATGATCAAGCTATCGATAAAAAAGGTCAGCATGCAAAAACAAGAAAAATTGAAGGTGACAAGGCTGATATGTAGTTCAAAGTATTATCTGCAAGTTAAGAACTTTGACTTGCATAAGTCTCTGAACAACATGTTTTCCAGATAATAGTAGTTAAAACTAAAGCACTAGATATTCGTCACTGCGATCTGTCTCAGATTGGTAGAAACTTATATTGAGTTTAGAAACATCAATAAGCCTCACTCTTAAAGAATAAATGAAAGAGTGAGGCTTTTCTTGGTTCAGAGATTAGAAGCGAGGGATATATTGAAGAGTTTCCTTCACACCAGGGTAACCTTCGGAGTACCAATACCACCAAGTAACGATCATTAAAACATGACCTAAAATCGCAAAAAAGTGAGCCCACATTTCAACTCTATCAATCCCATCCAGCCTATACCGACGCCAATGAAAGCCTTCATCAACCATGCTGTAAAAGAATGACATTACGATTAACACCCCAGCCGGTATACCAAAGGCATCACCATTGTCGTAACAAAGACAAAGGCAAATAACACTGAGGACTGCAGTGGCACTAATCATTTGATGAACATAGCCCTCACCTAAGGCAAGTTCTTCTTTATATACCGTACGATGACCAATATCATCAAAAGCTAGGCTTATAGCAAACATGCCTGTGCCGAAGGGAATCCAAAATAAATAAGGTGGCCACTCAACACCATTTATATAACCAAAAGTAAATAATGAAGTAACACCACCCAATAGAAAGAATAAAGAACCTATCCAGCAGGTGTAAGGTACCCAATCAGCTAACTCAAAGCTCCTGATAGAGGATACATATTGTATGACTTCGGCGGGAAACGTGGGTGTTTCTCTATTTGCCATCTAATACTCCCACAACATTTAACATCTCAAAGCGCCCCAGCTTATATTTTCTGAACAAGATTTACCATAACCCTTTCACAAATTGTCGAAATTTTTACATAATAATCGCCACTATTGGCTGGGATGATTATTTCACCATCCCCCCTTAAATTCAGGTTAATACAGGCGCTTGCGTTAGAGAATCCTTCCAAAAAGGTCGGCTTTGCCCCTCGGGGGCAACAATTAGATCTGTTGTTGCTTTGGCGGAGTCAATAACACCAGGCAACCCTGCGCCGGGATGCGTGCTTGCCCCTACAAAATAAAGCCCTTCAAAATCCTTATCACGGTTTTGCAGTCGAAAATATGCCGACTGAGTTAATCGAGGCTCCAACGAAAAAGCTGAACCTAAATGACTATTATAGCTAGACTCGAAATCCTTGGGAGTAAACATTTTGTCTACCTTGATGGAAGACCGCAAACCTGGCATATAGTGCTTTTCTAGGTAATTAATGATTTTATCACGATAAACAGGTCCAAACTGATCCCAATCCACATTGTTCTTACCCATATGAGCGACGGGAGAAAGCACATAAAAGGAACCACCCCCCTCCGGTGCCATAGTCGGATCATTCACGCTTGGTGCATAAAGATAGAGGGAGAAGTCATCCGGAATGACACCCCGATGAAAAATATCTTTCAACAGCTCCCGATACCTGTGCCCAAACAGAATATTGTGATGGCTCAAACCCGGAAACATTTTATCCGTACCAAAATAGTACACAAAGAGCGACATACTGAAGTGCTTTTTTCCCCAACGATTAGCCAAGCGTTTAGCATCAGGCAGGTGCTTTAATAATCTTCCGTAGGTTTCAATCATATCGCAATTGCTAACAACAGTATTTACCTTATAGGTTTCGCCATTCGCAAGAGCCAGTCCACTCACGGCACCACCTTCGACGTTGATCCTGTCAACTTCTGCCCCCAGCCGCACCTTACCACCGATATCTTGGTATAAACGCCAAAGACCATCTACCAAGGAACCCATGCCCCCCTCTGCAGAGTGAACACCAAACTTCTTTTCCAGTGGATGAATCAATGAATATATAGAAGATACATCAAAAGGGTTGCCACCAATCAGCAAAGTATTAAAGCTAAGTATCTGCCGCAATCTTTCAGATCTAACAAACTTGGAGACGGTTTGATAAATTGGTGTGGTCGCCCGCAGCCTTAAAAGATCCGGCGCCACTTTCATCATACTCCAAAAGGATGAAAAGGATACATGGCTAAGGTCGACATAACCTTGTTCGTAAACTTCTTCAGCATAGGCCAGGAAACGCTGATAACCTTCCCATTCCCCAGGCCCAAAATCATCCATCTGTTGCTTTAAGCTTTTAGGGTCAGCATCATAGTCAAAAACACCACCATCTTCCCATCGCAGCCGATAAAAAGGAGTAAGACTACGGATTTTGACATAGTCTTCCATCCGTTTACCACAAAGGGTATATAAGTCTTCAATACAACCTGGGGCCGTTATCACCGTAGGTCCTGCATCAAAACGAAAGCCATCTAGTTCAAAAGAATGACCACGCCCCCCTGGACGTTCCATCTTTTCAAATAAAGTCGTCTGAATTCCCTGGGCCTGCAACCGAATAGCAGCTGCCAGCCCTCCAACACCACTACCGATGACTGCTGCTGTCGAACCCTTTGAAATAGCCATCTCTAATCCCTTCGAATACCTTGAGTATTTTTTCTCTGTGCCCCAGAACTTCCCGTCCCGAACATTCTATCGTCAAGGAATCGAGGCTAGCCTTAAACCAATCCTCCACAAGTGTTACCAAGACTTTTACGTCCCGAACACTCTGGAGAATTTGGAATATACCTTCAGCAGTATGCTCATGCACTGCCTCTAAAAGTGACTGTGCATGAGGACGCTCCAGCCTCCCCCCATAGCAGGCTCGGACGTAAATCATTGAGATCCGGGGAATATGATCGGGACTAGCGGTGGCGAGATTTTTTATGTCGTTAAAGCGCTGCAAAGCAGGCATCCAGAATGAATTTCCTCGGGAACCCGCCCCAGATAATTCAATGCTTTGATTTCAGAATCATCGGGTTGGTGCTTAGACAATATAGCGAAACCCAACTAAATAACCCTACAACAGACAAATTTTAAGGTAGGAGATTTTTAGGAATGAAACCCGACATCAAACACTGAGCCAACACCATAGGCATCGATAATAGCTTGATACTGCTGCTTTTGGGATGACGGGTCCAGTAATGCAAGTATAGCACCACCACCGCCTGCACCAGTAATCTTAGCCCCAAGACAACCAAATTCACGCAAGGTATGAATCATGCTTTGCAGCATATCCGTCACAACTCCAGCTTCAGACAAACCCAGAGAAGCCTCATTCATTGCAGAAGCGACGCGCCTATAGGCACCAGTCGAAAGTCCGGACTCGACTTCGCCAGCTAATCTATCGAACATGGCCACCCGCTTTGCCCCTAAACCACCCTGAAAGTATGGCCTGGCCGCTTGAATCATAACCTTAGTTGACGACTTGACGCCGCTGTCAATCAGAACAAAAGGCCAATTCACTCCTGACTTGGTTTGCAGCACTTTCGGTTCATGCCCCATGACAAATTGAATGCAAGTCTCATAAGAAATTGTAGCGGTATCCACTCCGGAAGGTTTACCATGAAAACGCTCTTCCAACCTATTCGCTAACTTAGCAATATCCGAGTCCGTCAATTTCAAGCCCTTAAGCTTTGACAGTCCTCTTAAAATAGCAACACAGAGTGCCGCCGAAGAACCAAAACCTGCTCCTAAAGGCAGCCTGCTTCTTCCTACAACATCAAGACCTCTAGCCGATACTCCCAGCAGTTCACAGGCTCTCATCAGGACTGGGCGGACACTGGATTGAGCTCCTTCAGAAGAATCGCCGATAGTAATTTTGGGGCTTTTGCAAAAATCATCACGAAGACGAAAGTCTAGCTGCAACCTCGCACTTGACACCGGCAAGGAAATCGCTTTGGCACCGTAAAGTACGGCATGTTCACCTACCAAAATAGTCTTACCACATGCTGATACGGTCAGCGCACTCTGATTATTCAAAAGTGGTTTTGCGGCTTTAACATTCTCGTTCGTCATGACTCCGATTAACCTCCAACAACTAAATGGTGATTGGGTCAAAGAACCTTATCCCCATCGACATTTCCACAAATAAAAGACAACAGCTCGTTTAACTTAAGGGCTAAGATAACATTTATTGTCACATGCACCTGCGAACCGGCATCAATTTTTGCCAAGAAGAAATCAGCCCCATTCTGTCTAGGATCGGACATGAATGCAAGATATTACCCAATTGATTATCAAATTATTCGTTTACATATATTGAAGCCACCATGGCGGGAAAAATGAGTCGGGAAAAATGAGTCGGGAAAAATGAGTCGGGAAAAATGAGTCGGGAAAATATGGATTAATAGCGCATCTTCCACGGCGCTACTAAGACTTCGCCTGGAAATGTTTTTTCCTTTTTAAAGTTAGATAATAATTTATCTTTTTCTTCAAATCGACTTCTAATCCACTGATCCAGATCATCATCAGCCTTGGGGACAGCATCCATTTCATATCTTGAAACATGAATATTAATCCTTACTGCTGTGCCTTTAGCATACTCCCAAATCGAAGCCACACCATCCGGGTATCCAACTGTGACATCATAAACCGCATCTAGGCTATCCCGCATGCCCGCAACAGTTGCAATCACCCCCTTGGTCCTTGGTACCAGGGTGTGATATGGGATTGGCAGCCCACGGGCTTTGGCAAAATCCTGGCTACTGGTAAGCTTAGCAGTCGTTAATCGGGTCCCCTCCGCAAAACTAATAATCCAAACAGGTACCCGGTTTTGAGTAAGATGAGCAAAAGTTTGGTTAATATTCTCTTTGTCTTGCATCCAGTTACGCTTAACAAAAATACTGTTTAGAAATTGCATTCCCCAACCTATGCCGGGCACATACTTAACCTGATTTTTAGCGAACCATTTGAGATCTCCTAAACGACCTTTTCGCCAAGCTAAACTTAATAGAATGGGAATATCAGCAATCGATTGATGATTAGAAATGACTAATACATTTTCTTTCATAGGCACATCATCACCGGAAAAGATAAAATCAATATTCCAAACTTTTTCTTGCAAGAAAACAATACTCCCCCACCAGCTATTGGCAAAAGAACGATTGATCCTGCGAAATATTTTTGGTGCGGGCAAAATTAACACCAGGCTCATAAGCTGCATGAGATTGATCAAAATGATAGAGATAAACAAAAAAAGAGTAGCACAGACTGCTTTCAATAAAGCTATTAAGCCGAAAAAAAATCTACTAAAGGGATCTACCGCTGCCATCAAAGCGTCCTTACTAAGGGAGAGAGGCTAACCAATAATATAGATTAGCTAGCCTTTTTCGCTTGATCACGCTGATCGACTAACAGTTGAACGGTTTTTATAACCACAGATACGGGTGATGGTTTTACCAACCAACGAGTGACTCCAAGGATTTTTCCTTGTTGTTTAAGCGATCTTTTAGATTGAGTTGTATAAAACAGGACAATGACATCCTGATACTTAGGCTGCGCTCGCAGCTCCTCCACCATTTCGAGTCCAGTTTTATTAGGCATGACTTGATCTGCAAAAATCAAATCAATATTGTCTGTTTTCATTGCCAAATCGTAGCCGACTTGACCATCTTCGGCTTCAAAAACCTCGTGACCAGCATCACGTAATCCTTCCACTATCTGAACTCGTTGGTCTTCATTATCTTCAACTACTAAAACTCTTGCCATACCAGTTGCCTCATAAGTGATTACAAGCTCTAGCTACCCAAAACCTATAACAGCTTGCAGCTACTGAAATTATCGGCGCGTCATTATTTTTGTTAAGGAAAATTCTTTAAAATCAGGTCCAGAATTTGGTAATATCCTAGATTACCATCATATATTTTAGAAGAATAGAAGATCGATTATTTTCAATGCTCATTAGCATTTCATAATAATTCGCACAATTTTTTGATTTAAACATAAACTCAGTGATCTCACCCACCAATAGTGATAGCTCGTTCCACTAAGAAGCATCACACAATGAGAGCAAAAACAGTTAGATCTATTATATTCAAGACCACTTTTTCAATTAAGACCAAAAGAACAAAACCAAATCCTGTAATCATCTATTAATATTGAATATTTAAACCAAAATGACAATTAGTAACATTTTTTTTCTTAAGAACTATGACTATGCGGACGATTACTCATTAGCGACACGAGGGTGAGTGCTGCCATCCAGCTCTACTTGCGTAAGAAGATTTCTGAAGGAGGGTTCATGACTATATTATTAGATAAGTTGAACTGGTTTCTATCAATCGGTATCAAAAATAATACTGAGACAGACCTCAGACACAGAATCAAGGTCTGTAATGTCATCAGCCTACTAGGGCTGGCTAATACCCTTCCTCTTCTGGCATTCTTTGCCTACACTGAACAATTGGTACCCACCATAGCTGCTATAATCCCAACGATTGTGTATACGATTAATCCGTTCTTGAACCACGCCGGTTTCAATATCCTTTCTCGGATGCTAATACCGATAGCTATTAATGTAGCAGTCTTAATCGCAAGCTATGGCATAGGTTCAGAGTCAGGGATCTGGTATTATTTCTTTTGTACTGCGATTATCCCTTTTATGATTTTCATCCCCAAAGAGGTTGGTTATCTTATTGTTAGTTGTTTACAGTCTGTCGCAGCAATTTTAGGCCTAAAAATAGTCGACTATCTAGCAGGCAATTTAACAGGGGAGTTTGCCATCCTCGAACCCAGTGTGGCTATCGCCGCTGTGATATCAGCAAATGCCATAGTACTTTATTTTTATGTGATCAATAACAAGGCTGAGAAAGCTTTGCGGGTATCTATGACGGTGATCACTCAAAAATCAACCGAATTAACTGCGGTTTTTGACAGTCTTCATTCAGGCATCTGTGTAATCGATGCCGACTTAAAGGTAGGTGAGCAATACTCTCCCTACCTAGAAAATATTCTTCAGGAAAAAGAAATAGCGGGAGTAGAATTTCATAAATTAATCCTGGATAAGTCTGATATTGGTCCTGACAAAAAACAAAAGATAATTACTGCCATTGAATATACAATTGGCGAAGATGAAATGTTTTTTGAAGTTAACTCTGATTGTTTTCTAAGAGATATCAAGGTTGATATTGATGGTCACGTCAAATATATCGATCTTGACTGGTCACCAGTATTAGATACAGATGATTGTGTTGAGAAAATTCTACTTAATTTACGGGATATGACTGAGACTCTCCAGCTCCGTCAGGAAGCTGAAACCGGCAAAAGAGATCTTCGCTATTTAGGTGAAGTTTTAAAATCTGGTCCAGACCGTTTTAAAACCTTTGAGGTTTCTACAACACAGATGCTAGCGAAGGTCGCAGATGTCATGGCAAGGTGTGAATCTGAACAAAAAATGGATAAAGAAGCCATAAAGCAAGTATATGTGGAATTTCATACCATCAAAGGAGCTGCTCGTTTTGAAAAATATATCGATTTCACCGATCATGTGCATCATGCTGAGGAAATCGTAAGTAATAAAGACCATCTTGATAGTGAGGAATTCAGCAAACTAGCAGAGTATATTGCTACCGTCAATCAGAGTCTAGATGACTATAAAAGGGCAGTAGAACCATTATTTAATATCCAAAGCCAGATAAATGCGGGTGCTGATCTGGATGAAAATGATATCAACCGCCTGATTCTTAGTATGGAACAATCAGTGAATCAGTTGGCACAGGATTTAGGAAAATCAGGTTGCAAGTTTAGAATGGAAATCCCAGCAGGTACTTTGTTGCAACCAGCTTTTCATAACGCACTATCAAAATCTCTTGTTCATTTATTCCGAAATTCAATCGACCATGGTCTAGAGTCTGCAGCAGAGAGGGAAAAACGTGATAAACCTAAAGAGGGTACCATTAGATTTTTCATCGATGACCAAGGGCGAATCGGTATCGAAGATGATGGCAAAGGTTTGAATCTTCAGATTATCCGCAATAAAGCTAATAGCCAAGGACTAAAAGTAAGCAGCAATGACAAAGAAGATGCTGAGTTAATTTTTAACAGCGGATTAAGCACCAAAGATGCTGCTAACGATGTTTCGGGCAGGGGTATCGGCATGGATGCAGTGAGAAACTTCATGCGCGAAGTTGGGTCCGATATCTCTATTGAACCAAAAGATAAAGACGGTGAATTTCTCAGATTCTATTATGCGATCGATATACCGGAAGATGGATTAGCAAATAAAGCGGCTTAAGCCGCTTCCCCTCACACTAGGCAAGTGAATCAACTTCAACAAGAATGATCACCACCTAAGGTCCCGACTGTGATGTAAAATAAAGCGAAAAAACATAGGTGACCTGATCAAAATACCGTACTTCCCAAAAAATCAGCAAACCGCTGCATAGAAAATGCTAGGCCATGCTCCTCATCTATGAATTCAAACTGTAATTGGATCCGGATACACTTGAGCTTTACGAATGCTCAAACTATCGTCATTTAAAGACCAGACAGCTTAAAAATTAGGCTAAAAAATTGTAGCAGCTGGACTAGCCAACGACTAGAGCCAAAAAAAACTAAGATCCTGCAAAAAATTAATGATTTTTAGTTTATTGAAGAAAACAGCCCATTTAATGATTTTATCGGCAAATAACGTCACCATGATCGTTTTTAATCAGCACCAAAAGCCATAACGACACACAGAATCTCCCTGCCAGCCATAGAGTAAACTCAGGATTAATCTTGACTGCGAAAAATCTATCATGATATTAATAATCATTATCAATTACGACTAAGTGTTTTTAAGCTCGTAGACTTGTACTTTTAGCTGATTAAATAGGAGGTTAGCTAGTATATTCTTAAAAGAGCAGGCATTAGGGCAGCTAAATAGCAACGACAACTTAGCTGTCTTAACGGGAGGGCCCTCGTCGGCGAAACGAGTGTCCTCAAGCTTTTTAAACCTGAGACCAACCCAATGCAGATCAATCACCAAAAACAAAAGAATGAAATACACAATTCCAACTTAGACAGCTGCGTTTCCCATATTCCCCTTTTCAAAGACCAAGTTTACAAATTTTTTCAATAGATGCTGTTAACATCTGATTAAGACTCTCCATTGCTACAAATTAGGTTTGTATTTAACAGATCTTTTCTCTAAAGATTAGTTCAACTAACCATGCAAACTGGATTCAAACAGAGAGGCTTGCGGTGAAAAAATTTGCAACGAAAAAGCGATACTTAGGGTCACCAAAGTTTGGTCTGGCATTAACCATACTGAGCATGTCAATCATCAATAGCTGTGGCGATAACAACAACAACGTCGACAGTCAAATCAACGTGACCAATGGCAAACCAACCAACGACTATCCTGCTGTAGTTTGGCTAGATAGCGGATGCACGGGAACATTAATTGCTGAGGACGTCATCCTCACAGCAGCTCACTGTGTCACTTACCCCGGCAGTAACGGGCGGATCAGCAAGAGAAGTGTCCGAACCCTCATCGAAGGAAGATACATCAACTCGAAAAAAGTAGTTATCCATCCAGAATACACTCGTTATGGTGTTTCCCCTTATGATGTCGCAATCATCTACCTAAGCAGAAAAGCCTCCATCGAAACCCAAAAAATCTGCCTACAAAAACCACAGACCAAAGCAGATATCAAAATGGTTGGCTTCGGTTGCAATGAATATGAAATGACTAGAAGCGGAAGACCGGTCAAAGACAGTAATGGCAGATATAGATGCGATGGTTCAGGGTCTAACAAAAAAAGGGTTGGCTTCAACTTTATCGAGGTGATCCAAAATGGCTACCTCCACAGTGCTGGATATACTGGTAACAAGCTTAGAGACGGGTGGCTAGCAGGCCTTGGGTCTGGAGATTCAGGAGGGCCTATGCTGCTAGTGGATAAGGAAGACTGCATTATCGGGGTAGCATCTGGTCAAGGAATCGAAAAAAAGGATGTAAACCTTAACAGTCATGTGAATCTTCATTCGACCAGCGTGCAATATTTTCTGAAAAAGAACCTAAAAAATTACCCACAGAGTCCACCTCCTAACTCACCATCAGAGCCAGAGGAACAACCTAACAATGGTAAAAAAATAGAGATTTGCGAAGATAAGATATGCTGGGTCCCCAGCAAAAGAGGAGATAGCTGCGTCAACACATGTGAGAACAGAGGCACATACCTTCAAAAAGAAACAGCCGCCATTAACAAAACTGAAAAGTGCGCTGAAGTACTACAGCGATTAAATGCTCCCTTTGCCCAAAAGAAAATAAGATTGGGCACCGAAGGATCTCCTTCTGGCTGTGGTTTCTTTGATAGAGCCTCCGGCAATCTTAACGGAGGATGGATTAGTAATGCACCGCCGACAGCACAAGGAAGGTACACTGGGCTGGGCGGCCTCACAAGGATCTGCGGTTGCAGCAGGGAATAGCAAGGGGAGGCTGCTAACCTTATGACCGAGATTAGAAACCTTTAGTTCGATCAATTCGGAACACATGCCAGCCATATTCTCACTATCGTTTACGGCTTTTTTGAGAAAGCCTCTTCATTCTTTAAAATTAGGCAGCTGTTAACATCACCAAAACCGAAGCTAGCCTTTGCTGCGCAAGGTATCGATTGTGTCACTGCGTACTGGCTGCAGTCAGCAGAAAACTGACCTTGACAGTCTTTTAGAAGTGTATCAATACCTGAAAAACGAACCGGCGCTATCAGCTCGTTTCAAAATCACTCCAACCTCAAACCATCGCATTATCGACTATGACGCACTATTTTCTTTAGGAAATACAAAGAAACAAGATTTAGAAAAAATTCCCAGCCTACTACTAGAATATCTTAGAGCCGGAGTAGGAGTCTACGGAGGGCCCGTTTGGGGTCGAAGTTTTGGCTGCATGGACCTATTTACGGTTTTAGATTTCAATGAAATCTCAGGTCCGTTCCAAAGACGATTTCTAGAAGCAAGAAGCCACCCCATCGCCTCTTAGGAACGAAATCAATGCCACTTCATACCAAAGAATTTTGCAAAATCATATTTACCGATCCCCTTCCTCTAGTCTAAAACTAAGATGTAGGGCTTGGAACGTTCCATTTTGCAAAGAAAGTTAGGACTAATTTTTAGGTATTAGGTTAAGCTGTATAGATATTATGGAGAATATTATGCGTATCATATACTTTACTTTATCATTACTAATATCAGCTAAACTTCTGGCAGTAACTTCTGGCTATCAGGTTCATCTTGGCCCAAGGCCATTTTATCTGATTGATTCAATGAGACCGGGCCCACTTAAAGACAAGCTTGAATCTTGTCAGAACCTTAAAATAGAACCCAACGTATTTTCGATTGGTCACAGGGGGGCGCCACTCCAATTTCCTGAGCACACCAAAGAATCATACGCAGCAGCAGCGCGGATGGGCGCAGGCATCATTGAGTGTGATGTCACATTTACTAAAGATAAGCAATTAGTCTGCAGGCATTCCCAATGTGATCTTCACACCACCACTAATATTCTAGAAAAACCTGAACTGGCAAAAAAATGTCGGCAACCATTCAAGCCATATAACAGATCTAACAATAAATCAGCTTCTGCTCAATGCTGTACCAGTGACATTACTCTCGCTGAATTTAAAACACTCTGTGGCAAGATGGATGCCTTTAATCCAAAAGCAGGCACAGTAACAGAATACCTCGGAGGAACTGCCGACTTTCGCACAGACCTCTACGCCAGCTGCGGCACACTGCTCAGCCACCAGGAAAGTATTGAACTATTCAAAAAACTTAAAGTGCAGATGACTCCCGAATTAAAGGCACCAATGGTCAAGATGCCATTCGATGGTTTCTCCCAGCAAGATTATGCCCAGCTCCTTATCAAAGAATACAAAATAGCCAAGGTACAGTCTAATAAAGTATGGCCCCAATCATTTAACCTGAATGATGTATTGTATTGGATCGCAAAGGAACCCGCTTTCGGAAATCAAGCCGTGTATCTGGATGGCCGATACGAAAACCCAAACTTTGATATCACGCAACCTGACAGCTGGCAGCCAAGTATGGCAGAGCTACGTAAGAACAACATCAATTACCTAGCTCCCCCTTTATGGATGTTGGTCCAACTTGATTCCGGCAAAAAGATCATTCCTTCGCTATATGGAAAAACAGCTAAGAAAGCAGGATTAAACCTTATAACATGGACACTCGAAAGGTCTGGTCCACTTGCAAAAGGAGGAGGTTTTTATTATCAGACCATAGATAAAGCAATAAGCCGCGATGGGGACATGTATGAACTTTTACATGTATTATCACAGGACCTGGGGGTAACGGGCATCTTTTCCGACTGGCCTGCTGTGACCACCTATTACGCAAATTGCTTTAGTCTTTGAGGACAGATTTCTGCTCAGAACAGCTGAAACATACGCAGCAAACCTTCCTATAAATGGTCCAATTTCAGGATAAATCATCCTTATAAATTGATTGCGAAAGACCTAAGTGCCCATTTTTGGGTTCACGCCTCTATTTGAGGAAAGAAATTCCCCTATTCCGAAGCAAAAAGCAGTCAAATTTATGTCATGACAAGTATCGACGAAAATATAAAAATCTGTTTTTATTGATTTTTTATACCCTTCATTTATATTTATGCCCAATCTATAAGTTTTTGGCAAAAAATGAATAATTATTTAAAGTTTTGAAAAAATATCCCGTAAAGTTTAGTGATATTTATCATACAGAAGTGTACGCAAATCTGCGGGAGGGCTCATGCCTAGCAAAGCTAGCAAATGTCTAATATTATTTTATCTGGTGGCCACCATCATCGGCAGCTATGGTTGCAGCAAGAAAGGCAGCGATGACAAAGAGAATCCTCCTCCACCAGCTGCAGAACCCGTCGATTCCCCCATCCTAAATGCTGGCGGTGACACATCGGCAAAGCCAACACCACCACCAGAAGAACCGCCACCACCAACCTATGCACCTAACTGGCTTCAAACTATAGATGAAACCGTAAATGTAGATATAGATACAATTATCTCTGGTTCAGTCACTGCTACAGATGCTAACGATACAGTAGTTAATTACTCGATAANGGCTGATGAAATGACCTGCGATGATGGCAATTGGACCGTCGCCCCCGGAGTTGACNCGGTCAGCGGTGCTTTACAAGGAACCCCATCTAGTGATGATTTGGGGATCTGNACCATCAAGATTCAGGCAAGCTCCGAAGGTGACTCNATCGAAACACTAGTTGTGATAAGCGTNAACTCACCAACAGCGGTAGCTCCAGATGCCATCAATAACCTATCGACTGCCGCCCTGAGAACNGATGAAATTGAAGTTTCATGGACAGCCCCAAATGACAATGGTTCTGCGATTGTGGGATACACCATTGAATACAAAGAGAACACNGCTAGCGAATGGATAAGTTTNGGAAATCAAGTTTATGCTGACACNAATGCAACCATCTCTNACCTAACTCATTCTACCGCTTATACATTCAGAATTCGTGCTTTCAACGGNGCCTATTCTGNTTATTCAAATGAGCTGGTNGCAACCACNCTTATCGATGATTCTTTCTTTNAGTCCGGTGTTTTCAANGCNATGAATCTAGGTGGNGCNACTGAAAGTCAAGTGGTNGCTNTGGAGGATAATACCACCATAACCTTGAACGNTGATGAGACCCCANTTGCGGTTNTTAATAAAGGAGAAACCTACAACTTTACNAGCGCACAAAATGATATTTTGATTGCCGACAAGCCTATCTTTGTAGCTGGNCGGTTGGGTGTGGCAGGCNCATCTCCNGATTANAAAGCCAATATTGTTTGGACAACCCCAGACTGGGCNGGTTCAGANTTTATTTTTAATACCACCAGAGAATCACCCAANNTGGTAATCATCCACGCCTTTGANGATATTGATGTTGAAATNTATCAAGGNGAGACCTTACTGGANCAAGCNAGTGTTACTAAAGGCACTAATCACATATTTTCTATCACAGGGCTATCTAGTTTCCGAATGACTAGTACTGGACTCATGATAGCCTACACCTACGCCAGCGGCTCAAACACCAATAAAGTNGTTGANCCAAAACCGATCTTACCNATGTCAAANGACATCATCGGATTCCCATCATCTTCTGCCNGACTTACTTCTGTATCTAATGCAAATGATTATGAGGCAGTCCATTCTTCTAGTACCGATGTGATCACAGGAACCTTAACTGCAGGAGTTACTGTTACTCTAAATCCNCGCGGTTTGAGTAAGCTNTACTCCTGCTCAGCTTTGCGNATTACCGGTAANGACTTTATTGTTGCTAACAGCTATGCTGATTCTGANGGCTATTCTTCNGCNCCTTTNATACCAGTATCCATGATGAGAAAAAGATATGCTCTAAATGTTGAAGCTGAATGGGTTGCTTTTGCTTCAACCCATCCGGCAGAGATCAGAATCATTGATCCTGTGGATGGCTCAGAAACCACAGTTACTCTTACNAGGACAGGGACTCAGGCAAATGCGCCGTATGAAGCTCGTCTTAATATTACTGGCGCCGGATTTCGGTTTGAGTCTGATGATCGTTTTGCCGCTTGGTATCAGCCCAACACCGATGTTTCAGGCTCAGCGGAAGACGAGAGTTTAATGTATGGGGCAGACTAAAAGTAAGCCCATCAATCGAGTATTATCACCACCGCAAAACAGAGAGCNACTCAGCCGAGTGGTATGACACATTTTTCATTTTGACTTTATCAATAAGTGTATTGTCCCTGACCCCAGTGATCTAACTCCAGCGATCCTGGATAAGCCATTTGCCGGGGATAAGGTTGTAAGATAGAAAATGCTAGGGGCTTCGCCGGCATTTGTAACTTCAATTTAACCCATTTGGTTGGTNCTCAGCAATTCGGTTATGAGTTATCGCNGNNTCAANAGGTTTCCGGGCATGTGCAATACATTGGGGTAGATGAAGATCCCGCAGTCAANAAGTAAATTTTGTANATCAGGGAACTTTTNTCCTCATNAAAACATTAAGATTCTAGACTACAAATCTTGTATGATCGAAAAAAAATGGCNCTGGCATTNACTACNGCGCTCTAAATGTGAATGGAACAATCAAATCATTATCTTGTACTATAACTTACCTATAGAAAGTCTGTCCGATGATNATACAGTATGATTATAGTTATTGAGATGCTAGCTACAACTATCTTTTATCTAAGACAATAGTAGGTGTCAGAAAAGTCGACAGTTGTCATAACACCTCAAAAGAGGNAATTAATCGTACTTAGCNCTGGAATCATTANGGTTTCCAGNGAGGAATGCTGCTACTAAAGCCNANCANGTCTAATCTAATAATGTTAAATATNGATTTTTTTTCACAATTAAAAAANNCTCCTGAGTAACTCAATATCATGTGAAAAATAATTAGCCGAACAGTGTTACGAACACCCGAATAAAAACACCAAATAACCAGCCACTAAACGACCCTCTGTTGAAATTTTTTCACACCAAAGCCTGCTAAAAATGAACTCCCCCAAAAAGTCTCTAACTTTGTTATTCCTGGCTTACAATTTGCATTGTCATATAAAGGTATAACATGACACCTGAAATAGAATCTAAGCATGACAAGATTGCAGATACTTTGAAAGAAAAAAAGGGAAACACAAGAAATGGATACTATTAGAAACTAAGTAAGTCGACACTCATAAAACACTAAAAAAATATTCAAAAATAACTTTGGGGGAGATTTTTGAATATTCTTACCTTAATCTTACGACTAATCCCCCTATAAAACGCCAAAGACTAGGCACAAGGGATTAAATTCACATGATAGTTTTTAAATATTTGCTATTTACATTGACTATTATACTTGTTGGATGCGAACCGCAGAGTAAAAGTGATCGTCGAGGTTCCTTAAAAATTCCTCCATCTCCTCCGGCAGATGCAGAGGGGGAGAAAAAAGAGTTTGTTCTATTTAAAGAAAGATGCGCAAGCTGTCATCAGGGAGAAAGTCCAAGTGGTGGTTTTGGCTTGATGGCTGATATGGAGAAGCTCAAGGTGTCAGACTACCTGATTCCCGGAAGTCCTGAACTATCACCAGTATATTTATCTATTGCATCTGGAAAAATGCCACCAAACAATCCCTTTACTGAGGATGAAGTTAAGGAGGTAAAAGACTGGATATCAAATTTAGAAACTGACACCAGAGCAAAAGCTTTGGGCATTTTATCAAAGCGCTGTGCTTCCTGCCACAATTCCGATGTTGGAGAAGGGGGGTTTAACATTGCGAACAATTACATCGGCATGATTAAATCAGGAAGCTATGTTGTCCCAGGACAACCGAGTCAGTCACTGGTTTATACTAGATCAAGTCCGGGGGGTAATATGCCCCCAGGTGGCTCTCTTGAAGCAGAGGAATTAACCGCATTAGAGGAGTGGATAGGCGGATTAAAAGGAGGGCAAATTTTTGAACCGATACAAGACAATCTAATAGAGACCCAGATCAAAACCCATTTGGAATCTGTCGCAGTGGAGAACAGACCATTTATGCGCTACTTCACTCTCCATCAAAGGTATAACAGCGGACTTGACTATATTGCCAAAAGTAACCTGAAATCAGCATTTCTTAAAACAATAAATAGTCTCTCCGGGAATCAGAATTTGGTAAAACCAACGGTTATAGACTCCAAAGGTCTGGTTTTTGCGCTCAACCTCAATGACATAAGTATGGATCGAGTACGATTTGATCGAGTTATGACAGAATTTTATCCATTTAGTATCGTAGCTAATCCTAATGTCGATTCTCCATTGCTAGAAGCTCAGACGAGCAATCAACTTTCCACTGAATCAATTAAATATCTGATAAGAATGGATTGGTTTGTAGCGACGTCCACCTTACCTATCCTATACAACGAGCTCATGAACATGCCTGCAAACCAATTTCAGCTGGAGAATCAACTCGGATTTGATTCACTAACTAATATCCAAAATGCCCAAGTGATTAGATCAGGTTTTACTAATTCTGGGGTATCAAGTCAGAATAGAGTTATTGAGAGACACACAACCGGTGATGGTAAAGCCTGGTGGGTCAGTTACGATTTTGCGGATACAACGGAGCAAGAACAAAATATCTTCAATTTCCCTCTAGGACCAGTAGGAGTGGGTTTCGATCAAGAGGCATTTAATCATGATGGTGGCGAAGTCATTTTTGAACTACCCAACGGCCTTATGGGTTTTTACCTTTCTGATGGAGTAGGTAATGCCATAGATAAGGGACCGTTGACTGTTGTTAGTCAGAACAATGGCCCAAGTCAGTACTTAAAAACTATCGTTAATGGTATTTCATGTATGTCTTGTCATCATAGCGGCTATCTACAAAAGCAAGATCAAGTGCAGCCAGGTAGTGCTAACCTTGGGCTATTTGATCAACTATCACTGGATAAAATTGCGCAGATTTATAAAAAGCCAGAGGAATTTAAGCAGGCCATCGATAAAGATAATGAAATCTTTCACAAAGCCTTAAGAGATCTTGGACTAGACCCCAATAAACCTGATCCAGTCATGATCGCCAATAAAACC
>PBRN01000067.1 GCA_002725955.1 Pseudobdellovibrionaceae bacterium
AAGAGGCTCTGAAAGACTTATTTTCTTCTTTTGGCTCAGAGAAGAAACTGAAGAAGGGTATCAGTTTTCGTACTGTTAACAGCCAGGTCGATTACGACGAAGTTTTGAAGCTAAGGCATATTGCAAATATTTCCAAGAATAGACTGAGTTCTCAAGCTAGGTGGCAAGATCAAGGTCCTGGATTAGATAACGAGGGCATTATTATAGTAGGGTATTTAGGTTCCCGTATGCTTTGTACAGCTGAACTTAGAATCTCATCTATGGGCCACAGCAGCTGGATAAAGGAAGCATCTGCGATCGAAACGATTCCTAATATTAGAAATAAACATTTCCTTGAAGTTAATAGATTGGCTATTACACCAGAGGCTCATCGCTCTGATATTTTAATTGGTTTATATCAGAAGATACATTCTATTTGCGTCGTTAATGATTATCCGGATGTAGCATTGTGCGCAACAGATAATCTTAAGAAATTGTACTTAAGATTGGGTATTGTGGATACGGGCGTGCGTTTTGAACATCCAAATGTTAAAGGGCGTTTTCTTACTATTTTAACGGTGAAACCGAAAATTTATACGGATGGAAGAAATATCGATCCACTGGCTAAAGATTTGATTTTTAGAAGAAATATTGAGCATTTCTCCGATTGTGGTTTGTTAGAAGAAAAATCAAATTGGCAATATGCCCTAAAAAAGAAATTCATGATTTATGCTATAAAGATCTTTGATAAGTATGATCATTTACGCACAATGATATCTAAAAGTAAACGCAGTTTTCCTGAGGTAGAAAGAGGTTCTGGTACCCATGTTGATTTAGACTGGACTAAGCAGCATATCGCTGCTTCTATTATGTTACCGTATATTCTTGAGGCCGAGCAATTAATTGGCGAAAAGATGGTTAAGAGAATCCTTGGTGATTTACAGATGCCTNGAAGCTANTTCAAAATTTCCTCTAATTGGNTNAGTATAGAGTTTCTAGANCATTTCTTGGANAAATTTNGTCACTATGGTGATGTAAAAGACTTATCAAGGCGAGCNGGGATTAGATCCTTTCAGCGNGATATGNTNGGATTTAACTATTATGTTTTTAAGCATCTGGCTTCTGTGTCTGTNGCGGTTAANTCAGTNGCGAAGCTGGCTCGTCGTTTTAATCGAACCAGACTNTATGAATTTGAAAATCTNGGNAATAATAANGCTGCGATAGCTCTNGATGTAGTGCCGGGTGCTCGNCTACCNAAACATTCGGANTCTTGTGATAACTGGGAGGCTTGTTTACTTGAGATTATTAACTTGATCACAGGNAAACCTGGTAAGATNAANAAANTCTCATGTGCNTATCGTGGAGATGANAATTGTAAGTGGGAGTTAACTTGGTCGCAAAAATTCAATGCTAANCTCTATACTATGNTNATAGCAATTATTACCGGNTTATTTCTGGGGAGNTGGCAAACTTGGGAGAACTACTTTACNCCATTTGANTCNCAATTAGTNGGTTTAATNATGGCNATGATGATTTTAACCATTTTTTGTATACTCAATNTNTTTCGGTCTANNATTGAACAAAAAGATATGAGATGGCAATTTGAGCGTTTCCAAGATGAAACAATGGAAAAGTATAAAGACCTTCATGCNTCTAAGAGGTTGCAAGAAAAAAACTTTAGAGAGTTAAAAATTATNTCTGATATTTCGTATCTATTGCAGCAAGGAGAAAGTTTNCCTGAGATACTGCGTACGAGTTTNTCAGAAATTAAGTCTAAGCTAAANTTCGANCGAGCGTTNGTNATGNTAAANGATGANNATCGTAATGTTTTGAAAACAGCGGCGATATCTNTGGGTTCCCAAAATTGCGAGAANCTNTGGGAATTTGAAGTNGATATTAGTAAANAGAGGGAAAATAATTTGGTCTTATCATCGGTNTTTCATCATAACAAGCCAGTACTNATTCCTGANATTGATGATCATATGTTTCAGCTAAANGAAGATTCNGTTAAATTNATTACNGAATTAGGTTCNAAAGGNTTTTGTATGGTNCCCATTAAAGGTCAGGAAGAGGTTTGGGGTGTCCTTATTAGTGAAAAAGATACTGGTGGTGCNAAGATGAATAANNCCGACTTAGAGATTCTNTCACAGGTGGCTGTGCACCTTGGTATCGCTTTNGATAAGCATGATAAATTCAATAAAGAACANGCCATCAGAGCAGCCATGCAGAGATTTGTTCCANTATGNATTCATGAAGANCTGACTAGNCGAGGATCNTATGGCAATGCNANAAANATGAANGTATGCAGCNTNTCTATNGGTATCAGAGANTTTAAGAGCTTTTATCAAGAAGATAGGTCTGAGTTAGTNTTATCAGTGGTCAACCGAGTATTCGCAATGATTAATAAAGTAATNATAGANTATGGTGGGATGGTNGCTTATTTCAAAGGTAGTGATGCCTTAGTCACATGGGGNACAGTNCCGGGGACTTCAGCNGANGAAGATGCATCAATCGGNGCAGCATGTACTATTTTNCATGAATTAATNTATGTAAATGAAGAATTTCGNGNAGCAGGTATGCCTGAAGTAAGNTTGAGTATGGGNTTAGCNCATGGAGATGTTATGGTNGGATANGTAGGTAGTNAAGATCGNGCTGAATTTCAATGTATAGGCAGAGCNGTAAATTATTCACACTTTTTGAAAGAAATATGTGATACTGCAGATAGTGAATTCTTAATTGANGGATCACTTTTGGATTCNATGAATNCATCGATTANGAAGAATTGGNTNGAATTAGATAATATTGTATCAGCAGAATATGGTGGTGCACTNCGGATTGGATCTTTACGAGAATCTTATGAAGAAATGGAGGTCTATTATCAGGTCTCCTTGGAGAATAGGTTAGCACTATGAAAGACCTCTTGAGAATCATTGAAAAATCTCAAAATCATTTTCATGTTTTAATGAATACAATTAATGAGCAGAAAAATGGTTTGTCNNTAGAGCANTATCAGGGATATTTATCAATGCAGTATCATCTGAACCGNGGAGTTCANAAACATTTTTATACCGTCGCTAGTCATTTTAGTTTAGCAGGACGAAAGATTCTTAGGGATTTCTTAGTTAACTTCGCACTTGAAGAAGAAAGCCACTATGAAATAGCCTACAGGGATTTAAAGAATTTAGGGCTTGAGCCAAAATCTGTAACTATTGATATCAAATTATGGTGGGCCCACTTTGATATAGTGGTNCATAAATCACCCTTTCAGAGGTTNGGAGCTTGTGCTGTCCTNGAAAANATTTCTGGAAAGTCTACTCAGCTGGTTAAGGNNTTAATGNTGGNAACTGATTTTTTNTCACCNCGNAATACNAAATTTGTGGCTATTCATTTNCATGANGAATTACCTCANGGTGATCANATTTTAGAAGTTCTTAATANTATTAAGTTGTCCGAAAGTGAATATCANGACCTNTTGATTGGTGCAGAAGACGGCATGACNCTATACCTGAGAATGNTGCATCATGCNATCGGGGCNGAGAACACNTTCACNAACCCCGCAGTTATTCCTNTAGAGANTCCGTCACCGTTAAAGTAATTTCTTCNGTGTCTATNGAGAGTTCNTGTAAGCTTTCTTTGATGAAGCAGCTTGCTCTGANAGTCCATGAACCGGCCTCAACNCCAAAAAATTGCCAGNTATTTTNATTTGGTTNGATCCAGGTAACCTGAGCTCCCAAATTAGCTTCAGNCTTGGTGGTGGTTATATCTCCTCTNGATTCTCCTTTCCAGGATAGATCCCATAGGTTGGGCGCTATATCCTCACCATCNTTTTTTACNAATGTAACCGTCGGTCTAGCNANCCNNCCTTCTGGNTCGGTGCATGTTATATTTACAGGTGNGCTTAGGTTTAATTTNGATATANTATCATTCTTCAAATCATCACTGCTTATTGATTTAGCAACATTGAATNTATTCTTGGAGGTGTTAATACTNACGATAGGTTTTTGGTTTTCAGCAGTAGTAAAGACCAAATTTTTATTGATNANAGCATTCATCGTCCATGATTCGCAAAGNTCGTTAGANCCTTGAGATGTTATAGTTGCTACTTGATTTGTGTTGACCATNACTNTGGTCTTTGTNTTTTCTAAGATCATCGCATCTTCAATTTTTCCATTTTGATAACTTAATGAACAACCTGAGATGGTGCGACTGGATGCGATGGATCTCCATTTTAGGAACTCTAGTCTGTTATTATTTATCCTGGCATTTTTGCATTCATCGCAGATTGTGAGGTAACTGAAACCGTTAGTTGAATACTTATCAGGACATTGCCCACTCAGACACTCTCTTTCAGAAATATAAAGATCAGTTTCGTAGTATTCAGAGACTACTTTGCCGAAGTGCCGGGTTAGTGAAATAGGAAGTCCATTAGGTGAGCCATTATCACCGTCTACAACCCCACTGCAATTAATATTTAATAGGGTTATGGCACAAAACAATGAGAATCGAGTCACTCTACGCTCCTTTTCGTTTCTTATTTGACTCGATTTTAGCTTCATTTGAACCAAAATGCTATATTCTTAGATTGATAAGCCTTATCTGCTAGATGTTCGATAACGCCCCACCGGCTGAGGGGATAATTTAGACCGTTGTATCCACCCTCTTCTTGGAATACGTGTCCATCTGCCCTTAGTAATACCAAGAACAGCGTCTCCTCTTTCAATAACTTCATTTAAGGGGCTAGATAATTGTGGTCGGTGGTATATCTTAGCGGTTTTACTGTTTACAAATAGTACCTTCAAGTTACCGACATTGACAGCCTTGCGGTCTTTACGCTTATACCTGATGAAACGGTTTTTTTTTCGTTTTTTATACCGATTTTTCTTTTTTATTTTGTCCAGCTGGGGCTTTATTCTACTTTTTTTGGCTTGAGTGCCCTGATCAAACCAGTCATTGTCACTGTATTTTTCTTCGTCATCTTCATCATTTTCATCATCGAAGTCTGCGAATTCGTCCTCTTGTTCGTCGTCGTCTATAAAGTTGTCGAAATCAGCAAATTCATCATCTGCTAGCAGTGTTAGGTTTATAGGTGTAGATATGCCCAAAACGCAGCAAAATATGATACAAAACTTCATTTTCATGACTTGATTCCTCTTTTACTCAAAGACTCATGTTGAATCCGTAGTGGATTCAACAAGTCCGTCGGCTGTTGGTGATCTAATGTTCAATTTTTTTTTTACAATGATTATAGTTCTTTGATATTAGTTGGTTATCAGATCATTTGTTTTTTTTTTATACAAACGAGTTTGGTAGTCAATGATTTGTGAATGGATTTTGTTGTCGTAATGGCCCATAAATACAGCAAAACTTGCTGTGTTCGGTCTTTTTGAACTTCAGTTTGGTTCTAAAATAAATTATGTTTACTACACAAGAAACATGTGAGGTGTGTATGTCAAACGGGCTTGCGATAATTAGACGTTGCTACGAAAAAATTCCTCCAGATTCCCGAAGAAAATTCGGCAAGATTTTGTTTGATTCGGCGGTTAAAACCCGGAGAAAAATCCTAGGGGCTGAGGAAAAAAGCACTAAAATATCTGATGGTTATGTTTCATGGCTTCATGTTGATAACCATTGCCCAGAAACGGTTCTTTTTCTACATGGTTTCGGTGATAATAAGGATAATTTCTTCGATGCAGCAAGGCTCTTGGCTAAGAATTATAACCTGGTCATTCCTGATTTACCGGGCTTCGGGCAAAGCTTTAAGCCAGTTGATGCTGTATACGACTTGCCGGCATACGGTAAGTGGCTCAGCGAATTTTTGGAGTCGATCGAATTAGATGAATTTCATTTGGCCGGTAATTCTCTTGGTGGTGGTATTGCCTTGCAGTTGACTTTGTTGAATCCCGATAAAGTGAAAACCTTGACAGTGATTGATCCAGCAGGGTTTGTTGGCGTTGATGATGATTCCGTCTATCAGGAATTGGTATCAGGGCGTAATATTTTTAAAGTTAACTCTGCTCAGGAATTTGAATCTTTTATGGATAGGGTTTTTTGTAAAAAACGCCCTTTTATACCGCCGTTTATTAAAGATCATATTACTCATGATTTTATTAGTAGGGGTGAGTGGCACGAATACATGATCGCCACGACTTTGTCTGGGGTAACCTCTCTTAGAGACGATCGAGTTAAAGGGTTGAGTTTGAATGAAGAACTGCCAAAGATCGGCGTCCCTACATTAATTTTATGGGGTGATAACGATACTTTGTTTCCTCATAAATGGGCTCATGAAATGTGCACACTGATACCGAATTCACAGGCTCATGTCTTTTCTGATATGGGTCACTCCGTTCAGATGGAGAGGCCATCTCATTTTGTGAGTGTTTATGAAACCTTTCTTGGGGCGCAAGGAGTATAGGCCTCAGGAAGTTTTTCCTCCGCTCGTGTATAGATTCTCATTAACCCTTGATAAAGGCTCTTTTGGTGCGTCAATTTACATGTGGCTGGGGGCGCTTGGATTTCTATTTTTTGTTTTTCGATTTTAGCTTAAGCTCATGTGGATCTTGATAAATTTGCCTTGTAATCTCGTAATCTTGTAATGAGATCCTTTTCTGGGATAAAAACGAATGAATATCATTTATTTGTATGTTGGTTTAATTTTGTTTTCTTCTGTAGGTCATTCGGAGTCTCTAAAGAAGGCTGTCGATATGTACATCTCAAAATCGATTGATTTTGAGCGATATCGTTTAAATCAGCAGGTGGCGGGTTACTCGGTTACGGATGGGTGGACTCAATGGGCCCCCAGGGTAGCGGCAACTTATACAAAGTCTAAACAAAAACAGCAATATGTCAGCACTCTAACTAATAATAAGGTCACTACTGATACGGAAAGCCCTAGTCTTGCTCTTAGTTTTGTTCAGCCTATCTATCAGAATGGTAAGATGCTGCAAAATCTTTCATTGAGTCAAATTGAGGAGCAAAGGTCTGAGATTCTTTATCTCAAAGAATCTAACAGGCTTATCTTAAACTTCATGGGTAATTGGTATGATACCCTAGAGGCCATATACGGCAAAAGGGTGAGTGAGAAAGTTTTGAGCTCAAGAACCCAGCTACTTAAGCAAGCTGAGGCTAAGTACAAAGCTGGATTAATAAACCATATCTCCCTATTGGATGCTCGGGTGGCTATGGCATCCGCTCGATCTCAACTTGATAGTCATAAAAGAGAAGTAAGCTTTATTTTTTTGAAATTAAGAACATTATTACCATCGATAAAAATGAGTATCCTTGAAGAGCATGTGGATTCATTTGAAAAAGATAAAGATATTGCTCCATGGTTTTGGGGCTACTGGAAAAAAACAAATCTTANNNATTTAATGGTNTCTCTCAAGAAGAATTCACCAGATGTTATGTTAAGTCGTTTAGAAGTTCAGAAGTATGAATTGTCTACNTCGCAGGCTTGGAGGGATTTCTTTCCNACAGTAACNGCTGAAGCAACTGGTTCGATCGACTATTCAGATAAGGNTTATGATTTTGAACCATGGTCAGCGGAAGCAAGTTTGACCCTTACATGGACTATATTTGACGGTTTTACGCGATGGAGAAATATTAGTAAGCAGCAGGTACAGCAGAAAAAAGCAGAATTNATTTTACAACAAACTACTNGGGANAGTTCTTTAGCTTTGCGTCAGCGGTCNGGNGAGGTTCAGACTTATGAAAGTGCATATGACTATGACAAAACATTGTTGGCNAGATCTAAAGAAAGGTATCAGTTGTCGCAAGAAATGTTTAGAGCTGGTAGACTTGATATTGATAAATTGACAAGAGATGAAATTGATTTTGGTGANGCNAGAAAGAAGTTTTTTACGACAAGACTAGGTCTGTATAGAGCTGCTGCNAACGCATTATCTGTTTCCGGTTTCTCTTTGCAGCCGAAATTGGAGAACGTTCGATGAATAGATGGGTNNCATTAATAATTTTATCATTGATCTTCTCTGGCTGTAATCGCAATAAGGATAACAAAGGTNCAGGNAAGAAGTTCGGACAATCACTTGGTAAGAANAAAGACCGGCTAAATCGTGCGCCGATAGTCTTGCCNGTAGTTGCCAGTAGATTTGAACTNGGTGATATCTCCAGTTATTATAAAAGCTACACCACAATTAANTCTAAAAACTATATTCGNATACCTTTAGAAGCTCCGGGAAAAGTAAAAGATATNTTTGTGCAGATTGGTGACACAGTTAAAAAAAATCAGCCTTTGGCTCGGCTTGATTATGAGGAGAAAGAGGCTGAACTTAGGCTGAGAAAAATTAGGCTTAGTCAGGCNAAGAGAGATTTAGATCANAAAAGAAATTTATATAAGGGNAAATTAATTTCTCGCATTGAACTCGAAAATGCTGAAGTAGCCTATGAGGAAGCCAAATATAATCATTTTAGATCTTTNGATGGTGTCCGTAAAACTTGGTTAAGATCACCTGTNGATGGTATTGTTGCGGAGAATCATTTAACTCAATTNAATTTTTATACTGCTAATACTCATGGCTTTTCTGTTGTCACCGTGGATCAGCTGGAAGCAGAACTCTTTATTCCNGAAAATGGAAGNGTAGACTTAAAGCTAGATAGNACTGTGCAGGTAACAACTGTTAGAACTGCNAACCCCACCACTTTGNCAGGAAAGATCGCNGCAATTTCACCAATTATCTCTCCGGAAAGTGGTACGATTCAAGTAAAGATTATGATTCCCAACAAGGAACAGAAGATACGTCATGGNCAGTTCGTNGAGATTGGATTGCTCATGGGAGAAAAACAGGGGGTGGTGAAGATTCCTCGTAAAGTAGTCACNGAGGAAAATCGCAAAAAAATATACTATACTCTGACAAAACTTTCTTCTTCNGAGTCGGATAAGTTGTTNTCTGATTTACAGAAAGATTGGGATGAANTTGCTGATGAGAAGAAGAAACCCTTTTTTCGGAAGAAAAAAGATTCTGAGNAATCGAATAAGATGACTCCTAGACCAACAGAGATCCCTCCACATACCTACAAAGTGAGAAAAGTTAACTTTGTTGCAGGCCTTACGAATAGATCTTATGTTGAAATTATCGATGGGGCTGTTGCTGGGCAGATGTATATATCNGAAGGCTTTGAGGGCTTGAAAGANGGAACATTTGTCCGGGTGATTAATGCTAAGGATATCCAGCCTTTGGTGGAAAAAAGGAAAAAATAATGCTCAAACTGATCACTAGTAAACCAATTGCCGTGACGATGATTGGGCTAGCAGTTCTAGTGTTTGGTTTATTATCTTCATTTCGTTTGCCCCTTGAATTGATGCCCGAGCTCAACCAGCCGACTTTAACGGTCAGGACAGAGTACGNAGGTGCTGCGCCNGAAGAAGTTGAAAGTGACGTATCAAGATTAGTGGAAGAAAGNCTGACCACGATTTCAGGCCTGCGCACTACCACATCTTTATCAAAGCCGGAATTATCTGATGTGGTTTTGACTTTTTCTTGGGATACCGATCTTGATCGGGCCGTGCAAGACGTAAGGGAAAAAGTAGATCGGATTAGGTTTAAAGATGATGTCGGTAAACCTTTGGTACTGCGCTATGATCCTTCGCTAGAGCCGATGTTGTCAGTTGCTTTTTTGGTGAAAAATAATGACGTGGAATCTCTGAGGTCTTTTCTGGANGACATGATTCAACCTGCTCTTAACGTACTAGGAGGGGTTGCCCATGTAAAGCTGCTAGGCGGTTCGGAAAGGCAGATTCTAGTTGAGCTAGATGAAATGAGGATGGCTGATGTAGGTATTAGNCCTCAGGACATTAATAGCAAAATNAGGTCGGAAGATGTAAANGTTGCAGGAGGGAAATTTGTCCAATATGAAACNGAATTTCTTGTNCGAGTGGTGCATGAATATACGAACCTAGAAGACTTAAGGAATTTGGTTGTTGGCAATNGGGGTGATGCACCTATTCGGTTAAATCAGTTNGCGAAAGTTGANTACTANACTCCNCCTGAATCTATTAAGGTTTCTTTGAATAATAACAGTGCTATTAGTCTCGAGATTTTTCGTGAATCAGGNGCTAATATCGTNCAGGTNTCTNAAAAGGTTAAAAATAAGTTAGAGCANTATGCNAAGAAATTTCCTAATATCGCTGATTATCATATAACTTGGGACCAGGCAGAATTGGTTACGCAGTCTATTGCAGAGCTNAGAAATACAGCAATATTCGGTGGCTTTTTTGCAATATTTGTCATTTGGCTTTTTTTAAATAAGGTTTCTTCAACCNTGATTGTNGGCATTTCTATTCCTGTGTCCATAGTAATGTGNCTTGGTATTATGTATATTCAGGAAGTTCCATTAAATACAATGTCACTGGGTGGGCTNGCGCTCGGCGTTGGTATGATGGTCGATAATTCGATTGTGGTTTTAGANAGTATNGTAAGAAGGAAGGAGGAAGGNGCATCAGCAGCTGAAGCNGCGATTCAAGGAACTCTTGAAGTNCTGTCAGCTATTGTAGCNTCGACTTTGACCACTGTAGCNGTATTTTTCCCAGTGACTTTTTTACAAGGTATAGCNGGTCAAATATTTTCTGATTTTGCTTGGGCNGTAGTTTTTTCNTTGCTCTCATCTCTAGTAGTTGCCGTATTTTTAATTCCTATGCTGGCAGCNAGGACCGTNGTTTTTCAAGAAATGAAGCCCAAAAAATTAGTACATATGCTGCCCTACTTTTCATGGACGAAACAGAGATGGACAAAGATTAAGTCAAAATGCGAAAATGCAGCTAAATGGATTCAGGAAAGATTTCAATTGATTCTAGATAGAATTAACACAGAATATCCATCAATATTGGTATCCGTTCTCGAGAGAAAAAAACAGTTATTGATATTAGTTCTGGCTAGTTTCTGCGTAGCTTTCATCTTTTTTGTGAAAGCTGATACCGAATTATTACCACAAATGAGCGATCGTAAAATTCATTTAAATGTAGCTCTACCGGTGGGTACCTCTGTCGATAAGACAGAGGCTTGGTCAAAAGATTTTATCGCTAGTTTGAAAAACGGCATACAGTTTGAAGATACCTTTATTAAGGTAGGCGCAGAGGAAGGTGATAGTAGCAGCGAGGCAAGTTCAGGTCCTCATATGGCTAGCTTTGTCTTCAATCTGGACAAGATTTCACTGACTCAAGAAACGAAAAAAAAATTAGCTGATTATATGGCTAACGAGCAAGATGTTCTTTGGAATTTTAAAAAACCGGGATGGTTTAAAAGTGATGACCCTATCCAGCTACGTATATTTAGTAATGACCTCACGGCTCTGACGAAGGTGAGTCATGTGTTAAATGAGGTAAAAGTCGAAGGTCTTAACTCTCAGAAAGTCTCATTGAGTAAAGGTTTTCCGGAGATTTTGGTTAAACCTAGGGAAGAGCTTTTATCTCACTACGATCTTTCCGCAACTGGTTTGGCAGCGGTTCTTCAGGATTTAATTAAGGGGAAAACTGAAGTTGATCTTAAAGCTGACGAACAAGATTACGATATCTTAGTTAGGCAAAGCGATGACAGATTAGCTTCTGTTGCTGATATTGGTAACTTACATATAGGACAAAAATCTGGGCGTTCCATACCCTTAATTAGTGTTGCGGACCTAGCTCTTGTGGAGGGACCTTCTGAAATTCGTAGAGTAGATCGGCGTCGTGCCATTAATTTTTCAGCACAGCTTGATCGCAAGGCTGATTTGGATACTGTGAATTCACAATTGATTAGTCAAGTTGAAGCCTTGCTGACGGAAAAAGGGTTGTTATCTCAAGTGTCCCTTGAGCTTGCAGGTGATAATCTTGAAAAAGATGAGTCAGAACGGGAAATGCTGATGACTTTAGCTCTCGCACTATTTCTCATTTATGTGGTGTTAGCTTCCCAATTTGAAAGCTTTTTACAGCCTTTTATCATATTAGGATCTGTGCCATTAGCGGGTATCGGTATAGCTTTTGTCCTATTCTTATTTGATCTTAAACTAGGAATCATGGTTTTTATTGGGATGATTATGCTTTCGGGTATAGTAGTCAATAATGGGATTGTCCTTGTTGATGCGATTAACAGACAAAGGAAAGAGGTAGCAGATTTAGGTCAGGCCATTGTAATTGCTGGACGCAGGCGACTACGGCCGATCCTTATGACTTCATTGTCTACCGTTCTGGGTTTGATTCCAATGGCTATAGGTCTAGGTGAGGGAGCTGAATTAAGATCTCCGATGGCGATCACAGTGATCGGAGGGTTGATCTCATCGACCTTGCTTACCCTTTTCTTTATTCCGGTCTTATATCACAGTATTGCTCTTGTTTTCGGTAAGAGAGGGGAAGACCTTTGAAGTGGTTTTTAGCTCTCAATAATCGGCCTGTTACTGTAATGATGAGTATATTATCGTTGTTTATTATGGGTAGTATCGCCGCTGAACGAATACCACTACAAATGCTACCAGCTGGATTGGAAGCTCGCTTTATTTCTTTAACGTGGTTTGGGTTGTCAGATAGTCCAGAGCAGAATGAACAAGATGTCGCTAAAGTAGCCGAGGGTTACTTATCTACGCTAAGAAACTTGAAAAGCCTTACTATGACATCCGCATCAGGCAGTGTTAGGGCTTTGGTTGAATATCGTAGTGAAGTTGATATGTCAGAGGCCTATAATGAACTTCAGGACAAGATCGATCGGATACAAGTTATTTTACCAGATGATACTAAAAAACCCAGGCTATGGCGATTCAAGGGAGAAATTCCGATCGTTGTTTATGCCTTAAGTATAC
>PBRN01000068.1 GCA_002725955.1 Pseudobdellovibrionaceae bacterium
TTATTTTCCAACAGAGGAAGAGGGCAAGATGAGACTTGAAAGAAGACACTTGAAACAACAGAAATCAAAACAAGACAAAATTTATAAAGTCAGACCAGAGTCACTGGATTGCATAGTCCCAAGAGAAAACAAAAATGAAAGTTTGAATATGAATGATAATGAGACTAGGCCACACTCTGATCCAAACAGCAGTAACGAAACTACAAGCCTGCTAATTATGACTGCTCGTTTTACACTTTAAAGGAAAATTTTTCAGAATGTATTGGGTTCACAGTTAGAACTGGGGTAGTAGTTACAGTGTAACTACGTCAATAGTCCGCTGAGGAACAACAATTATGACACGCTGGCAATTAATCAACTTAGTCCTATGTTTTCCACTATTATTCGGCTGTCAGGGCTCCTCTTCTGATTCATTAATAAAGCATCAATGGCATAAACTCCATCGTGACCGTTCTGATGTCACCCGTGGTAGCTGCGAGCAAAAGAACTACGACAACCAAGACAAAATGGGTGAAGTTCGCAATGACATCATTCAATACACCAGCAAGGTAGCTCAACACTTAGTTGAAGCTACTCATCAAAGCGAATTAGAAGATAACCTTACCCTAACACCCTTTGATTTTGATTCCCTCTGCTTCGATGCTACCAATCAAGTGGGAAAATTAAATGCCTTTGCCCGCCCGCTGACGAGGGAAATTACATTTGAATTAGGAGCTATTGAACTGGCCAAGAATGATGCTCAGGTTGCCGCTATCATGGCCCATGAAATGGCTCATGTCTTGATGACACATGTAGGAAAGCTTCCTGAAGAGATCAGTAACCTAAAATTCAGTAAAGAAGAAAGGTTACAAAGTATCGGCGTTACCTGCACAAATACCGGCAATCTATTTTCTGGATTGGATTTCATGACCAAAGCATTCCCTGATGAAATAGAGCTTATACAAGGACTAAGGCAACTTTCGATAAGTCAAAGCTTTCTTTATATAAAGGCTTTATTTTTCGGCTACAGCCCTCTTCAAAAACTCGAGTTCTGCCAAATTGCAGAAGATGCCATTCAACTAAATAAAAAAATACTGCAAGCAGTCGAGACTAAAAAGCCCAAAGGAAGTCAACAGACATGGAACGATCTTTATAGTCAGAAAAAATTGGCCCTTGATGAGAAGACACTACAGGAAGCAATCGCAGAGTCTAAATATATACAAATAGAAATCGAAAAAGCACTGGGCTACGGTCCCGGAGCATTAAAGAATTGGCAAGAGCAGGAAGCCGACGAAGTTGGCTTTGAGATATATATTCGGGCAGGTTTTGATCCCACTGAGTATGACTGGATTCATGAATACGCACTTAATAGAAGTCGCCCTGAAGCTCTCAGTCAATGCCTGAAAGAAATCAGTGACGGCATCATACCTAATCGGGCATCAGCCACCCATCCCACATCATGTTATCGGATTTATGAAGTGACGAAGCGGGAACCTGATGCCCATAAAAATGAATACGGCAAGCTGTTTCCGAAGGCTAAAACCCTTGAGCTATTTGCTGGAGAACTGAAGAGTATTCAGGAAAAGTTATCTTCTCTGCCGAAAGATAAGGTTACGAGCGGCTCCCAAAAGAATAAGCAAGAAGACAAGAAAAAGCCCAAGACGATACCAGGCAAGTCCATTGAAGAAGGTGTGTATACAATCCAGAATTTCGGTAATAATGAATTTCTTCAGGTCCAATGGGGGCTAACCCGCCCAGGCACAAATGTATCAACCTGGCGAGATGTTGCTGATCGTAAACATGGTCAATGGAAAATTGATCGTCTAGATAATGGTTATTATACCATCAGAGCTCTTCATTCCGATCACTACCTCAATGTCAATTATGGCGGTGGTTCTGGCACCAGCGTCTCGGCATACCCCGGTCTTAAAAGTAAAAGTTTTGCTCAATGGCATATACGTGGATTGGGTGACAGCTATTATGAAATTTCAGCCAAACACAGTGGGGATTTTTTACAGGCTAAATCAAATGATAGAGGAGCTGATGCCCTCGTGCGCAGCAATCAAGGAACGAAGCGCGCTAGGTGGATACTCGAAAAGAAGTAACCGCTCACAGTACTGACCAGCCAAATCTGGCTTCCGATCTTACTCCAGTGCGCTTCACTGGTATCAATCATACCAAGATCGTTAGCTCAGAAAACTCTCTATTCATTTGCTGTCTAAGTATCTGACAGCTGACTAAACTTCGGCACATGCGATCGGATGGAGCTTTCTTATTTCGCAAACTTAGATTCGTCTAAGAATTTGCATGGTAGGTCTAATGATGGCCTTATTGGCATCTATGCTAACCAACCTTTTGGAGTCCTGTAAATATGAAAAAAATCGCCCTTATCTTTACCTCTGTATTGAGCCTGTCTTTGATGCAAGGCTGTATGACTTATGACCCTTATACTGGAGATAAAAAGACCTCTAACTCGACCAAAGGAGCTACTGCAGGAGCGATCACTGGAGCTATTTTAGGCAACCAAGTTAAAGGTAGCAAAAAAACGAGACAGAAGGCCCAAATTGCTGGAGCACTCCTCGGCGGCCTGATAGGCGGAGGGGTTGGTAACTACATGGATAAACAAGAAGCTCAGCTGCGCAGAGACTTGGCCAATACAGGTGTTAGTGTCGGCCGAAATGGCAAAAAAATCATCCTCAACATGCCTGGTAATATCACTTTTAATGTGGGTAATGCCTCTATTCAAAATGACTTTCATCAGGTTCTGGATGCGGTGGCAAAAGTACTAAAAAACTATAAAGATACCGATATTGAGATCTCAGGACATACTGACAGCACAGGTTCCAATCAAGCTAATCAAGTGCTTTCAGAGCAAAGAGCTAGCAGTGTTGGGAGTTACCTGCGTCGTCAAGGGATACAGAGAAAGCGAATTGACATCGTTGGATTCGGAGAAAGTCAGCCACTAACTTCCAACAAGACCTCAACCGGCCGAACTAAAAACCGGAGAGTAGAACTAACTCTAACNCCTCAAGGTTAATNGNTTAATTCNGNAGCTCAATNGAATCCNCAAATTATAATCGGGGTCATCANGAATCTGATGATGGCCCCTTAAAGTCAATCGTAATCACATTATCATCATTATTATCATTTTGATCTTTTGAGTCTTTCTGTTTCAACTTAGCTTTAGATACTTTGGGNACTTCATTCGTCGAAGCTGTTGAANCCNCAGGATCACTGTTCTGCCGGAGGTATAGTCTCATACACTCAAGAAAAAANTGNCCTCTTTGTTCCGTATAATCTTGTTCGAGAATTGNCTGAAGNAAATCAGCTTCAATCCGAAACCATTCCATCACTTTTAACAATAAAGCATTTAAATCTTTCTGCTCTAATATNTGATCCGGNAACTTATCNCGGAATAAGTNAAATTTTTCNTTCAGAANCTTAGAACTANAATCCAACAGGTTATCAAATATTTGATGAGCTANTTNCTNATCTTTTGATTTTAATGGCTGGACTTCAACTTCACCAAGATAATATGGTAAAGACTGAGTTGTTTNAATTAAACGCATACGCTTCACAATATTAACGACAATCAAAANCCTTCCGTCATCTAACGTTCTTAATATTTTGACCTCACCCGCCCCAAAATTTGGATTGAAANCGTANGTACTTTGATTCGANTTCAAGATCTCATCGGCNGATTTGCCCCTATTATCTACNTTGGATATCTGCTTCTGAGCAAGAGCTAAGCCAACTAAGCGATCATCACGGATACAGTCTTCGATCAATTGCCGATAACGAGGTTCAAAAATATGTAAAAGGTGCTGCTGTCCNTCAAATGCTACGATGTTTGGTAGNGGAAAGATAGCTACCGTCAGTGTTTCATCTTTAGAGCTAGATGCCGNCATGATCTAATCCCTGANTTCCCTAGTTCAAATAAGTTATCAATATTTATCTTTATACAATCTCTATCACAAAATCTGCAGCTTGGCTTCACGCTTAAACCAAACCAATGATATCGTNCNCATTTTAGACTATTTTTTAAGTTTCAAAAACCAAGTGATGTCTATTAAAAAATTATAAATCNTTTNTTACCTTCGTCATGAAGTATGAATGCATATTTTACTGTCACATAATCATGCCAAAACCCACAAACATTCAATTNTGTTAGGAANCNGAACATCCTANAAATAAAGATNTTTTGTATAGATTTTAGATAAANTAAAGTGTTGCNTTTAAGAGACGNCCCAANATTTTTGTTATGATATAAGTGTAATACATATTTGAAGGAGGGCNGTATCTATGAGATNTCATCTAAAGTTAGTTGTATCTTTATCATTATTCGTGTTCTGGGGTGCTAATATCCNAGCAACTCCACTCCATCCAANCTNTAAGCAAAACCACACTTTGGNATCCGAAGATAACCTCTGNCACGGTTTCATGCCTGANAATGACCTTCACCTAGATAGNACTGAAGCTCTAGGCATCGATGAAGANGAATATAATAAAGTCCTCGATCAAGTAGAAGCAACCTATCAGGATATCGTCGCAGGATATGGAGCCACGCTGTTGATCAACCGTCTTTGGANTAACAATACAGTTAATGCCAGTGCTTCCCAACAAGGAAACACCTGGAATCTTAANATGTATGGGGGGCTGGCAAGGCGTCCTGAAGTCACAGCAGACGGCTTCGCATTNGTCGCCTGCCATGAACTAGGNCACCACTTGGGTGGAGTCGTTTTTTATGATCGCGGTGCGTTACCATGGGCAGCAAGCGANGGTCAATCTGATTACTTTGCAACCATCGTGTGTGCCCGTAATCTTTGGCAAAATGAAACCGNNCTCAACGCTACATTTGAAGAAAAAATACTGGATTTCGATGGNGGAGCTGAGGTAAAGCAAAAATGTGATAGCGTTTATAATGAAATACCGGCGCAACATCTTTGTTACCGTTCCGCNGTGGCTGGTAAATCTCTGGGAGATTTACTCTCAGCANTAGGCAGAGCTGGCGTCCCTCAATTTAATACNCCAGACCTNCGCAAAGTNGACAAAATTTATCGTAGACATCCNAAAGGTCAGTGNCGCCTNGATACTTATGTCGCTGGATCACTATGNACAGCTCAGTGGGATGATTCGATTATTCCNGGCAAAGCAGCCCAGCAGCGNAATAGCTTTAAAGCTTTTCTCGATGCAAAACCATTTGCATGTCACAGCTATCAGGATCCCGTTGGNCATAGACCTCACTGCTGGTTTAACCCTAATGATGTAGCCGCTCCAATTATCAATGNATTATTAGANAAAACTACAGATAAAATCGGTCAAGANCAGGCAAAGATACTACAACCAATAGCAACATCAGCNGGNGAGNAGATCATAGTTACCATGGATGGGTCAGGAGATGCTGATCTATATGTCCGTTATGATGCNACNCCAACCANNGAAGACTATGACTGTCGCCCCATGATATATGGCTCTGCTGAAAANTGTGAACTNAAANTACCTNAGGGAGCGAAAGAAGTTNACATTAANGTAATAGGCTGGAGNAAGCAAAGTGATATCAGTGTCGAAATAAAAAGGGAACAATCAGCTAAATTATGTCGAGAATACTCTGGAGGTGTAGGAGAAGCTTTTGATTGCTTTGATGANTTCAAGTGCAAACTCACCGACATAAATAANCCTAGTGATCAGTTTAGTTGGTGCATTGATTACTAAATAANAATCAAATGGAGAAATACATCTATGATAATTAAAACNTTCTTATCCATAGCCATCATGATGAACATACTATTTTTCATGGCTACAATAGCAAATGCTGCTGATACAACTCCTCCCAGCCAACCAAAGGACNTAGAGGTTTTATCTAAANGCTTAAACAGTNTACAGNTCCAATGGATCGGTTCAGGAGATGATGAAAGGGAAGGGAAAGCTGCAGGATACATTGTCAAAAAGTCTACTAAGNAAATTAGAAACATAGAAGACTGGACAAAAGCAACAGATGTTTCCTTCAGCCTCAAATCCAAACCTGCTGAAAAACAGATTAGGATCTATATTGGCTCAATGACTATGGGAGACAAAGGTTTCATTGCAGTGAGAGCCTTCGATGACAGCCAAAATTTCAGCGCTATTTCTAACAATATTAGATTTGAAATTGCTGACCCTTTTAGCAGTCTCAACGCTAACTTCACCGAGGACATCGATCAAGCTTGGAACAGCGGTTACGAAGCCGACCAATCGCCCATATACGCCTGCGTCTCATACGTAAGTGGAGCTCTGATTCCCGGGAAATACTGGGGTAACTGGCGAGGTTGTCATAGTGTTGTTGATGAGCGAGAAGTTGAACACCGTACTTTTCGCTTCGTCAAAGACACTGCCGATCAGTCATGGCAAGCGGCTGAAGAGGGTAAGATACCGGAAGCTGCGGTGATCTATGGGCGTAATCAACAGCAGCTATTATTTATTTGTCGAGGACCAATTAATGATGGTGTTCATATCGGATTCACTCAAAAAGGACAAAAAGGGTGTATCGTGCCATGGGGCGGAGTAAAACATACATTGGATGTCTTTGATGTTCTCGTCACAAATGATTAGTTAGCAACCTTGTTGAGATATCTGCAGCTCTATTGTTGCAGATATCTCAAACAGCAGTCATCACTTCGGTGGAAACACTATCCCACTGCTCCCTGGCTCCCAGACTTTGTACTTGTCCATCACCTTCATAAAAATAGGATGTTCCAGAAATCGGTTTAACCACTCCTGGACTTTGACCCAACTAGCCTGATCAAACCAACTGCGGTCAACATTAGCAAACTGCCGTATAAAAGGTAAAATAGCTAAGTCAGCCCATCCCGGTTCGCCACCACCCAGCCATTGACCTTCTTGATTTAAGGCTCTCTCAAGCATCTCTATAAATTCTTCCCCCCTATTGCGGCCTTCTTGCGGGTCCAAATCCGGGAAACGGTCAGGATACTTATATTGATCTAATCGCGGCTTAAAAACATGATCATTATGCTCCACCAATGCCTTTGCAGCCTGCAAGGCGGATTCTCCCTTGGGGTAAAAGCCATTAGTTCCTGCCAAGGCCCACTCCATAATATCCAGGCTTTCTTCAAGTACCGTTCCATCAGTCATCACCAGAACCGGAACCGTGCTTTTAGGAGAAACCTCTATCAGCTCATCAGGTTTAGCTTTTAATAAGACTTCCCGGAGCATCACCTGCCTAGAACTAACAACAATGGCCATCCTTGCTCTCATAGCATATGGACAGCGCCGAAAAGAATATAGTACCGGTAATTCTGATTGCAAAGTCACTCCCCCTGATCATTATGATGCAAAAGTTAATAACCCATCAATTGGCCAATGTAGTGGCCTCATCAGGCTTGAATCCCAAACCAACATGCGCCGGATAGGAAATTCAACCTAAGTTCTGCTATTCCATAGTGACAAGATATAGCCTTTAGCAGGCTTTAATTGCCCATTCAGAGCCTCAAGATAAACCTGCTCCACTGCTTCCGGACCAAAATCCTCTACCACCCGCATCCAGCTCTGAACAAAGCCAACAAACTCGGCCCAGACTGCGCCTAGCTTACTCTGAAAAACAGTGCTTCCCCATTCACGCAGTCTTTGCTCTGCATGGGAAGGTGCAAAGAACATTTGAGGGGCTGGACCAGCCAGTTTATCTGGCAAGCCACTGCGCTGGTCCCAATGAGAGACCCCCACCAAACAACTATATTTGAGCATCGATAAATGTTGATGCAGCTGCCCTAGCAGAGATCCATTACCAGCGAAGTCCACTAAAACGCTTGCTTTCTGGGAATCCAACGCAGCATAATCCTCGTAAGACAGAACCCGATCATAGCAACCAAGACCGCTCAAAAAACCGACATTGCTCTTTGAGGTCAAACCAATAATATCGCAACAATGACTGCCTTTTTCTCTATTAACCTCAAGTGAAAAGGCCAAACCCAGTGCCGTCTTACTCGAAGCACTCGTCAATACGATCGTGTCTGCCCCGAAGAACTCATTCTTGGTTAGAAAATCATCCAGTAAAAAAGAGGTTGTGAACAGAGGACGCAGCAGCATCTGGATCGCTTCGGTCTCTTGATGATAAATTGGATCATTAGCACATGATATATATTGGTTATATATTTTGCTCAATGATTGCCGGTGTTGTTGACCATCGATAAAACCAGAGGCACTCACCTGATGTGGCTCTACCAACAAATGAGTTGACATGGGATAATAGCCATAGAACCTTTGACCAACGTCAATACCCTCGCATCGGGAAACCGCTACATCTGCAAAACCCCAAACCGGAATAATACCTTTGTCTTTGCTCCCAGGAAAAAAATCCCAATACTTCATATCATCGCCAACAATGGCATAGGTTATGTTATTTGCAGTAAAAGCAAAGCGATCCACATGGAGCAGGACCTGCCCCGCCTCAATATCACTATCATCAATGTTTCCCGTATCAAGCTCGGTTTCATTATACTGGCTGCGATTTACCTGAAATGTAGTAAAATTAGACATAGATCATCTCCCAACAATATTCTTGTACTATATCTTTCTAACGTCATTACTATAAACAATCCAAAAATTTAATCATTTTCTAATTCAGATCTAACGATCCTAAGAACCCGGTTAGCAAGGGCCGGTGCTGCGGTCAAACCGGGAGAGTCTATACCACACAACTCAATATATCCGGGTATCTGATGATCCTGAGGTCCTTTCAACCAGAAATCATGATATGGCTCTCCGTTATACAAGAGCCTAGATCTTATACCAGATAAATCCGGTTGAAGTTCTTCTGGCTTAATACCATAAAAAAAAGAATGCACGCTCTCCCTAATTCTATCGATCGCAATCTGAGATATCTGATAATCAAGATTTTCACATGGCTCAGTATCCGGGCCAAACTTCAAGGCTCCATCTACTTCTAAAACATTGTGAATACCAAGACCCAATCCATCTTTACCTGGTAAAGGATATATTAACCAAGGGTGCCTCAATTTTTTAGTGAGACGTAGATAAGTCCCTTTCACCATAACAGGAGAAAGTTCAGTTAAACCTAACTGCCGTCGCAGGGAAACTGCTCCATGGCCAGCACAATTTATCACAAACCTGGCCTTGATTTCTCCTTCTTTCAAGCTAACGACATGCTCATTACCTAAGGGCTTGATAGCTTGAACTATATGATTTACTAGGGTCAAAAAACCCAAGGATTCGACCTGCCGTCGCAAAGCTGTAACGGCAGCAGGAACATCAATCACCCCACTGTTACCTGAAAAAAAGGCCTGATCTACTTTTACAAAATGAGACAGAGCCTCCAGATTTTTACGGTTTGCCCAAGACACTGATGCTACCCCGTTGCTCTGCGCCCGCAAATATAAAGCGTCTAAAGTATCTCGCTCTTCAGAATCACGGGCAACGACAAATTTCCCACAAGGGTTCAAGGGAATCCGAAGTATCTGGGCCCAATGCCGCCACAATAAATTACCATCAATACAAGTTAGATGTTTCAGGCTATTTTTAGGATAATATAGACCAGCATGCAAAACCCCACTATTACGACCAGTACTCTGATCACCAAAATATGGTCCGCCTTCTAGCACCGCCCCTTGATAACCATTTTGCCCAAGAACATAAGCAACACTTAGCCCGACAATACCACCACCAACTATGCAAAAGTCTATGTTATCCAATTTAATTCCAAATTTTCTATTCATGAATCAAAGAGCCATAAAATTGAATCAAGCTAATTTCTAGTAACCTTCGGCAGGGACCCTTTCAAAAAAAATATGGGCACTGATCATCTTCAACCATTTCCCACCGTAAACCCGCGTGGATCTGCGTCACCAATTGGATTAAGATGAATCCACCCTTCATATTTTTCATTGATATATATCTTCCATCTTCCCAACAAACTAGGTAAATTATCCCCTTTGGTAAAAACAATCTCTAATACTCTGCATGCTATCTCTCGTTCAGTCACAGGGTGAGTTTCAACCAGAATAGTTTTATCAGGGTATTTTTTAAACTGAATCGCCCTAACCTTCATCCTTTGTATCTGCTGATGTTCTTCACAAACTTCGTAAGGGTAAGCCTTGAGGACAACTTTAGCACGCTGCTGAACACCTGTTAACCAGTAATCTGGTGTTAGGCCTTCAATATCGAACTGAAAACCTTCTGCGCCAGCACCGATCATCAGAGTCATAACCAAAAAAAATAATTTCATATGTTTCTCTTCCCTTCACTGTTCTTGCTTTGACTGTTCTGTACTCAAATGATCTTTTAGAGGAAATAATCCAAGTGATAAAGAATACAGCTCTGTCCGATCCCCAGTTTCCAACAGCTCCATTGCTTCTTCCATAGCATGCCGCAAGATCTTTTTAGCTTTAGGCAAAGCCTCCGGATTGATTGCCATAGTCATATTGCAAAACTCTCTAGCTGCCATGGGAACATGATCAAGAGACTGACCTGCAAGAGATAAAATCTGCTGATGGTGGCGGCGCACTGCTGACGACGAAACCGTATTAGTGGTTGCTACTGGCGGTGTCATAGCCTCAAAGGTCCCATCTTCCTTTCTGCTAAGGAGGTCAAGATTTTGCAACCGATCCAAAGCCTCTTCAATGAGGTCCTGGTGTACACCCAAGGCATCAGCAAACCATCTAGATGAGCCATCCTGACCAGCCATATGAGTCATTTCCAGAATAGCAGGATGATACCATTCGGCAATCATGGCAAACTGATCCTCACGTAAACTCAATTTAGGCCTATCACCATCCAGAAAATACCGCTGTTCACCAGGAGATAGGGCCAACTTTTCTACGATAAGTGCCCGACTATGGCGAGAAAGCATTCTTTTTCCAGCCATAGCCTCAGATAAACTAGTCACCCCCAGTCCCAAAAAGCGGGCAAAGGCCCGAAGAGAATACGAAGGGTTTCTTTTTTTTCTCAATTGGAATTCTCGCTGCATAATTGAGCGAATATCTGTACCCGACTGCATAAAATGCCTTTGAGAGCAATAGATTGACTAAGAATCAAATGATTAACCGCTCATAGACTAGTCTGGAATTAGATGAAGAATAAAGGACTTTCTGCTTAATTGTATCTTTTTTATTTCCGTCGCATAGAGTCAAAATGATCGATTAAAAGCCTTCATATATAGCATATAAATCAATACACTCAGTCATCATTGATGGCATCAAACAATTGTGAGCAACAAAATCAATCTAGACCATATTTTGAATCAATCTAATTTCCTCTCTAGTTTTAGCAGCACTCAGAGTCCCATTGCTAAACAACTTATAGACTTTTTTAACCCTTCTCACTTTCTGATATTCTTTTAGCGGCTTTAACAAATTAAATCTTGCATAAGCCATCATACGCTGCACTGCATTGATTGTTTCTGGATTTTTTATCTTATCATCCTCAATCTCATTTTTACCTGACAACCTAGATGACAGATGAGAACATACTTCTTCATATACATCGTTATCCTCATCCTCCTTCACTAATGATGCATAATGAGCATAGCAGAATATATTATCCATATATTGTCGGCGATGACGACTATCAAAAAAGCCACTAGGAACTTTGACCGGATTGGTATTCATTTCGGTAAAATTCTCATAATAGCGGAGCCAAATCTCCATCAATTCTAACCATTGCATGCCCGGGCCTTTAATGTTTTGCACACCGTGCATGACATTTGTCATAAAAGATGGTGTCTGGCGAAAAATAAAACCAGGTAAGTCATCCGGTTTGTTTAATTGTGGAACCTTTATCATTTTGTCTAAGAATTGATTAACAATAAATTCTCTCAATTGCTTTTTAGCTTTCGGAGTATCCCCATTATGCTCAAAATCTGCTAATTGTTGTACACTCCTCAATAAGCGTTCAAATTTTGCGCCTTGCGGATCCTCTCCAAAACGATCACGTAGCTCTCTCTCCGTCTTGGGTATACGTAGACGAAGCCTTAGCTTATCTATTGTCAATAGCATTGCTTTTACAGAGCTAAGATCTAAATTATCTACAAAATCATGCACATTAGTCCGATAACATTCGGCAAAACCCTCTTGATTGGTACCCATCAAGTAAAACTCATCCACCTGCAAATCAACAACCAACATTTTAGCAAAAACTTGGGAACGAGGAACCCTATCTTCTCGATTGTTAACTAGGACGGTCAACCAATTTTTCGGATGAGATTCGGGAGTCATGGTACTCAAGCCTAAACGTTGCCAATTAGATAAACAGCCAAATTTTTCATTGGCTGAAAAACCATTCGAAAATTGCAACGAAGATTCGGGCCAACAAATAGTAGGATAAGTTCTCAAAACCCCTATATCGGCTTTAACCCTGCGTGTCATTTCCCTAAGTGCAAAATCTCCATCTACTCCAAACTCATTTGCTAGCTCCATAACCAAACTTACATTGGCTGGATGTTCCTCATAAGGGAATAAAGCCATGACATCATCAGTAAGAGCATTTAGAACAGATTGACGAGTTTTGGTTATTGAACCACCTAGTTTCTTGCTTCTTTGTTCCAGAACTGGAAACATGATTTCTTCTGAAGTCAGCAGCCTACTATTTCTTCCAATAAAATGGGAAATCGATGTAGCAACATCAAGGCCACTTGGTCCCTGAACATCTTCGTGATCAGGATAGGTATTAGTTATTGTACAAATTTCATCATTCATCCAATCACGTTGCATGATTTCAACATAATCCGGCTCTAGACCCATGCACTCCCACAAAAAGACATCCACATCAAGTTTATTGGCGATGTCTAGAACTGCGGTCTGTTCCCAAATAGTTGCTTTATCAAATGGGCGAAAGAGCGGTACTTCTTCCAGATCACCCCCGACTTGAGAATATAGCAATACCGGTTCACAACCAGATGTTTTACTGATCAAAGATAAACCCATGCTATTAAATAATGCTGCCTTTAATCTTTCAGTGCCGGACTTGCCCCGAGAACCCCAGCCACCAATTGAAATCGCAATATTTCGTCGGGATCTTTTAGCCTTTAGATTCTTAAATATATGAAGACCTATAAATAGACTAAATAAGCCTATACTAAATAGGATCAAATGATTAAGAGAATTAATATCTTGATCGGCTAAAAATAATTGAATACTCTGAGCCCACTCCAGAAGTTTTGAATTCATATAATCTCTACCTCTCAAAATCTCCATAGACGGAACGATGTTGATGAGCCATCAGATATGAGTGTGCTTTAAAATCAATAGATATACCTAAATCTCTTAAGCCATTTACATAATCGGAAGCCTGCCAATGACTATCGGTTGTCCAATTTCTCAACTTACAATAACTTTCATATTTTATTGCCAATTTAAACCATGTTGTTATTCGCTGCCAAAAGCCATGAGGGGCCGTGATTGTTGTAACTCCGTCAGGTGTAACTATCTGAAGAGGACTCGTTCGTGTCAATTTTAAAATACCATAAATATCCGCCATCAAAGGCAACCATGGCCTCCAACCTGCAGCTTCGTCTATATACAATGGTTCTCCGGGTACAGTAGTCTCTACTTGCTCACAAATAATTCCCGAAGGAATTTTAACTGTACCGTAGTTTTTCCTCCCTCCCCAATGAGGTATACCTTGTCTTTTCGTTGTGTCAGGATTTCTCATTTCATGTAAAAAACGCCAGAAGCTAAATCGAAATCGGTCACCTTTTGTCATTCTTATGCGATTATTTTTATCAAACAAAGCTAATCCATGAGAATTCCAGGCAATAAGAGAAAGATAGTTTTGAATGGTATACCTATCCATGTTAATTGATTGTAAACCAGCACCCTGCCTATACAAAACTTCATTACTTAATGAATATCTATCAGTACATAAGAGATAGCTCTGATACAAAGCTCTGAGCAAATCCAACTTATCTTTATCTTTAGCAACCTCCAAGTAACCGACCCCCCATGCTGCTTGACGCCGCACAGCAAAACCACCTTTATTAAGCATCGCTTGGTAAAATCCATCTAATACTTGCAGGCTCTTTTGGAATGATTTCGTCTGACTTAAGCTTTTCATCATCATATGATTCAAAAACTTGATCGTCTGAATTTGAACATATTCGCCTTTATCTGGGGCCAACTCCAGCATAACAATAACTAAACTATTAGAAACTAAACGATTTAGAAAAAAACCTTCCAAAGTCCCTATAAATGTTGCAACGAATTCCCGCTCACCCATATTTTCAATACTTTGCTGGAAGTCAGCAACATTGCACCACTCTTGGCTTCTCATGCTCAACAATTCACAGGCTCTTACTCTGATATATTCTGAGTCATGACCAAGAAAGAACATCATCTTGACGTTTATAGCTCGCCAAACTCTATGGCTTGTTTTTGCTAAATCCATCAATCGACTATAGAAAAACATTTGTTCTTTTCTAAAATCATACCGATTAAGAACAGAAGCTAAAAAAAGTTCGTCTCCTGATTCATCTAACTCTAATTTCAAACGAGTATGAGCGACTGCCAACCATATATCGCAATCTACGACTTCTATATCAACCAAAAGCTGCGGTAAGATAGCCTCTTGCATTTTTTTATAATCTAATGAAATAGAGGGAATACAGGCAATGGCATCTGAAATCAGATTCAAAATATCTACTTGATATGATTTATTAACCGAAATCTTAAACAAAGCAAGGATCTGTCCCGATCTCATCATCTGAGGATCAGACTGAATCAAGCTGGTTAACCGGTCTAGACAAAAACCGAACACCCTACGATTGGTTAGTTGCTTTACACCATCATGTTCAAAACCGTCCAGCTCGACTACATTAATCATTTTTTGAATTAAATAATCGACCCATTGAGACTTCGACTGAGCTTCTTTTCGACTATTCTTAAAATCATCTTCCACTAGCTTCAGGGCTTTTCTGTGCAAAGTCCTCTTATGAGGAGAAATACTAGTGCCAAAAGATACAGTATTCAAAACCAATTTCCTTACAGAAAGACTACTGAACGAAATAACCTAACATTGAATCTTCTTTTTCAAAATATTTCGGCCATGTTTCAGGCGTTAAACTAGTTTCCAAACCAAAGATAAAAATACCATTAGGGTTATCAATATCAGTTTTCAAAGAACCATGTATAAAGGTAGCTCCCCATGAAAAGACCCGAGTAAGCCATGAAAATGATACCTTTGGACCAAAGACTGATAATTTCTTTGCTCGGTTTCTATCTTGATTGAAGTTCCTTCCTTCGTAACCAAGAGAAAAGGACAAATTCTCTCGCCACAATCGCTCGTATGCAAATCCCAGTTTAGCAAGATCTATCAATTTAGGATCATCCGGGCTATTACTGGTAACAGAACCAAATAGGCGATATCGATCAGACCCTCTATACTGATAGAGGATATCTTCTTTCATTCGGAACTGAAG
>PBRN01000069.1 GCA_002725955.1 Pseudobdellovibrionaceae bacterium
CATCCTGAGAAACAGTTGCTTTGTCAAAATAACTGGTGACGTCAAAGAAGAATCTCAAAATAAGGTCAACTTCATTACCGAAGAGGAAAAACTACTCTTTGTTTCTGATAAAGTTGCTCCAGAAGGAGGCCAACTTAAAGCTAATTTTTATAAAACCTGGAACAGGACAGATGTTAAAAATATTGAATTTACTGTCTCTACTGATCTGTCGACCTCTCTAGCAAGTGATGGTATTAACAATGTTACTATTAACAATATTCAAGCTAAATGCGATGGTATCTCTTCAGCCGAAATCGATTCCATGAGCTTCCAATACAACGGAAATAGCTTTGGTTCAGAAATGGTAAGAATCTATTTTGCAACCACATTTTTCGATACATTGACTGAAGTAAACTGTAAAATAGTCGGAATATTAACTACTGAACAGAAAAATTTAAAACTAACAACAGACTTACTAAAATTCACTAAAATATCTGAAACACAGTGGGAGAGCCAGAATCAAGCCACACTGCAGGTATCCAATGAGTCGGTTATTCCTGAAGATCAATATTATATTAAGTCAGCTGATAACAACAGTACCTGCCTGGACCTTAGCGGCTCTAGCACCAGTGATAATGCTAATATAATTTCTTTTGACTGTAATGGAGGAGACAACCAAAAGTTCAGCTTCATTCCTGCTGAGAATGGCTATCAAGTTAAGATATTAAGCAGCGGAAAATGCTTAAGTATAAAGGATTTGTCCAGTGGCAGCAGCATAATACAAAAAACCTGCACTAAAGTTGATGATCAAATATTTAAATTGATATTAGTTAACACCCAAGAAGAGAAGAAGATTCAAAGTCAATCGAGCAACTTGTGTATACAATTTGCTACCGGAAATGCTATTCAAGGGCCTTGCGGAAATAGTAATTCATCCCAAAACAACTCTATTTTTTTGGTTGAACCTATTCTTATATAGCAAACTCAATCTTTAACGGCAATTTATCATAAGATTTTGCCAACAGCGCCGAGCTCAGCGAGTGTATAATCACTTTTCATTAACATATTTCAGCAAACTCTTGGATAAAGCTTCGATTTGCTTTGCAACACGATCTTGTCGCTGTGCGCTGCTAATACGCGCTTTCTTGATCTGTTCTAACTCGATCCTATAGTTCTTTAGAGAACTATCCTTCACATTAAATTTATCTGCTTCCATAAGATATTCCCCTCATTACTGCTGACCAAGTTTTCTTAAATACATAGAAATGCAATTAAGCTTTAAAATCAACCCAACGAGAAACATTTCATAACCACCTTGGGCGGGTTAGAATCTGCCACACCCGGTCAAATTGATAATGTGAGGTGCTGAATCACTACATATAGATGCTATGTATCAAATATTATAGCGAACCACTCTGGGCAAAAATCTTCATGAGCCACACAAAACTTTGCTTCTGTTCAGTAATAGTAAACAACCCAATTAGAATTCTGATTCTTTTCGTCTAAACAAATTTTTAAATTTCCAATTCTTGGGACCGTTATTACCCACCACTTCAGTTCCTTCATCTACATAAAAGCCTCTTTCGTGATCAACCAAAGCCACCATTCTTTCCAACTCAGAACCCGCTGTAGCTCCTTGTCGCATAATAGAGACGTCCACAGGAGGCTCCTCTTCAATAGACGTATTAATATCTGATGCTGGCAGAAGCTTCAGGTTAACCACCTCAGAAATTAGTTGCTCTATTTTTAATTGTTGGTTGTCCTTGTCATCACGTAAGGTTTTATTCTCAGCCTCAAGCCGATCAATATGCTGGTTCAGACGGTCAATAAGCTTATCATTCTCTTTACCCAAGTTCTTAGCAATCTCAGTTTCTTTTGGTTTTCTACGAGGGCTTGTTTTAGCCCTTGTGTTCCAGCGACCTTCTTTTTTTAAGTGCTCTGCTAAAAGCTGGACTGCATTTAACCTGACGAAGGTTTTTTTTCCTTTGACGACAAAGCTAAAGTGTTCTTCTTTCAAGTGCCGTACGAGTTTAGATCTTGACACACCAACTTGTCGAGCAGCTTCAGTAACAGAGACTAAGTCAGACATATTCACCTCCAGACAAAAACACCAACCACGCCATTATATCACACAATAGCTGAGCCCAGTAAGTATCGAGACTAAGTAGCCAGCAAGGCTCGCTTATGGCACAATGCTCACGAGCATGAGCAGTTAATATTAAGGAGAAGCGTCAAGTATGGCCATCACCCTGAAACAATTGGCAAAAAAACTAGATTTGACGTGGAGTGGCCAAGCAGAACTATTAATAACCCGGTCTTGTGGTCTAAAAAACCTTAAGCCTGGAGGTCTTGGCTTTCTAGCTGATACTCCATCAATTGCTAATGTTGCAACTCCGAATGATGTTCAAAAGTCCATCAGCAAAGGTCTGGAGGCTATCCCCACAGAATCAGTAGCTATGATCGTTCCAAAATCGATGAAATCGGACCAACACAATTTAATATATTCTGACGATCCTTTAACTAGCCACATTGCTGCCACGAAAGTCCTGCATCCGGCATGGCAACCCGAACCTAAGATTCACCCCACAGCAGTCATTGGCAAAGATGTGACACTGGGAAGCGATATTGCCGTTGAACCTTATGCGGTGATCTACGATGACGTCACGATAGGCGATCGAACAATTGTTCATGCTGGTGCTGTAATTATGAAGGGGTCCACCATCGGTGCAGATTCAATCATTCATCCTGGAGTCGTTATCTGTGAAAATTCAGTAATAGGTAATCAAGTCATTTTGCATCCTGGCAGTATTATAGGAGCAGATGGCCATGGATATTATCAACGCAATGGCCAAAATAAAAAAATTCCGCAAGTTGGTAAGGTTATCTTGGGGGACGAAGTAGAAATCGGAGCTTGCACTACGGTTGATAGGGGGCGACTTGAGGATACAATTATTAAGCATGGAAGTAAGCTTGATAACCAAGTGCAGATTGGTCACAATGTAGAATTAGGAGATCAGGCTTTAATTTCGGCTCAATCAGCTATCGGAGGCAGTACAAAAACAGGTAGTCATCTCATTTTAGGCGGACAATCTGGTATTAAAGATCATGTCCAAGTTGGTAATCATGTAACAGCCGTCGCTAGGTCAGTCATCACTGCAAAAACTGAAGATAAGTCAGTGGTAGGGGGTATGCCTGCCCGACCAGTCAATGAATGGAGAAAGACACAAGTACTTATTCACCAATTAGATGAACTATGTGCGAGAATCAAAAAGTTAGAGAAAGTCAATCGTCTGCAAGAATAAATAACCCAGTATGGGTTACATCTTAATCTATGCCTATTAGATAACACCCATAAAAACCTAAAATATAGTAAAATCTGGAAATGTTGTGGGAACCTCAGGAAGAGATTCCATAACTGGCTTGTTCAGATAGATCTGCCTGTAAGTTGCATAATATCCCGTTATTTTTTTCACATATCTTCGAGTTTCCCTATATGGAATAGATTCCACAAATTCATCCACAGAGCACCCTTTACATTGCTTAAGCCAATAATTCACCATTTCTGGACCCGCATTATATGCGGCAAGAGCGACCATATAATTGTCATTGTAATAGCTCATCAACATTTTAAGATACCATGCTCCATAGGATATATTTAACTCGGGCTTTCTTAGATCACTTACTCTGAAATCTTTATCACCAATCTTTGCAGCTATTCTCATGCCAGTATAAGGCATGATCTGCATTAGTCCTGTCGCTCCAACACTCGAACGAGCCGTTGCGTTATAATAGCTTTCAGCTCGCATGACACCCAACAATAAGAACTTATCTATTTTTAGCATTTTAGTTATTTTTGATATGAAGTCATCATACGCTAATGGATAATATAATTTTAAATCTTTCCGATCATTATCACTTGGCCGGTATCGAACATTTTTCGATAGCTCACCAAGTAAGATGGAACGGCTAGCGGAGGCATATAAATTTAGTTTTGATAATTGATCAACCCCTAAATCTGGAATTAGTGTAGATTTATCCTCACCATCAGATGATCCAAATCGTTGTAGAATTGATTTGAACTGTGCTTTCACAAGACTACCGTAATAACCATTTTCCCCCCTCCTCACTATGTTATGATAATGTGCCAAAGCTTCATTTGACCTACCTACTTTCTCTAGGATTTTTGCACGCCAGTAATCAATTGTGCCAATTTCCATCCTATCTAAGGGATAGACGTATCTTCTTTTACCCAGTAAGGTTAATGCGTCTTTATATTGACCTCCTCTAAACAATGTCCAAAAATGATGCCACCTGATCGAACGCTTGTTTCTCTTTTGAAGAAGATTCTTATAATCTTGCGCTGCCTCGATATATAGGCCACGCTTAAATTTTACGCGAGCTAAAGCCTCTTGTGCAGCTATCTTGGACTTCTTATCGCTAAGTTTTTCTATGATTTCTCGATAATTTGAATCAGCTGGCTTCATTTGTCCTTGAGTTTCATTAATCCGAGCCATCAGAATTAGTACTTTGCGCTTATCTTCTTTATTTAGATCATCACTTTGATACAGGTTATTAGCTTCTTTGCGCGCCTTCTTATATTCACGCACTCTCAGGAAAAAGGTAACTCTATCCAGCGAACTCAAGACTTCCGGAGAACGACGATGTTTTCTAATACGGTTGTCTATCTTTTTAAGAATTTGATTTTTTCTAACGTCGTCTGCAGCTAGATTCCAACAAATTTGTTTAATAAGCCTCCAGCTAAAGTAATAGGTCATCTGAGGATTATTTTTATCAAATTTTTCGTGAGTCTCTAACAAGTCAAAAGCCCACCGTGAAATATCTGATACAGGGTAATTTAAAGCTAGATTCTCTAATTCCCTAAAGTATTTTTTCGATTGCTTCAAATTTTTAAAGATTAGGGCAGCAAATACTGAAAAGTGCTCTATACGGTTTTCCCTCTTAACAGAAAGACGATATCGTTCATATAACTCGATAAACTTTGGTATATCACGACGTTTCTCAAATATATGAAGCAATTTTTCTATAGTCTGACGCTTAATGTGTCTATCTAAAATCGATTTTCTCAGTAAGCTATTCCATTGCATAACTGCTAAACTTTGATAACCAGCTTCAAATAAAGCTAGCCCTCGATAATACGTCACCTGTTTCTTTTGTTTACTATTGGCTGGCACCAAACTTTCTGCTTGTGAAATGTACTGTAAAGCTATCTGAGGGTTTCTAGAGGAGTAGTAGATACCCAAGGCCAGAGATGCCTCTAGACGCTGTTCTGGATGACCTGGGACTTCGAAAGAAGTATGATACCTCTCAACCTCTTTCTCAAGTTTTCGAGCTTGCTCAACCCGAAATTCGGCGACTTGTTTCTTGAGATTGCTCCCAGAACCATCTATAGAATAACCGGTTAAAAAAGGCATCAAAATCATCACACATGAAGTTCTCGCCCACTTGATTATTGACTTATGCAACGATTTATCCTCTAAAATACGATGGTTCACAGCCTTACTCCACCGACTTTAGACTTCGGAATTTAAAATGAATGACTTTAATAAACTATAAGACAACAAGTTTATAACACTGATATGTTTAGCTTTTCCACCAGAGACAAAATGTTAAACGTTAAAAAGATCTAAGCATATCTAAACAGCATATTAATACTCTAAAAATTTCTAATATTTACAGATACTTACAGACCCACGAAATCGGTAGATGAAACCCCTAGAAACTCGAACTGTATAAATTATCTGGTGACTAAGATTAAATTAGACTAAGGTCGAAAAGGACTATTATGAGTAATATTTTTAAAGGCCTAATCTTCAAGCAGTCTTTTGTGTCGGATCTTATTTCCTGTCTGTATTAGCGACACAGTCTTGAAATCAACAACAACCGTATCTACATCGACCCAATAACCTTCAGAGGTCTCAGCAATAACAGTATATACGCCTCTATTAAGGTGGAAGAAAACGGCTCTGGTGATATCGCTATCTTCTTCTCCAAAATACCAACCTTCTCCAGCTGAATTCCCATTTTGGTCTAATAATCTAAATCGAATATTCTCATTCTCATTTACCTGACCATGCATCAAAACAATTGTTCCCATTTCAGGATCCCAGGGCATCGCATCATCATAGCCTTCCAGTAAGAGTTCATGGTACAAGTCCTCAACAAAACCTCGAGGTAATAATGGTAATATGTTAGTCCCATCTACATCTTGTTGATTCAAATTATATAAAACCGACTCGAATTCAGCAGCCCTACTTAAGGTATAAACTCTTCCTTTCGAAGAAGTCGCACCTGCTGGTAATGTCATACCGCCATCACCCTCAAAACTGAAAAGCTCTTGATCACCAAGAGTCATCAAGTCAATTGCCTCAACAGTTTGTAAACGGTTAGCCATATCTGATGATCCGTACACCTGATCTGCAACAGAGACCATAGCTGCAAGCCTGATTTCCAACTTACTCGAATCAGCAACCTTCACAACTTCCTCTAAATGAGCTCCTTGAAATATCGGCAATGCAAAAGCGGTTACAAGATCGCCCACATCATATACGGATATTTCAGCCAATCCCACTCTGACATTATAAAAACAAAAACGTCCGTCATATCCAGTGACTTCCTGTCGTATCGCTGGCCCAAATGAATTGAAGTATAAAGGGCCGTCACCTTCCACATTTAAACTAACACTGAGACCAGAAAAATCAGTGGAAGCCTCTTCATCTGATACCAACCTTGTACAGAAAGAACCTAAACGACTGTCCTGAGTTATTCCCACAGCTTGAGTATATACATCGTAAATCGAAAAACGTGTTACCGGCAAATGAAATACCTCATGCATTTCATCTTCGCCTATTTTAATCTCCTGTAGCGAAGGTACGACTCTCCCGTGTTTATCCTTCACGGATAGGAGCAATCTACTTCCTATTGGAATATCATTAATACTGACAATTCCAGACACATTTGTTTTCCCAAGAAATTCCGTACCTATAATATGAACCGATACATCGTTAACAGGATAAAGCAAATCTTTTTCTGGCAGTGACCGATCATCAATGACTTGTATCGAAATCGACTTATACGCAAGTTCTTTTTTCTCGATATAATACGCACCCTGACTTTCCCGGTCGAGTTGCAAAGTTTTTTCTGCGTTTGTAATGCTCTCGGTTAAGCTAGGTCGCGACTTATCAAAGGAAGGTGATGGATTACGATGCAACCCCCATTTAGCCGAAGATGTTTCTGAATGCGAAGTAACCTGTCCATCCAAATTTGTTAATGCTTCAGGAACGTCTATATCTTTAGGGCTATCCCCAGCAATACGTACATTCACAATCGTCATCTTTCCGGAATAGATCATATAAAATTCTGTTGAACCAGGTTCCCTAGCTATTAGCGTACTAGTATCTTTATCCCAAGAGAGTTTAGATTGGTTACGAACAAATATATTTAGGTCTTCAGGTGGTTGCACGAGCGGCAGATCATCTTCATCCAGCAATTTAAGTTTGGCAGAATCACCGGGTTTCACAAAACTCAAGACAGTTGTGAGAGGCGTTATCCGATCCTCTAAGACCTTAATCTTAAAAATGATCTCGTCTAAAACCTCAACGGGCCTTTCAACCGGTACCACAGGTACCTGTTTTGGGTTAGCACTTACTGCCACTATCTCATCAGATCTTTCAACGATCTCAAAATCTATTTCATCATTGTTATTATTTTTACTTTTCGGTCGTGATTCTTTCTGCAACTGTCGAGTCAAAGGAGGAATATAGCTCGCCCATTGGTCATTGTAAGGATTGTACTCCATTATCATCGTCTGCACAGAACCCGTTGCAAGTGTTTCAATAAATTGCTTAAGCTTCATCTCCGGTAAAGATAGCACTCCCAGCAAACTAACAGTCTTAATTTTTTCTTCAGCAACAGATTCATCTTCAGCAACAGATTCGGATTCGTCTTCAGCAACGGACTCGTTATCAACAAGCTGCGATGACTCAAGCAAATAACGTGAAAAGTCTTCATCCAGCTTAGATTCAAGGATCTCCACACCGCTCATTATCTCGCTGACTTTAGATCTCTCGTAATCTAAAAGACCCCGTAAATCTCCAGCCCGATTACTCTTGCCCATTACAGGGAATGTAACCAAGACAGACAAACAAAAACAGAGTCCAAAATTTATAAATCTTGTATTGATAATCCGTCCCACAAATTCGAGTAATAACCTGACTGAAAAATCTTTATCTAACCGATCACCCAGTTTAATCGGTATTAATGAGCTAATCTTTAGAATTCATTCCTTTTATTTTATCATAAAAAACGACGAAAATGATGCTGCTCACGTGGTTCCTAATCTCACCTAGGTAGTTTTTACCTACACTAACACATACATATTTCTATCTAGAAAAACAATCTATCATGCAGACTTATTATAATTTTCACTTAAATAAACCAATAAAATTAGAAATTCTTAAGAGATAGTGCCAGCGTTTAACACACAATACCGCCACCGGAAAGCAACCAGAAAAAATATAGACCATCGGCCAACCTGCAATAAACTTCTTCACAATCAAATGTTTATAGGGGTACCTAAATTCACTAAATAGAATAAAATTTACTTAAATATCAATGTCTTTTGGGATTGATTACTTGAAAAGGTTTTTGAGCAAGACACATGGAAAGAAAATATTTCCACGCAAAATGCGCTCGGCACATTACTAAACAAAGTTGTTTCACTTTTTGTAAAAACAGAAAAATCTCACGTTTTACGACAAGATCAAACTATTTAATCATCACCAATCAACTGCTCAAAGCAACTATAGGTAATCTAGCAAACCAACACTCATCCAGTTATTTTGACACAATAAAAAATTCGATCGAAGAGGCTGTGCTTAATTAGTAATCTGGTGTTCATTAACTATCCTTCGTTTTCCGCAAGCGAGAGTCCCATTTATGAAGCAAAAGATTGGCTCTGTTACATCACTGATGAAAACAACCAAACAGTCAAAACACTGAACATGACAAGATAGCTTAACTTGTCTTTCATGGCGTAAATCAAAGGATCACTATGCATATATCCTCTATGAGCCTGTAACCACATATGACTTATCCAATATAAAAGAAGTGGACATGTGAGCCACAAGAGATCTGGTCGATGATATAAGATCCTTACTTCGTCACTATGGAAATATAAAGCTAAGACTAACACCGACATGTATCCACTCGAAGTCCCAAAACTTACTAGCTGGGGAATATCTTCGACTGCATAACCTCTTCTTGAGTTAGCCGCTTTGCGATTCTCTTTTGTCAAAATTAACTCTGAATAACGCTTTATTAATGCCAAGCTTAAAAAGAAGAATCCTGCAAACATAAATAACCAGGTAGAGAAAACTTCATCGATAGCTACAACGCCAGCAAATATCCGCCATGTATATAAATGAGCTAATACTAGGACATCTATCAATGCAACCTTCTTCAACCAAAATGAATAAACTACAGTTGTTAGATAATAGAACAGCAACACACCCAGAAAATCTGCCGAAACCAAACTACCAAACACCATTCCAATCACCAATAAGGATGGGGCCAAAACTAACCCCCAAGACATAGACAATCTTCCGGAAGCGAATGGCCGATTCCTTTTATCAGGATGCCTCCTATCTGACTCTAAATCTAATAGGTCATTTACTATGTATACACTTGAGCTAGTCAAAGTAAAAGCTAATACTCCTATCAAAACAGAGTAAGCTACTTCCCAATTATCATAGTAATGCATCAAAATCATCGGTAAAAAAAGCAACCAGTTTTTTGGCCATTGATGCACTCTAATTGCTTTAAACACCAGCCTTAATGGGTTTCCTGGACCTGGTAATTGTTTTTCGACGTTACTCGATGTTAACGCATATTTATTAATCTTGGCTGATGAGCTTACTATCACAGAACTTCGGGCTTGCTGCCAAATATAGAGGTCGATCATCGATTGGCCTATGTAGGCAAATTGCCGAATGCCAAACCGATCACAAAGAAATTTAGATTTAGCCTGGCCTTTCAAAGCACAATCTTCATGAGAAATAACTTCATCAAAAAAACCAAAATAGTCAGAAACTTGGTCCGCAATAAGACGACAAGGACCGGTTAATAATATGAGGTTTCTTCCCTGTCCTTTCTGTTCCCGCAACCAATCAATCAATTCATAGTTCCATGGAACTAGGTCTACTGATAATTTAGCATTAGAAAAAATTTTTTCTCTAAATTTAGCTCGATCTAAAAAAAACCAAAAGGTCAATCTAAATAGCATAAACGGATTCTGCTTTATAAGGCAGAAAAATGCTTCTAGCAGGAGGTTAGTTCGAGATAAGGCACCATCCAGGTCTACACATAACGGAACTTGGAAGTCTTTACTAATTTCAACTTTATCTTCTTTATTCATTTTTTGCTCAATACATAGAAAAAATCTCGGTTGTCGGGATAACCGATAAACCGTGGCACCACTCCCTTAAATCTCTCGTCTAAAATTCTCATACCCTTGATAAGATGGTCAGGAAAATAATTAGGTCCTTTTTTCTCTCCATACAAAGCTAAATAAGTATGTTCAAGAGCATTCATATCAAGATGCATAGCGTAATTACAACGATAAGATTGAAAAACTCTTGCCATTGCGGTCGGCGTAGCACTAGAAAAATAAGCATAAATTAGATAGTTCTTTGATTTGCCTTTTTGCATGCAAACACCAGCCCTCAAAGTTCTGAACTTTAAATCCTGAGAACCAGACCAGTTTCCTAACATCCAGTTACTTACGTATTTACCGGGAACTGGTAAACCTGTTTTTGAATCAGTTTCAATAATAGGGACCCCATTTTGACGAGCAAACTGCACTCCTTTTAACAATCTATTATCTCTTTTGGTCCATGTTTTCATTTGAAGATTACCATTATGATTCCGGTAGATCGTGGCAAGACCCGGCTGCAATCGACTCAGCATAACACCATTTTCGATAAATCCGTAATGGGTACCTGAATTAACCTTTGCTAATCGGCCCCACTTGAATGCACCATGACTCCTTTTGAATCCACCTGTAAACGTTGCTATGAGCCTTTTACTCGCCTGAGGAGTAACAAGTCCAGTCGAAATAACTGGGCTTGTAGAATTAAATCCTTCCGGTCCCGTAGTATTGGCTTTTCGATCCTCTAGCCTCACCCGATTAGACCAGCCAACCTTCGGATGATCAGTTCCCAAAGAGTAACGGAATTCAAACTTGTCTGTATCAAAACCAATCAAATAAATTTGAGCCTGTCTCTCAACGGGATCTAAGTCAGCTACCTTCGATTTATGGCTTTCTAAAATCGACTTTTCAATGTGAGAAGGCTGAAGAATACTCACATAAACTCCCTTGTTCTTTTCGGACTCGTACCACCTCCCAGTTTTCATTTTTCCTTCTGATAATTTTTTGACCGGCACTCCAAGTTCTTTTGGCTCAAGAAATAGACTTGCTGCTGCTGCATCTATAGAGGCGCCTATAGGTTGTTGGTTATTCTCATTTAAAGTATGTTGTTCGTCATCAGCCAGAGCATCGACCATTATGCTTTTAGCCTTAATTAGAAACTTGTCTTTAAATATAGTCTCTTTTACAAAAGTAGTTATTTCTTCTCCACCCCATACTTTGGATCTAAGAAACTCTACAATCCACTCTTTGGTAGTTCGATATCCTTTTATCTTGTTACGAACAAGCAGTTGATTATCACAAACTTCTACATATGGTTTTTTTACTAAAGAAGCCATTTTAATACTGTATTCATCTGTCTCTGACCATAAAGGACATTTATGCTGTTTGCCTTTCCGGTATAAAAGTAACCCATTGCGAAAATGGACTGAAAGTTTTATTTTCTGTGTTTCTGGCGAAATATTTTCTAAATGAAAATATTCTGCTTCTTGATTATGAGGCCAGATAATCCGAAGGATAAACCAAGTGTTAATTTTTGGATTTAAGTTAATGAGTCGCACTGAACCGTACCTACCATAATCACCATAAACCCTTATCGTTCTGGTCTTCCTCCACTTTTGCAGAGCTATTACCTTCTTAACATTTACTAAATTGTCCCCGGTACTTTTTATTTTAGTCACCTTGATAACACTAGTTATCTTTTTCTGCTCTATAGTCTGCTCTTTATAATATTCAGCTCCTTTTAAGACGGATTCAGATAAACCTGAACGAGCAGGATTCTCGGGTACACCAAAATACATACTCTCCGCAATAACCTCCAAGGGTAGAATTAAAGGTAAAAAGATGAAAAAAATATGTAATTGATACAAACTAATGTATACACGTATCAATCTACCAACTTTTAGATCCCATTTTTTAACGGAAAACCCTAACATCATTTCGGTTCCGAGGATATATAGTTAATTATTCAAACCACAACATAGCTAAAGACCTTTGCGTTTATTAGATTCGTACACAAAGAGAAAAACTTGACAATAAAGGTCAATTTTATTGGCAAAATGGATTTAATACCTTAATATTAAAGGATATTTTTGGAATTATCAGAGAGGTGTTTTATCAATTTATCAGGTAAAATCAGGGATATACTAGTGTTCAAAGAAACAATTAATCGTATTGTTGACCAGATTCTTTTACTTGCAATATTGCTAGTCAGTTTACCCATAGTAGGCTGTCAATCCTTAGCCATCATAACAGAGGATCTAATTGTCATACCATTTCGAACTGCTCCATATACACCTAATATACCGAAAAGAACCCCCAATGCACTAACTGGAAAAGATTTTATCGCTCGCAATAAAAGTAATATCGGGCAAGATAGAGAAAATGCTATTTTAAGAGAATTTATATCAGGTAATATACCTCAATTCCTAAGATCCTTGGTACCAATCACCAACAGTATGAAGCTTAACAATAAAAATTATAAAATTACATTTTGGGTCATGCCGGACTATCTATCAATTGGAGCCGATAGAAACTTTGTGAGAATCCCAATGACCCCAGTCACTGCTCAGCGTACTGCTGATCAATTTGGAATGTCTCTACCGACTACCAAAATGGTAGACCTAACTTACAAACAAGCAGGTCTTAAAATAGCCCCTACCTATTTAAAATCAGATGAAAGAATGACTTTAAGTTCTTATTTCGAAAAACATAATAATGATATAGAGAATAAGATAAATGACCGTAATCGACGATTAACTGCAGGCCATAAAAAAGATATCGTTATTACAAATAGCTTAAACCGAAAAAAACGCAGAGTAGCAATCTATGGTTGGCACAAAGTAAATGGTTTACCGACTCAACCTCTCAATCTATATCATCCAGAAGACTATGTTGATTACAGTCATGGTGTAAGGCTCATTAGTAATATTGTAGTTCTAAACGGGAAAGAAATGACGATTTCTCATATTCTCAACTCTAAGAATCTGCACCAGCTACTGAGCAATGAAGGGCCAATTAAGCACATAAGAATAGAAACACGTCATCGAAATTGATTTTAAGACTAGGAAGCAACATCATCATCTTTTAAATCAACTGGCAGACCAGTTAAGACTCTATTATCATTATCAAACATTTCAGAAGGATTTGGATTTTCCGTCAAAATATCTCTATCTATACTATCGCCTGCTTCAACAAACTCGATATCTAGATCATCTATTTCGTTAGTCTCCGCCTTATTCCAAAGAAGCTCGAGTGAAGCAGTAAATTTGTTAATTAAGGCATAATAAACACTATCGGGGTTCAATATTGCATTGATGAAACTCATAATAATTGAATACAGGATACCGACAATAGATGAATTCATTGCGAAAGCTACACTCTCTAGGAATTTATCCATGACCAATTTTGATTGATCCGCATTTGTAACATCCATACCACTCAAAGCAGGTAAACCTTGAACAATACCAATAAAAGTCCCAAAAATTCCCATGACAACGAATATTCCAGGCAGTATTCCGATCAGGTTACTATAGAAGTCTATAGGAAAGATACCTATTACTTTCCCAAATACTGGATTATTCATAAAGATCGTCTTTGATAACTCTAAGAACCTCGGCCTAGACTGATCTTTGCGCAAATATTTAGCCTGCCGCATAAAGTCCATAATGATACGACCGACGCCTTCTCTAATTAGGAATATTCGATCCGAACCAGACATCAACTGATCCGGGCGCCTCCGCCCGTATTTAGCTCTGAGCTCAAAAATCTCGTAATATGTCTTTTGTAAGATTGCTTTTGTCATTGAGAAAAAAGACAGATTCTCCCGTAAAGATAGCCTTGATAAAGCCTGATAAACCCTTTTTTCAAATTCGTTTACGAACCAAGCCTCTCGCATCACTGTAAAATAAATAAGAAGTCTCATGATGACAGCTAAAACCATGATGACCGTCATAATTGTAATCAAATGACTTGCTATCCAAGAAATCATTTGAAAGACAAATCCATCTAATATAACTTCATTCATATTACACCTATTTTCACCTTGTCTCAGTAAATGTAAAGCGAATCATCACTTTTTGCTTATTTAAGCAGCCATATGTATTGCAAAAATCTTTTCTATTTAGATAATCAGGGTTTTTACCTGCTATTGAATCTGTAAAATAACTCCTACCAGTGATCTTAATAAGAGGTAAAAGGTCATCTTGATAAGGAAAATCCATGTTTGATTTATTGAAAATATATCGAAATACTTCTCGTGCTCGCTTGTAACTTAAATCAAGATTATAATTAACAGATTCGCGATATCTCCTGTGCAGACTCTGGGGATCAACAACTCTTCCTTTAAAGGTCGGGGAGGCAAAACCAATAATTTCAATACTCGTGACTCTGTTTATAGTTTCCAACTCGAACACTCGTCGAGCATACTGAGGAAATACTGAGCGCAAAATCGAAATCATCTTCGGCTTTAAAGTAAAACTATTTGTATCAAAAAACGCTGATCCAAAATCAATAACTAAATCACCTGTCCGTTCATTAACATCACAATTTGGTTTTAACGGAGCAAGATCATCCTTCAATGCTTCTGCTAGTTTCAACCTATCTGCCAATTCAGTATTATTCTCCTTTACATACCCCTTTAACTGAGTATATTTTTGTTTTTCCTTACCCAGCTGATTTTCAAGTTGTTGTTTTGCTTCAGCTTCGGTCTTTAAAGTAGTACTTAAATCACCAATCTTGTCGCTATACTCATCATTACGCTGTTCAGCTACGGACAGTTTATCTTGTAGTTTCTGATTATCCTGGTCCTTACTTGCTACCTGTGAGGAGAATTCATCTTGTTGTTTAGATAACTTTTCTGCCAACTTATTCTTTTCAGCATCCGACTCAGCTTTAACGTCATCTAGCTTTCTCTTATAAAAGTCTTTGATTTCGACCTGACGCTTTGCATTATTTGCCTCTGCTAAGGCTATCTCCGCAGCAGCCTTCCTATTGGAAATTTTGATATCTTCTTCCATTTTATTAAGACGATTTTCGTAATCCTTTTGAACACCCGAAATTTTCTCGGTATATTTTTTTTCATCTTTCAACTTACCATCTCTAATCGAAGCTAGTTCCTTACGATAATTATGCTCTATTTCTTGTCTTTCTGACTCCCTCTGTTTACTCGCCTTTTCCATGAGATTATTATGATCTTTCAGCATCGATTTGTATTTCTTATCTTGCATAATGAGATTTCTTTGTCTTTCTTTGCTTAAGTCTGCGAGCTTTTGTTGATTTTTTACTGTCATAGATTTGATACTTTTTTCATATTCCTTTTGAGCCTCGGTTAGTGCTTTTTGCATTTCCTGTTTTGTTAGATTATTTCTTTGTTTAATTTCATCAATTTTTTCAAGGTTAGTCGAAGAAATTAGGTCCAATTCTTCTTGATGCCTGTCTCTGACTTTTTTCATCTCTTGAGAAAATTGAGATTCAGCTAATTGCTTATCCTCTAAATTTCGCTGTTTGATCTTCTGTTCATTTTGACCTAACAAATCAACTTTCTTTTGATATTCTCTTTCCATCTGTAAAATCTTCTCTCGATTTTGCTCTTCCCTTCTCCTTTTTGTAGCCTCAATCCTAGATAACGATTTTTCGTGATTTGCCGCTAAATTAGTGAGATTTTGTTTCAATTCAGCTTCTCGAACCGAGAGTTGCTCATCTTTCTTAATCAGGGCCAGATTGTGTTTATTCCTGATACCTGAGATCTGATTATCATATTGCTTTTTCTGTTTTACCAAGGCTTGAGCGATCTTTTGCTTATTTTTACTAAGTTTTTTCGCCTGGTTTGAAATTCGATTATCTTTAACTCTTATTTTTTCGATCGCCGTTAGATAATCTTTTGATTTCTTTTCTAAGTTGAGTTGACTCTGCCTTACTTCTTGACGCATATTTTTTAGATCTGACTCCTTATCTCCCAGCAGATCAGATTGATCTTTTAGCTTTTTATTTGCGACTAAATTAGCAGCGATAATTCCTTTAATAATCTTTTGATACCTATTTAAACCTGCAGTTTTTTCTTTTTGGCCATCAAGTGATCTTTGCAAATCATCTTGCTTTTTCTGAGATTTATCCCGCAAGATAGATAGTTTTTCTATAACCTCATTATGCAATGACCTCTCTTTTTCTGTAGCCCCTTTACCTAAGTATTCTTCCTTGACAGAATCATAAATTCTATCGGTTTCCGACAGCTTAACCATTTCGTCGCGGGCTTGATCGACCTTCTTCATGGCAAATAGCGCAGTTGCTCCATACCGAAAACTCGAAACTACATAGAGCAAAAGAAATAGAAAAGCTAACACCATGAATAAGTCACTATTAGCCGTCCAGTGACTATCAGTTCTTTCCTTGTCTTTATTAATTTTTTCGTAGATAAAGTTCATTCTACCCACCGAATTAATAATTGATTGCCTATAATCTTTCGGCCCGTTTGAAGAATGCTCTTAATGTTTTTTTAAAAATAATAATTAAAGTAAATCCAATAAGGCAAGATTCTATTAAAGCAATCAAGCGGTTAGGAAAATTGATTTTTTAAATATTAATCGGCAAAAATGACCCAGGTGGGTTAGTTGGTAGGCTATGATTCACATCAACTTCTTAAGCTGCTTTCAGATTTTTGACGTTGTCAGGATTGTCTAACAAACACTTGCCAATACGCCCCTTCTTTTCCAACTCAGCCGAAACAACAGAAAGAGGGACATTGTACTGCTGAATATTCTGAATAATTTTTTCAAAATCATAATAATATGACTTCAGCTGATTATAAATATAGCCCGCTTCCTGATCAGAAATTTCTTCATCTACCTCAGAAGTTTGTAGCGATATTGCCAACCTTATCTTCTGCTTTAGGTCTTTGAATTTAAATGGCTTTTCAATTATGTTGTAGGCTCCTAAATGAAAAGCCCTTTTTGAAACAGCTTCATCAACGTTTCCCGTAATGAAAATAAAAGGAGTTCTAATATTTTCCTTTTGAAATTCTTCAATAAGCATTAAACCATCCATATAGGGCATATTAATGTCACATATAATGATATCGTACTTTGTGTTTGCAACTTTTTTATGAGCCGAATAACCATCAGGAACATAATCAATATCGAAATCTCGTTCAAGCCCTTTAAGGGTCAATTGAGAGAGCTCATAGTTATCATCGATCAGAAGACATTTAATCTTCCCGTCAACTGCATCAGCTTGCTTAGCATCATCGTTTAATGCTTCTTCCGATGAGTTCTCAGTATAATTCTCTGTCATCGTAATAACTCCATAGATTAAAATTTCCAATCAATGCAGACCATGTCCACAACCACCCTGAGTCCATAAGTAGCTTATCTGTCAGTATCTCTGAAAAATTAAGAAATCATTATTATAATAATGATAGCAGCATCTTATATATGTCATATTCAAATGACAATATGGGAAACATCCAACATTTTTTCAATATTATGTAAATAACACATGTTCGATGAATACGACAATTAAAGGTAGCGGTTCATTATTATCTATAATATTAGGCACTTAATTTTTCGGCAACCTCAGCAAATCTCCAATTCGAAACACTTTTAACCGGACCTAGCCATGACCAATTAAATTGAGAGGATGATAGTAAATAAACCTTTGTTTAGAGTAAGAATTCAATAAGGGAATCGAACTTCCCATTAAATTTAAAAAATAACGAGATTTCAACATCAACATACTAGTTATTTAGTCAAGAACTGACACTGACTGCAGCTTTTAAAAACTAAACACTAATCCAACCAATCAACTACATGATCTTCAAGATCTTTAACATTCTGCTCATTCAAGACGATCTTACCTTTGAGAGACTCTCCTGCCCTGTGAATTGTTGATTTACTTCCAGATACTAAATGATGCCAATGTGGAAGTCCCTTGCCCTCGTTTATCCTTCGATAAGAACAGCTAGAAGGCAACCACATCAAAGAATTAACTTTTTTCGGTGTCAATATTTGGCAATCAGCTACGAGCTTTCTACGATTATTATAATTACTGCACTTACAAGTTCTTGATTCAAATAGTTTACAACCAACATTAGTAAAAAAAATATCTCCGGTATCTTCATCTTCAATTTTATTTAAACAACACTTCCCGCACCCATCACATAGGTCTTCCCACTCTTTTCTTGTCATTTCTTTGAGACTTTTTTCTTCCCAATATTGCCTTGTCGGTCGACTCATCAATTGGTTTTCCTCTACGCACAGACAGGCCCATGCCAGTCATCGCTTATAATAATCATTCCCGTACCATATTCGACAAATCCATACTAGCGAAATCATAGAATAATATAGTTCAAATTAATTAAAACATCATGCTCTAGATAACTCATTTAGCCCTAGGTTAGACAAAGCCAGAAAACAATATATAGTCCTAATATTATTATATTCTCTGGAGCAACTAATTGAGATAATTTGTTAGTCGGCATAACTATTGCATATATAATGAGAAATTTGCGCCAAACGGGTTTATGAAAATGACAATGGAAAATAAAAAACTAGTAGTGAATGAAATAATTGAGATTCCCAACGAAGAGCTGAATTTTCAATGGGCACGCAGCTCAGGTCCAGGGGGACAAAATGTCAATAAAGTCAACAGTAAAGCCATATTGATATGGAATATAGTTAGCTCGCAATCATTACCATCACAGGTTTTTATTCGATTCGAATCAAAGTTTAAAAATAGAATATCGATTAAAGGTGACCTCATCATTGCAAGCGATAGCTCANGAGATCGNTTAACAAACATGAGGATTTGCTTAAATAAACTCAAAGATATGATNAANGAAGTTTCCTANCCTCCAAAGGCCAGAAAGTCNACTAAACCTAAAAGATCTGCAGTTGAAAAAAGGTTAACTCAGAAAAAACAGAAATCAGATAAGAAAAAAAATCGCGGAAAAGTTCAATGGTGACAACTTNATCTANGGTTATCAATCTGCAATTGNATCGTTATTTAGCATTCTTTACTATCATTTAACTGGACTTACACTCNACCATATTCTATCATTTTTATATAGCTCTCCCTCACATAATANTCGAAATTTCTAAGGAGCCTTGTATGCATCTACGCCCCCTTTTGGCGCTTGCGTGNTTATTTCTGGTTAGCATAACAGGCCATGCAAGCTCACTTGANAATTCACCCCAGATAACNTGGTATCCTGACTTAAAGACACCCAAATTAGTTATTTGGAAGATTGAAAATCAAATAATGGTGCTTGAAAACGAAGATTCNGCAACTAAAACCATAGANTCATATTTGNAAAAAGAATCNGNATTATATGGAATAGAANCNGATCTAAAAAACCTTGAATTACTTAAGNTAAAAAAGAGTCTCTTAGGTCAACACTATTACTACAGNCAAATCCAATCTGACTTTCCAGTAGAAAATGGAGAAATAGTAGTATCAATCCTACCCGATAATCGGACCATTTATCAGGTATACAATAGCATTTCANANCTAAAACCCATTACGAAAAAAGAGAANNNAATATTAACAAAGGATCAAGCCTATAATATAGCTTGGNNAAACTTAGGTGTTACTGGAAAGATTATGGNAGAGCCTANAGCTGAAATCATTTGGTTTCCCACAAAAAAAGGCCTAAGACANGCATGGAANGTCTTTTACAGCACGTCTGAACCTTTTGGNGACTGGGTTCAAATAATCNACGCCGAGAACGGCAGTATTTTAACAAAGAAAAATACGATGCTCCCAAGAAAGAAAACAGNACTNCCTGCATGGGCNCATGAAAATAAATCTAGNAATCGATTAGAAGCNNTTAAGCAATATCATGAAAAAGAAANTNCTATAGNACAATATAAACTTGAGCAAGNNAATGGAACGGCTATTGTTTTTNACCCNGACCCTAGAACTAGTTTAATGAACAAATCACTTACAGATAACTCTNCTGANTCAGAGTTTTGCGGATGCCTATCAAGAAGTTATTCTNNNAGATATTTCATATAATGGNGATAGATACAGNTTNACTGGGCCATGGGTAAGTATCAAAGACTTCGAAAATCCATCGACAAGACCAAGTACATCGAATACAGGAGACTGGAAAGATCGAAGAGGTAATAATAGTTTTAATGATGCTATGACNTATTTTCATATAGACCAAAGCCAACGTTATATNCAGTCTTTGGGATTTAAAGGAGATACTGGTATTCAACANTTATCAATTNAAGTTGATACGGACGGNTTAAATGGAGCTGACAACAGTCATTTTCGTCCNTCAACGAATCAGTTAGCATTTGGNCANGGCTGTGTCGATGATAATGAAGATGCTGATGTCATTCTTCACGAATATGGGCATGCGATCCAGCATGATATATCGGAGAATTGGAANGGAGGNGATACCGGAGCCATAGGGGAAGGCTTCGGAGACTATTGGGCAGGTTCTCACAGTATTTCNACAGAAAATGGNCTACAGTTTTTCCCGAACGAAGTTTTTACCTGGGACGGNCATGGTGANTCCAATGCCTGCTGGCCAGGCCGAATCATGAATGCTTTAAACACAGTATATGAACACGATCAAAACTATGGCGCTCATGTTACCTTNCCTAATGGNCGACAGAGCGATGAACTCTGGTCGACNCCNATTTTCCAANCTCTTCTNNAACTTACNGATATGGGTTATACGAGGGAGGAGGTCGANAAGATNNTNTTGCAGTCACATTTTGGGTTAGGCTATGGTGTNAAAATGCGCGATATGGCTACAGCGACAGTAAATAGCGCTAGGATTATTTCNGGNGATGAGGTTGCTGAAATATTTACTGAAAAGTTNGCCAATCACGGTATTCTCGACCTTCCAAAGGTTAATTTAATAGCNGAGAACTACAANACNCTAGATCAANANNATAACNCNCAAGTTGACCCTGGTGATNACGTNAAGATAGACATCGCATTAAAGAACATNGGNTCTCTNGAAGCAGCAAGAGTNTCNGGAAACCTNNCAACANACATCGATACCATCNNATTNNNACAATCNAAAGGAACATGGGATGATCTAACACCAAGTGACGAAGCACAGTNTAATATTNCACCNTTCATANTNGANCTCAGTGAAAGTCATAAGTGTGGTGACCCNTTATTGATTGACCTTAATGTTANTTACAATGACTCTACGAAGAGGAAAATTCCGATAAANATCGCAACGGGTCGACCAAATGGGGTCGACCTAACANAAGANGCCGATAAGGATATTCCNGATAATAGNGAACGAGGAGTCACNAGNAGTATATTTGTCGANATANCTGNCGAACCAAGTATNAGTGAAAATTTAAGGATTTCAATCGACATTAGTCATACATTTGTTGGNGACCTTGTCATAANATTAACTGCTCCCGATGGGTCNACAACAACCCTTCACAGCAGATCAGGTAGCGGNCAAGATGATATCANAGGAATATATCCTACAACTCTGGATTCAGAAACACCTCTATCNGNACTNTACGGNGGNCCCTTAAANGGAGAATGGAAACTAACGATACAAGATTTAGCATCCCGAGATCAAGGAACACTNAATAGTTGGGGAATCAAAGATATAACGAGCTATAGCTGTAATTAAATATAGATATTANAAATTNAGCCTGTAATCATTGCGAANCAATGGNNNACTTGAAAGAAAANTCAATTACACAATATTCAATTTCTCCAATNGGACGCTCTACGATTACNATNTCACCTTTCTGCTTGTTCATAAGNGCCCNAGCTACGGGCGACTTCCAGGAGATTGAACCTCGATCAGCATCAGCTTCTCCATTACCAACAAGCTGCCATACCTTCTGNTTCCCATCGGNAGCTTCNANAGTAACAAATGCACCAAAACANATTNNNTCACTATTAATAAATTCCGGATCAATNACTTCNGCATCCTTAATNTAACCCGTTAATTGNCGTAATTTTTTATCTATTTCCCTNAGTCTCTTTTTACCATAAATATACTCTGCATTTTCCGATCGNTCNCCCTCAGCAGCAGCGATCGAGATTCCTTCAACGACTCCAGGCCTAACTTCTTCAAGCAACTGCCTATGCTCTTCAGCTAGCCGATCATACCCTTTNCTGGTTAAGGGTTTATTTAAGTTCTTAAAATCAATCATAAGCTTACTGATCNTGCACTNTCTATNTTTTCTATCTGTGATATTTGGGTCATAGCAGCAGGATCTAGCTCGCTATCAATACATACAACNGCCATAGCTTTCCCNCCTTTCCTATTNCGACTCAAGGCAAAAGAACTAATATTAANCTGCCGGTCTGATAAAAATTGNCCNACTTGCCCGATAACNCCAGGTCTATCTTTATTCTCAATTAAAAGCATAGTNCCAANCGGCTCTAACTCGAAATAGAANCCATCGACTAAGGATATCCGCAAATAACGATCATCAAANACNATTCCACCGATTGTTAATGATTCGTCGCCAGCNCCTCGNATAANAACCTTNAGAGCACTTTTATAACTGCTAAATTGAGGGTCNTTAGCTTCTTCAACCGTAATGCCCATAGCATCAAAATGAGATTTGGCGTTNACAACNGAAACATAACCATCGACAACATGNTTNGCATANCCTTTCATCAAACTCAAGCGNAGTAANGCATTATCNAGATCTGCAATNTCTCCACGATAATGCATTTCAACAGACCTGGGGTTAAAGCGGATTAGCTGCCCAATCATCGACCCTAACTTTTCAGCCAAAACTGAATAAGCTTTCAGTATCGGCTTATCCATAACCCCAATTTCAGGCAAATTCACCGGNTAATCNACAACNCCACCAGAAACCGCTTTATTCACTTGTTCAACAACCGATTCACCTATCGCAATTTGAGCCTCTGTAGTGGAAGCACCTATATGAGGTGTACACCAAACTTTTTCATGNGCTATTAATTGCTTNAGTGGATTAGGCTCATCACAATATGTATCTAAAGCCACACCAGCTAAGTGTCCAGAATTCACAACCTCTAATAGATCGCTTTCATCNGCTATCCCTCCTCTCGACAGATTGAGAAACCAACTATTTTTAGGCAGGTNCNNTAAAANTTGNGAAGTGATCAGACCAGTCGTCTCTTTGTTTTTGGGGACGTGGACCGTAAGAATATCTACATGGGCAACCATATCTTCTAGNCTTCTGTATGGCTTNACTCCATGNCNGTCAAATACTTCCATAGAAATATAAGGATCATATGCCGAAACTTCCATATCGAAGCCCTTACAAAACTGAGCAACTCTATGACCCACATTACCTAAACCAACGATACCGACACGNTTATTCCTCAATTCNCGTCCCGTGTATATNTGCCTATCCCAACCACCAGACTTTACTTTGGCCTGAGCCGATGGNACCTGGCGAAACATCGCCATCATAAGCGCCAGNGTCATTTCAGCGGCAGAATTAGTATTTTTGCCTGGCGTATTCATAACAAGAATACCCTTGGANGTAGCATACTCCACGTCAATNTTACCTACACCTACAGCAGCTCTCACTAAAATCTTTAGTTTCTTTCCATGATCAATACATTCTCGATCAACGTCTGTTTCACTGCGACTAATGTGAACAACAGCGTCATTTATCAGCTCAAGAGTCTTGATTCGGCCACAATCTGGCTCATACTTAACATCCAGTAACTTATTCGTAACNAGAGCCTCTANAGCTGTTGGATGAAGTTTTCCCGTGATTAAAACCTTGGTGGGCATATANATTCCTGTGCGACGGTTAATTAGTCAATAGGCACCAAAGACCATAACACATGGAGAGATAAACGCAATTTTCTTACTATCTGCGGGAAATAAAATTTGAAGGGACNGAGACAAAAGGNATTTCCATGCCNCGAGAAACAANTTTTTGATGAGCAATGACNCCCCTNNTATCAGTAACTACGACATANGATGATCGNCCAACAGGACCCCANAANTCCCATATNTCAGGAGANTTTTTNATAGCCTGATAACCATTGATAAAAACTTCACTCTGNTCACTTAATTCACCGAANACNCTGAGTTTTAGNGGTTNCCATGCCGTATANGGAGGNGCTTCTCGNACTGTTGTTCTGTTCAAAATACACTTTTTNCGNTTNCCACATGGATTCTTATTAAAATTCTCGAGTGANGCCATACCGTCAGTNTTTTTTATTGTATANACCATACCATGNTTATCGGTTAAATTATGGTTTTCACCTAATTGCCANAAAAATGGCATTGTGACCGACTGCTGAACTTTCCAGGTTGAATCCTCAAACTCNACCGAATAAGGACGNGGNACATGTATCTGNAACTGTGCNATGAGNTTCCTCGCAGTTTTCTCATCACTACCTTTAATCGATGTNAGCCAACTATAACGACGCTTATTTTTNCCAAAACTCAAGTCCGATCGAATAACTCCTTTTTTGNTAGTNAGNGGCAAATAAGAAATACGCAACTTAATATTAGANCCTCCTTGATTTAAAACAATACCACCTGCNCTTAAGCTCTGCCTTACTTTATGAAAAACNTGGNCCTCAACATAGTTAGCCATCTTAATATTATTCTCTGAGAATTTGTCTCNAGAAACCGCCCGATAACGGAGATCNACACTATTCCACCTTATCTTGGANTTCAAAATAGAATCNTTTTTATCCTTGNTCAAAACTGACCTTGAGTAATACTCATTTGCAAGCATGGTCACCTTTGCACTAACNTCAAAATTNCCNTCTTTTCCNGNTGACTTNGGTATGCGAATAATCGTCTTGGCATNAAANCTNCGACCATNTTTTTCTTTTTCCAGCAGAACTGCAACTCTTTCACCAGGCTTTGCCCTAATGAANCGCCGCCACTCCCCAAAACTNTCTGTCGANCCTAAGGTCCGATCCTTTATTTTAACCAGTGCACCGGCTATAGGCCGACCTTCCTGACTGATTGCCTTTAGATCTACCAACACAAATGGCTCTACAGCTGTATTTTCAATCCAAGCAAACCATGACAGACCCAAAAAAAATAAACCAGCCAAGGACCAGATAGCAATTTTTTCATAATTTCTTTTGGAATCAGCAACTTCGTCCCATCGGCTTATACTTTGAGGTTGCTCAGACCCACTATCATCCTCAATCGCATTTTGAAGGCCCTCCCAGTATTGCATTTGTCGACTCTGCCATTCTTGACGAGGGTCATAATGTCCAGGAAAATTACTTTTTTGTTTTCTAGAAGGAAACAACTGCATAAACGCTCCGGCCCCAAACTAAATATAATGTAGGAAGCACTATGTGGAGATCTTACATAAGCTCCACATAGTGTAATTACTTCCCTATAAAATTAGTCTACCGTGATTTTTCATGGTCAAAATGGGCAAGTTTTTCACATAGGTAATAGTTTCCCACTGCCACTAATTTTCAACTCAAGGGACCTGATTCTGCAAAAAGATATGAATCCTGAGAAATTTATCAATTAATTGTCGAAGTTAAATTAATCACTGGTTATAATCTAATACAATTCCCTTGGCATCTGTTTATTTAGGAGAATCTTTTGAGAAATCTACAAATATTGCTAATTCTTCTATTAGGTACTGAGGCATGGACAATACAAGCTCAGCAAAAATCATCAGGAAAAATTTCGCCGCCCAGCCTACCTATCAATGAAATAAGAGCCCCTAAGAAAACAGGGAAAGATGCATACAATGACCTACAGCGCATGAGAAACAGAAGACTCAAAAGAGAAAGCCTAACCCGCAAACCTGCGCCAAAACCTCAAGAGCTGCTTGATTCACGTATAGAAAAATTAATGCAACAAAAGAGACCATTCAGGCTACATATGAGTGCATCCTTCGGCTTCCCTAAAGTTTTCACAACTGGAAGTAACAGAAANAAATANTTTGGAGATGGCCTAGCTGNCTATAATTTGTATCTAAGACCAGATTCAAACAAACCTACTAATAAAACAACTATATGGACTGGCGCNAGGTTCGCNGGGTTCGGTGGAACAGGTATATATAAAAATATAGCNGGTCGCTTTAGTTTCATTTACTACGGACCGATGGCTGGAATAGGAAAAATTAGCCTAGGACCTCAAAATTTTCGNAGTAAGAAAGAAGGCTCAAAAAATTCAACAGCAAAGCTGAATTTNGATAGGCAAGGNTTCTTCTTGATGTCTGGCATATCTTTNTTAGCNCGACAGTCGAAAATAGATGAAAGTAAGGAACGCCCCGATGATGACTTCAATAACCAAACCACTATTGTCGATGCACCTGGAGTATGGNTGGAATTTACTTGGGTTAAAATTAAGTATAGTGCTTACAGNATTAATTATACTCTGGGAGCTCAGGGNGCTAATAGTAAATCATTCGTATACGCTGCTGTCGGNATGGGACTTTGGTACTAGTAGATCTAAATTCTTNNCTCCACTTATTTTGATAACCTGCCTAGCTNTCTCTTGTAAAATGGGNTCTNCAAAAAAAGTAACGGATGTCATCGATGATGANTCTNATATNGATCAACAAGAAGAANTGGACGATCAGGAAGANGATCANGANGATAGTGATCTCGACGATGATGAAGACGATCAAGAAGAAGACTCTGTCGANCTGAACATNAAAAAGGGATCAAATGTTAACCTAAAAAATNGNCAGAAAGTNGGCCCNCAACCACACCCTCAAGCTAACGCTTGGAGCACCAAAACTCTCTTNGTTTCAGCTGANAAACCCCCTATAGCTCANCTCCTTACATGTAAACANGAAATCTCAGCTCTGGCAACTACCATCGAAAATGAAGACGATCTAGTGAATGCNAGNGAAAAAGTACAAAAAGACATATCNACCTATACCTATTTNTATCACTGGTGTTTTTACTATACNATGTCCGACTTAGATTCTAAGCTACAGAGCGATGGCTTNGGCACTCTTCGGGAGGAAAAAATAAAGTCATTTCAAAGNACNATGAAAACNCTNTGGATATTGGCATTAGGACTAGANATGGCGAANAGCTCCAAAANATATTTCTCTTATCTGCAAACGAGGTACGTNGAATTGAACAGCAAATATTTTGCCCATCATGTTATCCCCGTCAACAANTCCCCGCATTTNAAAAAGGGTACTAAAAACCGTAAACCAGCGGGAAAGTTNNTGGAATAAATCAGCTCAGACNTNTTATTTTCCAATCTGGATCAGTGAAAGTAGACCAGTATGAGTTTAATCAGAAAAAGCATNGGTATNTCTCGCACCATAAAAAATGTCTCCNGGTTTCGAGAAATAATTAGNATCTTAGCTCGNAANGGNTTTGANGAACTGATCATAAAATCTGGTCTTCATGATAANATTGCAAAGTTNCCCTTACCCAAATCTAAATTCGANCGGTCACTAGTTGACATTGAAAATCGNGGNGGGTGGTCGTGGTCAATCGGTAATAGACTTAGATTATCTTTCGAAGAGCTTGGCCCNGGCTTCATCAAACTAGGNCAAATCCTAGNTACTCGCGAAGATTTATTNGAACCAGACTTTATCGATCAAATGAANCAATTACAAGATAACGTCAGNGAAATTCCNTTTGANAAATCACTAGAAATNATTGAAGCNAGCCTAGAAAAAAANTGGAATGAAGTATTTACAGAAATTGATGAAATTCCGATTGGAAAAGCATCAATNGGNATGGTCTACTCCGGAAAATTATTAAATGGCCAGCAAGTTGTCATCAANGTGCGGCGACCAGAAATTATTCACAACATTAAATCAGACTTCGAAATCTTAGAATTTATAGTTAATCAGGTCGANAAAGTNTCACCNGATATAAANTATTTAGGCATCTCCAGAGCTATACAAGATCTCGCNAGCAGCCTNATCATGGAGCTNAATTTTCACAGGGAAGCACATAACCGAAAAATATTAAGNGAAAACTTTGCAAAACATGATNTCAANAAGAGAATCCATCTACCCGAAATCTATGNAGAGTATTCNAGTGATTCAATACTTGTTATGGAAAAAATNATCGGTATTCCATTTAACCGTAGNTCTGAAATATCAAGTAGNATAAAAGAGGTCGANGANCTNCTAGAAGATAGTATTCTTGTNCTAATCAAGAGTATGTTNGTAGATGGNTTTTTCCATGCAGACCTNCATGGTGGTAATTTCTTCCTGATGGAAGANAACATTGGCTTAATTGANTTTGGAATATGTGGTACGTTCTCGCTAAAAAACCGTTTATCNCTTGTAGCGATTTTACACTCACTGACAACTCACAACTATGAGAACTTAGTNTACGAGATCATTGATGTCGCAGAGTTCGAACATCTACCCGATATNGATGCTTTAATTAAGGATACNAANCTNGCATTATCNCCATATACAGGACTNACAATANGCCAAATCAATCTNCCTGAAGTAATGACTTCAGCTCTCAGAGTTTTTACTAAGAANAGAATATTCCTACCTAGTGAATGGCTGCTTGTTTTACGNACTATAGTAACTCTTGATGGAGTAGGGAAGTCGATCAGAGTAGATTTAGATATACTAAATCTAGTTAATGAAAGTATAAAGCCCATCATAAAAGATATNGCCAGCAAGGACCAACTCATAGAACAAGCNGCTTGGCTAACTAAAGATGTTTATTCCGCCGTCAGAATAATACCAAGACACTTAAAGTGGTTTATAAAAGACTTTACNAATAAAAAATATGCNCTTGAGATTAATCAAAGCGGTTATTCAAATGACCTCAACCTGATCGCTCGCAGNATTGGTTTCNTAGGTATGTGTATCATCAGCGCAGTCGGCCTTGGGGCAGGNGCATGGATTATTAACTCNACGAAAATATACGATTTCAATTATTTNCCTCAAATTGTCTGGATTTTATGGGGAGTTAGTATAGCCTCATTTTTGACTGGCGTTATGTTNTGGCGNGGTAAATCATAGCAATACGTAAAGATTTCAACTTATATTACCGANAACTAAACTTGAGACNTANAAAGTATGTAAAGTTTATAGTGGAGTNTCACCTGCATGGTGGTCCGTTCAAAATTGTATTGCANTTTTCTTATTTTATCGCTGATTCNTTTNGNTTTNACACCAGCCATGGCACAGNATAGTAAAAATNAGGCTATAANCCCAGACAAACCAACAGCTGCAGAAAAACCAACAGCTGCAGAAAAACCAACAGCTGCAGAAAAACCAATAGCTGCAGAAAAACCAATAGCTGCAGAAAATCCAACAGTCGTAGAAAAACCAACAGCTGCAGAAATACCAACAGCTGCAGAAATACAATCTTCAAAAGAGCTGGAAATGTTACAAAACGAAGCAGCAGATGCCATGCGAGATGAATCGGATCATGGCATCCGCAGGTTTCACGAAGTTTTGGCTGAGTTATTGGGAGAGTTCAGCTACGATTTGAAAAAAAAACAGATAAATGGCCTAAAAAATTTGGCTATCAGAAAAGTATCTCTATCAGATACTCTACCTAGCTCATACGCTCAGTATGTAGAATTACTGATAGCAGAGAGAATCAGAAATAATTCTAATATACCTCTAATCACTTGTATAACCTGCAAAACAAAAAAATCAAGAATCATGAATGGCAAAATATTGATTACGTCACCTGCGACGAATACGACTGAAATGGCTAAAGCTGCGGAGCAACAAGGTATAGAAAATTTTGTAGATGTCATCCTAGTCTATCATAAGAATCATATGGTATTAGCTTTTCATATTTTCGATACTAAAACAAAAGACATAGTACTTGTTAAAACATACAATAGTGAAACTATAAAAAGTCGGTTTCAAAGATTAGATGTTGATTATAGTCAAGTGGCTAAAACCCAACCAGGTTATGAATATAAGCCTAACTGGAGATACATGGTCGGTGGAGGAACAGCTATAGTTCCAAATGTAGGAGGAACCCCTGACGATAAAAAAATGGCGGTATTGATAATACGTGCCACGGAAAAGTTTAATAATAGGAATCGTGAAGTAGGTTTAGGCTTATCAATATATTATAGTGTCAAGAAGCTGATTGGCGCCTACCCCAGCGGCAATGTTCCATCCTCATCAGGCTCCCCTCCCCCCTTTGAAGCAGCTCTTTCTATATATGGACTGTATTCTCATAATTTTATTGGGGTCATCGAATCTTATAGGAAAATACGCTATGGAATTAGCGGTAGCGCTGGCTTAATTGTTTCCGGCGGTTATATCGCAGGAACAGCAAAAGTGGGGTGGGATATTTATCTTGGTAAGCGATTTTCGGTAACCATTGGTGGGCTTTACATCAGAAAATCAGAAATTTATATTGGCAGTGAGTTCGAACCTACAGGTGAGGGAACCGGCAGCGAAATTAGTATGTCCTATAATCTCTAAAATACTGATATAGCCTATTCAAAACGCTACTGCGTAAATCATAAAACAACCCATAAGCCAAAGAAATACTAGATGGTATTAATTACAAAACAAAGTTTTAAAATATTTTTTCTCAATTTTTACAGTAATTTAGAATATATCTTCACCATCCATCTTATTCTAGAAGACCACTATAAGCCGCAAAAGTGAAAAGCCTAAAGATTTATAGTCAATTACCGACCTAATTACTAGAAATATAGAAAATGTCTGGAAAGCTACAAATGGAGTATCACCCCCATGGTGAGTCATTTAAAAATATACTTTAAGCTGGTAGTTGTTATTCTACTTCAGATTAATTCGCAAACAGCTTATTCACAAGGTAATAGCAGCGAAAGTATATCGGAGGAACAAGATTCTAGAGACGGAACATCTTCAGCGGCATCAGCCGGAGAATCTAAAGAAGCAAGAGGCAGAGAGGCATCTTCTGTTCAAGTTCGCAGGTTTCATGAAGTGCTGGACGAGCTACTAGCCGAATTTGGCTATGATGTAAAACAAGGTCAAATTAAAGGGCTAAAGAATGTTGCTATCCGAAAAGTAGCCGTTTCAGAAACCTTACCAAGATCATACGGGCAATACTTAGAACTACTGGTCGCAGAGAGAATTCGGGAAAATTCTCGTATTCGCCTGATCAGCTGTCTTCCTTGCAAAACAAAGACATCGAGAATCATAGATGGCAAGCTAGTTATCACATCTCCAAATACAAATATGGCTGAAATGTCACGAGCTGCAGAACAACTAGGTATAGAGAACTTTCTCGATGTAGTTCTGGTTTATCACACAACCCACATGGTTTTAGCTTTTCAGGTCTTTGATACCACTTCGAAAGAAATGGTAATGGTGCGGACTTACAATAGTGAGACTATAAAAAGTCGCTTCCAAAAATTGGCTATTGACTACAGTCAAGTAGCAAAATCTCGTGCTGGTGATGAATACAAACCAAGCTGGAGGTATATGGTAGGAGGTGGTGCTGCCAGCATACCAAATGTAGCTGGCGGTTCAACCGACCAGAGTATGGCCACACTATCGGTAAGAGCAACAGAAAAGTTTGATAATCGAAATGCTGAGTTTGGATTAGCTCTATCTATTTACTATAGTTCCAATCAACTCATGGGAGCGTATCCAAGTGGGAATATCCCCGCAAGCCAGTTAACACCTGCACCTTGGGCATCTGCACTCGGTATCTATGGTTTATACGCCCATAATTTTCTCGGAACTGTAGAATCATATCGCAAACTACGTCACGGTATTAACGGGGGCGTCGGTATGCTTGTTACAAGCGGCTACCTTGCTAGTACTGTTAAGCTGGGTTGGGATATGTTTTTTGGTAAAAAGTTTTCCACAACGATCGGTGCTGTTTATGTGAATGATTCAGAAATTTATGTCGACTCAGCCTACCAAAAGACAAAGGGAGGAACTGGTGGTGAACTGGTCATGTCCTACAATTTCTAGTAGCAGCCTATTTGCTGTCTATCTAACAACTGCATTAACGAGCTGTGCCAGTAAAACAAATGATGCTTATGACGATATGATGCGCGGTACTATTTCATACCCCTTTGCAGATGAAACTGCCAGAATAGGTACCAATGGTGTTGGAGAAAAGTTTGTAATAAGAACTATAAGTCAAGGAACGGAATATATCATAGAAATTCCACGCGCAGCAACGGACTACGATGTGGAGGTACCATTAGCAAAAATAGATCAAAAATCAGCAGGACCTTCGGGAAAGATCAAAAATGTACAAATTACTGATCGTGAATTAGTTGGGAATATGCCCCGCCTTAAAAAAGGAACCCAAAAAAACTCGAAGCTTCTTGATAAAGCCTTTAGAGTTGGTCAGTCAGATGGACCGAAGCAAAGCCCTAGCTACACATTGGGTTTGTCGGAAGTTAATAAATTTTACAAGGGCCATAAAAAAGAGCTAGCTTTGATTAAAATTAATAACCTCCTATCATACTACCCTAATAGTGTTAAGTTATACAAAATGAAGGGCACTATTCTCATTAAAATGGGTAACTATCGACTAGCTGAAAGGGCTTGGATGAGGGCACAAGAGCTCTCTCCTAATGATCGCGTACTCAAAAAGGGGTTAGAAAAGCTGAGAGAAAGACGAAATAAAAATCAGTCGATTCAAAAAGCAAGTGATCAGAAATAATCAGAGAGAAAATACCGAACTACAATTCCTCATAGGTCGCAGCCTTTCGCAGCGTTTCTTGACTTCTAAAATTTCTTCCTGACTCAAGGACTTTACCTCCAACAGAATCACCTGAAATTTATCATCTGAAGATAAGACAATTTCGACCTCTGCATAATAAATAAAATTACCACGAACCCATGCGTTTTCACGGCCATAAAATTTNGCTTTTAAGGGCTCTGNTTTATCTCTTAGNTTTTGCCAACNTTCTTGACGACTAACTCCTGAAATAAGATCGACNGNGCTACTAGTATCGGCATCTGGATAATCAACCAACTCCCAATACTGNAAAGCGAAGGGGTAATATGCTAATAATTTAGATTCCGGNGGTAGCCCCAGNACAGACTGCCCTANAGTCATAACCTGCTCTCGCNCAGATGGTTTCATCGGACACGAATTAGAAACTTCAAAGGTTACCATTTTGGGAGANACATACTTACCCTTCCAGGAAACTTTCCCACCACCACCNGTNCATGGGAATCCCATCGCCATCCATGGAGTCTTTTNTTCTACNCCTCTTTTGCCATCTAATGTGACACACGGTTTCAATATACCTGTAATGATTAAGCCATGGTCCTGAAGATAGTATGGCGGTGTGATTTCACCTTTACTCAGAACAACACAGTTTTCTTGATTCATNAACTTTTTAGGATCTTTAGTAACAATTTGAGCAATTGGCTTTTTTGTAGNTTGAGTACTTGTGCAGGCAGCACTAAAAAAAGAAGCAAGCAAAAAGAGTGAAGCGAATTTAAATTTGGTTATCATGCATTAAGCCTCCGTGCCTAACTTTTACCCAGCTATTCTATCACACCTTCCTAGTAGATAGATAAGAGTGCATTGACAAAACGAAAACTACAACAAGAAGGTGAGGATTAACCTCACCTTCTCACTAGTTTACCTAATGAGGGCTAGTGCAAGTTGGCTTTGATTGTTGGCTTGACTTAAAACTGAAGAACCAGCCTGACTAAGAATGTTGTTCTGAGTATATTTGGCGGTTTCACCAGCAAAATCAGTATCCTTAATACGACTCTTCGCAGTCTCCATCGTCTCCATCTGAACACCAATATTTCTAATGGTTGAATTCAATCGACTTTGTTTTGCACCTAAAATAGCTTTGTTACCCGCAATGCGCTTAATAGCAACATCCAGCACATCGAGCTTGTCAGCTGCATCTTGTCTATCAAAATCACCATCAGGATCTAAAGGGCCNACCTCNGCATCCTTACCTAAACCTAAGACATCAGCCGACTCTACCTTGATCTGCTCTATATTTAGATTAATGGTATCCGTATTTTCAGCTGCGCCATTACCTGCGCTAATGTGAAAGACTAACTCGTCTAAGCCATCATTATTNCCACCACCCCCTAATAGCTTCACACCATTAAATTCAGTGGCATTGGCTATCCTATCAATTTCTTCTACCAGCTGAGTGTATTCTTTGTTGGTATAAGACCTTTCTAAGTTACCTAATGTATCTGTAGCCGACTGAGTAGCCAACTCTCTTAGCCTCACTAAGATGTTCGTGATTTCATTCATCGAACCTTCAGCGACTTGAATCATNGAAACACCATCACTAGCATTTCTTTTTGCNTGACCCGTAGACCTAATCTTNGCTTCCAAGGTGTCTGTAATTGCTAACCCCGCTGCATCATCAGCAGACTTATTAATGCGATACCCAGATGATAACTTCTCGANATTATCACTCAAGTCACGTGTCGTATTTTCCAAATTTCTTTGACTTTGAAGCGCAGACACATTGGTTCTGATCCTTAAACCCATCTGGAACCCCCTCCATAATTTAAAAAGTTTTTAGTTTATTTCCAAAGACTCAANTTATTATTGAGCTAAAGACAAANTNAATGTCGTCGCTTGGGGGNATTTCTTTAGCGAAACATCAAATATAATTTGATTTTTTNATAAAAAAANTTATATNTTNTTNAAAAAAAAATNTATTTATAGNTTACTTTCATGNNGTTAAAAAACAGCAAATNAANCCAACTTTTATTTGGTNTTATTGAAAATNTNNAGGGTAATTTACNAGAAGTGATANAGAAAAAAGATATTAGNAGNACAANATCAATTTAAACTTATTTTTTTGATAAAAANTNNNATTTTTCAAATTAAATACAGNNTNTTATTGANTNNAAAATCANTCNNACTAAGAAANNTTTTTATTTNAGNAAAACAAAAAAAACGATGAAGAAAAAA
>PBRN01000070.1 GCA_002725955.1 Pseudobdellovibrionaceae bacterium
ATCTAAAGAAATTTAATTTAAACTTAGCGATCATTAAGGCTGTAAAATACAAATTAATATTCTGTTCTAAAGTATTAAAAATTAAGTAGAAAAAATGTCATAAAAAAAAACCTATATTTTTGGAGCAGTCGATCCGAGCCATTAGTTGATTTTTGGGGGCGCATGGAATAGCAGGTGCTGATGTTGTTGCAGAATACTGTTGTCTAGAAGTTTCTGGAAAATGAAAAGGATTAAATAATCGTTTTATTGTTGTATTGTGTCCAAGTTAAATATTTGATTCTTTTTAGTTTCTGCTGCTATTTCCGCCCCTAGTTTTCTAAAAGCCTCGTTTTAAGGACGAAGTTTTATGGGTTATCATGCTAGGAATTATCTGCTGGTTGATACGGATAGCACTATCCTTCGAGTTCTCTGGCGACAGGTGCTAGATAACCGTTAAGTTTTTGTTTGATGATATTAGGGTTTTCGCCCTTTAGAATTGAGTTTACACCTTCCTGAATAATATACATATTTAACAGTTCTTCACTTGCTCTAAATTTAAGTTTACTGGCTAATGGTATAAAGAATAAGTTGGCAAATGTAGCTCCGTATAAAGTGGTGATCAAAGCAACAGAAAGACCAGGGCCGATGGCATCAGGGTTAGAGAGGTCGGACATGATAACAATTAGACCAATTACAGTTCCAATCATACCCCAACCAGGAGCAGATTCTGCCATGTGCTCAAACATCAATCGACCATCTTTGTGCCTTTGGTCCATATTATCAATTTCAACTTCAAGCATGCTATTAAGTACATCAGGATCATAACCATCCACCATATAACGCACAGCTTTTGCTAGAAATTCGTTACTGATCGTTACTTTTTCAAGAGCAAGTATTGAACCTTTTCGAGCTGTTGTTGCAGCTTCAATGATTTCATTGATAATCTCTTTGGGGTCTGTAGCATTAGCCATAATGGTTTTCATGGTGATAGGCATAACCCCTAGAATAACATTCAAAGGCCAACGTATTGTAGTGGCGAAGAAAGTTCCCCCAAGTACGATGACCACTGAAGTTAAGTCCAGGAACATCATAACTCCACCACTTAATACGAAAGTGATGAATACTAAGGCTAACCCTCCACCTAAACCAAGTACGGTTGCTATATCCATGGACATATCTCCAAGTCTTCTTTAAGTCTACCGGATGCATCGGCCCTAATACTTTTTCATTGAGTTCTTAGCTGGGAAAACTTTACCTATTTTATTGATGAGATTTGAAACGATAGAGTAGAAGCTACCAGAGTGTCATGAAAGGTATAAAGTGGGTAAAAAGAAAAAAGAAGAAGATGAAGCGATAAAAGCTGGTTGGATTGTCTCCTTTGCGGATATGATGACTTTGATGTTTGCCGCCTTCTTGGTTCTTTGGAGCTTAAAGCCGGAGGGTACCAGTGATGTGGTAGAAAAAATAGATATTTTTACTGCCACAATTCGAGAATCATTTTCAGATATACCCGATATTATTTCTAAGGATAAAACAGTCTTTCCTAGTGAAAAGAATAAGACAGTTTTCCAGTATATCAAAGCTGAGCAAGTCACTAAACCTACTATCACTCGGTTTCGCTCTTCGGATCAGGTTATTAATATTATTAATAAAGAAATGAAGAAGACTAAAAAGCTTCTTGATGTAAAACAAACTGATGAAACGAAACAAGATACCAAGGATGAGGCGGAGCAAGCTGCCGTTAGTGTTATTCGTGATCAGGATGGGTTTAGAATTCGGTTGATTTCAATGCTTTTCTTCAAAAAAGGTTCATGGCGTATTTCAAAAGAGTCGATTAAAACTCTAAATGATGTAGGCAAGGTTTTGAAGGATTTAGGCAGAACAGTGGTTGTTGAAGGACATACAGATAATGCTCCACTGGTAGGAGATCTTAGTAACTGGGAACTTTCGAGTATGAGGGCGGCATCTGTGGCGCAACATTTTATTCAAAAGGTTGGTATTGCTCCTTCTAAGATAAAAGTGGCTGGGTATGCAGATCAAAAGCCCATAGCAGATAATGCCAGTGCTGAAGGGCGTCAGATGAACCGTCGTATTGAGTTAAAGGTGGAATATGAGCGTTAAATTTTTGGAAAAGCTATCGATATTCTTAGTCTTGACATATTTCATGGGATTTTTGACAGCCTGTGACCCTTATCGTAAAAAAGAATGCGAATGGTATTTAGTTCCAGAGCCTGATCATCAGCATCATGCAGAGAAAGGTTGGGTAGCCCTTTGTGCTCGAAATTTCACTTTGGGTCGAGAAAAGTGTTACCTCCAGGCGCCATTTGATTTAGCTGAGAAAATCTATGGCAAAACACTGCGTTTTTCGGATATCGATTTTAGTGGCAGTTTGCCGCAAAAGATTAAGAGTGTGAAGCTGTGTACTCCTGATAAGAAACCAGAGCAGCTTGAGGGTGAATCGGGAGATCAGCCGGCAGGTCAGCCCGAAGCGAAACCATAAGCAACCATTGATTGTCGATTCTTTGGTACCAGCTGTTTGTGGTTTTATATGTAACTTTGTTAACGTTGTGGATGGTTCAATGTTTTGGCGTTGGCCGTTCGCATAATCTTTAACCAGTGACTCCGTCGAATACAACTTCAGTCAGCCCCATAGCGGCTTCACTCTCAGAATATCCAACTAATACATAGACCTACAGATTATTAAATAGCTGGTAAATATGGCGTAGACATGCTAGAAGCTTTCATCGTTGTTAATAGGTCTATATCGAATCATTATTGAGAAATAAGTCAAATATATGCGTCAAGTACATCAATCTGAAGCTGGGAATATATCCTCTGAATTAGAAGAAAGCCTTCCCCTGCCTGTTAATCCCCCACAGATTTTAGCTCCTGCTGGAGGTAAGGCACAATTTCTCGCCGCTTTGCAGTGTGGCGCAGATGCAGTGTATTTGGGGTTACCATCATTTAATGCCAGAGCCAGGGCAGAGAATTTTACCATTGATGATCTTAGGGAATTGATTCCTTTAGCGCATCACTTTGGAATGAAGGTGTTAGTGACATTGAATGTGCTCATTAAAGAAAATGAGCTTGCGGACGTTGCTGATATGCTTAGTCAGCTGGAGGCTTTGAGTGTGGATGGGGTTATTACTCAGGACCTTGGGGTCGCAGAGTTAATGCGTAACCATTTTCCCAGTTTGCGCATGCATGCCTCTACCCAATTAGCGGTTCATAATTTAGCTGGTGTAGAACAAGCAGCAGCAGCAGGTTTTTCAAGGGTTGTACTTGCCCGAGAAATGACAACTGTTGAGATGAAACGAATCCATAGCAAAACGGAAAAACTTGGTATTGAGCTAGAAGCATTTTGTCATGGCAGCCTGTGTTATAGCTATTCAGGTCTTTGTTTTTTTAGTGGGGCAAAGGATGCGCGAAGTGGTAATCGGGGAGAATGCTCTTATACTTGTCGCGAGCCATATAAGGTTCTGAATGAACCTGGCCAGGGCTTTCTTTTTAGTATGAAGGATTTAGATAGTTCGGAAGCTATTGGTTCACTCGTGCGATCTGGAATTCATACATTAAAAATTGAAGGCCGAAAGAAAGATGCGCAGTATGTAGCATCAGTTGTGCGTTTATATCGATCCCGATTAGACGACATATATGGTCATTCGACTTTGCGCAAGAATGCACCGTCTCGTGCTTTGGGAATGGATGAAATCGAAAAAATCCGTGAAGATCTAGCGATGAGCTATCAGCGTAAAAAGACTTCTTTCTTCTTGAAAGGGCGTTACCGTGAAAATGGTATTGATTTAGATAACCCTACTCATAAAGGACTTGAGATTGGTCGAATTACTAATGTAGTAGGTTCTTGGATTGAATTTCGTAGCAAGATTAATCTTAGTAAGTATGATGGTATCCGAATTGATCCATCAGAGTCTTTGTATCATGCGCAGCCACAGCATGGTAATAAACTAAGAGATCATTCTGATGGTTTAAAAGATCGATATGAAAATCAGATACAGAGCTTTTCTCTTCGTGAAATGAAACAGGATGAAAAATTAATTCCGTCAGCAAAAAAGGAATCGGTGGTACAGATTAATGTACCAAAACATTGGTCGGTAAATGTTGGCGATCTGGTGTTTAAGGTTAGGTCAGCAGATTTAAAGGCTCGGGTTGAAAAGCTTACCACGGTACCAGATGGCTATAGGTTGCGACCTTTATTTAAAGTAGATGTTCAGGTTGATATTATTAGTGATGGTAGCCAACTTCTAATGATCGGCAAGACAATTAAGTCGGGGAAGATCCTAACCAAGGGGTCGATTACCTGCGGGCTAGTAATGGCCGAGAGTCAGGACCAAATGCGTAAGCAATTGGAAAAAAACTTGCGTATTATCGGTAATATTGGGGTTAAAGCTGACAACCTAAAAATTACAGGTAACACCGAATGGCATGTTTCTTCTGTAATGGTTAAGAAATTAAAGAAGCAGTTAGAGTCAGGGTTACATGAAAGTTGGCAGCTATATCAACAAGAGAAGCTAGCGGTAATCAAGTCTACATATTCCAATATAACTTCTTCACCCATAGTTACGTCGAGTACGAGTTTTGCTGTCAAATTGGATCGACTTGAAACTTTAAACTATTTGAATGAATATTTAGAATCTTGCGATAGTCGTCCTATTACAGAGGTGGTATTTGAACCTAAGCGAGCATTCATAGGAGGAAAAACACCTGCGGCCGTTTTAGATGTTCTCAAGGCTTTTGCGAAACGCTGGGATGTAAAGATACGTCTTGCGATTCCAACAGTAGTGCGTGCATGGGATGAGCCGTTGCTAAGGCTTTTTGCTAGGGAATACAGCCGTTATGATCGACTCTGGGAGGTGGGAAACATCGGTGCAATCGGGTTACTTGAGAACTGGGGAATAAGTGATGTCGACGTTAGTAGTGATTTTTCCTTATATAGCCTGAATCAACTAGCTGACCGATGGCTTGAATCTAAAGGTGTTTCTACTTTTACAATGTCTGTTGAAGATGATTTAAACAATATCGCAAATCATCTGGAAGCCGGATGTTTTGCTCAGGTGACTCCGCAGGTCATTCTATACAAAGATACTCCCTTATTTATTGCTGAAGCCTGCTCTCTAACAGCTTTGCATGGCGGTTGTCCGGGCTCTAAAGTATGTGGTTATCGCTCACTGGCGATTCAAAATAAAAAGGGTGAGAAATTTCATGTTTCGCACGAAAACTGTAAATCGATAGTCTACGGAGATCATGTATACAGTCTTTCTGGAAGCAGGAAACAGCTTGAAACCTTGGGTGTTCATAAATATAGAATTGATTTTTTGACCCGTTATTATGGTCCTGAACGCTTATCAGAAGTTTTAGATTCTGTTTTTGATGATCGTAGGGTTAGCAGCAGCCATAGTTCTAACTTTCATGGTAACCTTAAATAAAGTCACGCCACAAATGCACACCTAAGGGTCTTGATAGCTATTTTTTAGACTTACTGCAGATACATCGTCTGCAAGTTTTGATTGATTTATGTGTGCTATTTAACTAATCATGATCGGCAAGATTAGCAAAAATAGGAGCTGAGATATGGCGAAGAGTCGCATGGACTGGAAAGTTAAAAGACGAATCAAATTTATCAATAAGATTAATAAGAATATTGCTGACGGGGTTGCTCTTGCAGCTTTTGATCAGCCAATCAAAAAGGCGCATCTATTGTGTCGTAATCTTTATGTTGAGCTAGGTGACGGATCCAAGAAAAGACTTGTATCAAAAAGTGAGGCTCACAAGCTTGGTAATCAGTCATAATTTCTTGATTGGTTTTAATAAGCTCTCTTTTGGGTGTATCCTGGAGAGCTTATTTATTGAAGCTATATTTAGGTCTACTGGCTAAATGGCTAGTGACTAAAGGCCTAGTTAGTGAAGCTCTTTAACTAAATCCGGTCTGAGAAAAAACAGAGGGATTTTTGCTTCCAAAACCCTATTTTCCCCATCAACGAGGTCGTATTTGCCCCTCATATTTCCTGTGGGAGTGGGCAGAGGGCAGCCTGATTGATAGCTGTACATGGCGCCTGGCTCTATTGTCGGTTGCTCGCCAACTACTCCATCTCCAATAATATGTTCTTCTCTGCCATCTCCATCCCTTATAATCCAGTGTCGACTGATGAGTTGCAAAGGGGTATCCCCTCTGTTTTCAATTTCGACATCATAAGAATATACGTAATAATCATCGCCGTTATGGTTTTGAGTTGCCACAAAATGTGGAGTGACTTGAACCCGCACAGCATTTGATTCTTCTTCGTAGTTCATACTATCAGCTTTCTTTCTTATCTAATCCCACATGTTTGAGATGAAGCTCATTCATTTGATGCTGATCCAATGAAGCTGGAGAACCGTCCAGGGGAAATACACCCGTATTGTTACAGGGGTATGCTATGACTTCCCGGATACTGTCTTCTCCCGCTAACAGCGCAACGAGACGATCAAGGCCGATGGCACTGCCGCCATGAGGAGGCGCTCCATAAGCAAAAGATTCTAATAAGAAACCAAACTTACTTCTGGCTTCTTCTTCAGGCATAGCGACTATGTCTAATACCTTTTGTTGGATTTCTGGACGATTGATTCTGATACTTCCGGAAAGCAGTTCGACGCCATTAAGAACCAAATCGTATAACTGGCCATGGACTTTGCCGGGATCAGTATCGAGCAGATTGAGGTCCTCATCCTTTGGCATAGTGAATAGATGATGCATGGCATTCCAGCTTTTCCTGTCTGCATCCCATTCAAAAAGTGGGAAGTCAGTAACCCATAGAAATGCAAACCTACTATGATCGATGAGGTTGAGCATCTTACCTAATTCTAATCTGACAGCTGCCAGTGCTGCGCAGGTTGTTTGCCAAGTGTCAGCAGCAAAAAGTACCAGAGCGCCTTCCTGAGCATTTATTTTGGTCAACAGGTCATCACCGATTTTTTCTAAAAACTTAGCGACGCCTCCGGAGGCTTTCCCATCTTTGATTCTGGTCCATGCCAGTCCTTTTGCACCGTATGTTTTAGCTTTGTTTAGNAATTCGCCATCAATAAGCTTTCTGCTGATGGCGCTACCATCTGGAACCACGANACAGCGGACNACTTCAGCATTAGTAAACACTCCAAAATCAGTTTGGTGAGCAAGATCAGTTATGGTTTTCAGCTCTAANTCAAAGCGAATATCTGGTTTATCGATNCCATANCGTTCCATAGCTTCATGGTAAGGCATTTGTTGGAACGAGCTAGGCAGTTCAATATTTTTGACGTCTTTAAAAATTCTCGTCATAAAAGTTTCAACTGCTTTAAAAACATCTTCTTGGCGGACGAATGTCATTTCCATATCGATCTGCGTATGAACGGGAACACGATCAGCCCNTAAATCTTCGTCACGAAATGCTGGAGCAAACTGGAAGTAGCGGTCTGCNCCCGATATCATTAGCATTTGTTTATATAGNTGNGGGCTTTGAGGTANGGCGTAGAACTTGCCNGGGTGAAGTCGCGAAGGCACAACAAAGTCTCTTGCTCCTTCTGGAGTTGATCTNACCAATAGCGGAGTCTCTATTTCTAGAAANCCCATTTCNACTAAAGCTGTCCTTGCTGCCTGAATTGTATTGTGNCTGATTTGCAGGTTCTTCTGCATTTTGGGTCGACGCAGGTCAAGGTAGCGATGCTTTAGCCGTAATTCATCNGCTACNTTAGTTTCATCTTTGACTTGAAAAGGTAATGAACGGCAGGGGTTTAGTACTTCGATGTTTGATACCAGTAGTTCGATTTCACCGGTTGGTAATTCTGGNTTTTGATCTTTTTCAGATCGCATCCGTACTANGCCCTGAACGCAAATACAGTCTTCAAGGTTTAACTTTTTAAGNCTCTCCATCACCTTATCATCGGTATTCTGGGTTTCATAAACACATTGAGTCACACCGTATCTGTCACGGATAGTAAGAAAAAATAATTGNCCGATATCCCTGGTTCGATCAACCCAACCACAGAGTGAGGCTTCTGTGCCTTCCCATGATTTGTTTAATTCCCCCGCAGTATGACTTCTTAACATGCTTGTCGCTCCTGGATCGCCATAGCTCTATGATTTNTTAGTGAAGGTACTAATCTGAGCTTTGAAAAGATACAGGTTTTATTAAAATTTCAAGAGGAANGAAACCCAAAATAGCTTCTAAAATCGATGATTAGGATTAATATANTATCAANTAGGTTGGTNCTTTGGNGTCTAATTGGCANCGATGCCTGTTTGCGNNGGNTTAATCTTAGTTGCAGNTATGGCTANTTAGATTGGCTGTGNACAAAATCCCATTNGACCTCAGTTCGGTATTTAANGGGTGTCTTTTTTTCATGGTGGCAGATAAAATTATAATCATGATNNGGAGAAGGNCTCAATGAGGATNNGACATAAATANTGAGAACAGCCCTATGGCTTTCCNTNGANNATGGATCGGTTGATTATCATAAACTTTAGAAAGCATNAAATGGCGNTTTTATTTAANGTAGTTNTAGTTACTCTNAGTCTTACGTACATGCTTTCTCATATNACTGAGCCGGTTTACGGCAAAAACTTAAATGATGGTGTTGCCAGTATTTCNTGCATNGGGCCNGTCGGNGGTAAACCNGTGATNTATCTCCATGGGATGGANGTTCCGAGTCTGTCGAAAACTGAGCAGCAAACTAGGAAAGTACTTCNACATTTGGCTGNCAACCAAAGGCTCAGAATAGCATTGCCCAGATCAGCTCGNNNTTGTCGCAGGTTGCCCCAAAAACGTTGTTGGAATTTTGGGAGGTCTATGGCTGCNAAAGTATACCAGGATGTTGTTGCTAGTGCTCGAAACTGTTTTTTAGAAAAGGATTTTCTGCTACTAGGTCATTCCGAAGGTGGATACTATGTAAGTAAGTTGGTGCAGTTTTGTATTCCCCATCAGGCAAGAGCCATNATTGCTATTGGCAGTGCAGGTTCTTTCCATGNTAGTGATCCACAACAATTGAAGAANTGCGGTAAGCTATATCTNTTGATAGGTGANANGGAAATTACCAGACCCAAGACGGATCGCTATTATCATCATCTNAAGAAACTTGGGGCGAGTGTCTCATTNCAGGAATTTTCTGGTGGTCATATCGTTCCTCAACTNCCTNTGGAAAAATTAATTCAGACTCTTAAATAGCAGATNAATGGAGCCGGCAGAAGAGGGATCAGTGTCCCCCTTCTGCCAAATGGAAGAAAGAACAAACAGGGTGATTGGACTACACTTGATCGAATTGNTCAGAACTTAATNGATTATTAAGTCTGNTCGTCGCAGGTGTTTGTCCGCCCTGGATTCTCTGTTGATTTTTTTTCTGCCATGCGNTTGCTGNTAACTGTGGTTCGCACTGCATTTTTTGTGCTCTNCTAATACCTTTNTTCGTTTCCTTTCTNAGCAACCGNCTATATTCAAGGCAGTTAGTTTGTATGGTATGACGTGCAGATATCTCATANCGTTTTTTATTAGATTCATCGAATGCTTTAGCTTGTNTATCCATGTTATTNGCAGATGGTAGGTGATAGTCACCCTTCAGNTATTTTGACATCCACTTGGCTTGTAGTTCAGCNAAAGGAATGATGGAACACAGCGGCTGNACTAGTCCCAAGAATAATAGATTGGNGTGNTTTGAATCCACCATNCGGTAAAANAGCGGGATATCATTNTTTTTNCCTAATAANTTCATTTGCTTNTTTTTGAAGAATGGAAACTTTATGTCATAGCCGGTGGCGTATATGATAGCGTCTACTTCTTCGATGCTCCCGTCNGTAAATTGTATTTTTGAACCCAGCTTTTTTTCNATATCTGGTTTTGGAGTGATGTCACCTGCNCCTAGGCGGTAATGAATTTCNCTTGAAGCAGTNGGATGGGTTTTACCCATCGTCGATTTTGGTTTTGGTAATCCTGAGTCTTGAGGTAAGCCAACCAGAGATTTGACTTTGAGNTGCAGATACTTATAAGCCATCCANTCTAACCAGCTATTAGGAAGAATGTGNTCGTACCATTTAGGTTTNTCGCCAGGATGNCTGACNAAATAGTCNAGTGGTTTACCTCCTCCGAGGTATTTGGGAATGATAAAAACACCAGANCGCCCTGACAGATATACTTTGTTTCCNAGGCTACCATGGGATAATTCGCAGGCTATNTCCATNGCTGAGTTGCCCATGCCGATGACTACAATCTTTTTATTTTTGAGNTTGAAAGGTTCTTGATGGTCAATGTAATGGTGAGCATGCAATTCTTGACCTGAGAAACTGCCNTCTTTAGCGTGTTCGGGTAGCCTTGGGCTCCAATGGTGGCCATTGGCAACAACTAATGCATCATAAAAGCGAATTTCTCCTGAATCTAATTCAAGGCGCCAGGAGTNNTCCTCTAATTTCTCTGCATCAATGACTTTAGTGTTAAAAGTGATGTCATCTGCTANTCCGAAGTGGTCNGCATAATCNTGAAAGTACTTTGCCACTAGTTCATGNCCCGGAAAGTCNGGATANGACTTTGGCATTGGAAAATCTTTATATTCCATCTTCTGACGNGAAGTATTNATGTGNAGAGATCGATATGCTGAAGACATCTTATTTTTATTTTTGAAAACCCAATTGCCGCCGACTCTATCGCNGGCTTCAAAACAGTCAAAGTCAATCTGGTTATCCTTGAAGTTTTTNCAGGCAGCGATGCCTGATGACCCTGCGCCAATAATTGCTACTTTCAATCTTTTATCGCTACTCTTGNTTATAGCAATCTTTTCNGGCANTTGCCCCATGGCTTGATCNGTATTCNAAGTATCCATGATTCCTGACTCCGTTGAATAGATGCACTATCTCCCACGGAGCATCATCGCTAAAGTTGACGCTGACGTCAACTTTTTANTCCATTTTTCTNATTACTTAGGAGCCATTNGANCGCTCTTNGGNTGGGTCAGCTTGTTTGCCAGCAGCTGNTAACCTGGNAGACGGCACAAGTCGCTTTCAGACCAATCGCAGGTTTCCATGAGAAAGCGAGCACCTTCTTCCCACGGCTTAANTTGTAAGATCGTGCGAGCAATGACCTCTTTNTTGTTGATATTNTNGCTATTCCTAAAGCAGCTTTGAAGGTGCTNACTTAGTTGNGGCATAACCATAATCATGCCTAGCCCCTGCAANCCGGCTTGTTCTGATGCGCTAAGAGCATTTTTATCTTNATGACTCCCATCCAAAATTGAGGCGGGNTCCATATCANTTTNTCTTAAGTACNTAATTTCTTNNGGNATAGTTGCCTGATTNAANAGGTTCTCGATGATAGTTTCCATGGTNTTAAGGTTAGNTTTCTGTTTCACAATTAGCCCTTCTGTTGGAAAAACGAGTTTTATTTTTAANTTANCTGAGTGAACATGTGACTTCCTAANTTGTTCCCAGTGGTTCTNNGTNGTCTCGTTGGTATTCGACCATTTGCTCNAGGATCTTTAGGAATATTGCAANNNGAGCCTTTATTTCAGCTCTTTTTGGTTTTTCACCATGCTTTGTCGGAGTGGAGAGAATAAATGAGCTTTCATAAAAAATCACAGCGACATCAGTGGCGTGAGGAGCCGGGATATTCTTTATTGCGAAAGGCCCTGCAGGATTGGCCGCTGGAAGCAGTAAAGTATTTGGCAGGGAATATAAAAGGCAGGGGTGGCTTGTCTCAGGACAGTTGGCAGCATATTCTTGATCTGACTGGGTTTGATGCTAAGCATGGCATAACCGAATTGTTGCCGGTAGCGGCTTTATGGGCGAAGCCACCTATCTCCGATTATCATGTGGGTGCTGTTGTTTTGGGTGAGAGTGGTTCTGTTTATTTTGGGGCCAATCTCGAGTTTCCAGGCCTGCCTTTGAGTATGACTGTTCATGCGGAGCAGGCAGCTGTTGCTCACTCGTGGTCTTGTGGTGAAACAGCGATCCAGGCTTTGGCTATTAATGCCCCCCCCTGTGGTTATTGTAGGCAATTTCTTAACGAATTGGGCTGTCGTGATGTGATAAAGATCTATTTGCCTGATCGAGAGCCAATGACTGTTGGTGATTTGTTGCCAGAGGCTTTTGGTCCGGCACACTTGGGGGTTCAAGGTGGTATGATGGATAATGCCAAGCAAGCTTCTGACTTTGCCGAGGGATCGAGCCATGATCAGGAATTATCTTCCCTGACTTGCACTGCGGCGGGAGAATCATGGGCTCCTTATTCTTCTAGTTATAGTGCCGTTACTTTACTTTGCGATGATGGTACCAAGGTTGTGGGGCGCTATTGTGAAAATGCTGCTTTTAATCCTTCGTTTGCCCCAATGCAGATGGCTTTTTCTCTGTTGAACATGAGAGGTCTCCATCCCGGGCAGATTCAGAAAGCATGGTTAGCCGAGTCTCGCTTAGGTCAAATTTCTCAGGAATCACTTTCTCGTTTGGTACTTGGTTCACTGAGTGATGTTACACTAGATGTGAGTCATTATGGCTAAGGTGAGTAGGCAGTCTCCCGTAGGAATGAGTTTATTAATCTGTTAAACAGGTCCTGAAATGGCAGAGAGCTTTGCCAATGATTAAAAAGGCGGAAGGATCAGCGTGGGACATGCCAAAAAACATATCGTGATTAGCGGTGCTGGCGAAGTGGGGCGGTATATCGCTGAAGTCCTTTTGACAGATGGTCATGATATCACGATTATTGATAATAACATGGCGACGCTGAAGGACTTTTCAAACAAAGTGGAAGTCCGTGCGGTTTATGGTTCATCTTGTCATGCTAATGTGCTGGCAAATGCTCAGGTGGATGAATGTGATGTCCTTATCGCAGCGACTAGTTTTGATGAAATCAACCTTCTAACTGGAGCCATTGGCCGCAAGTTAGGAGCGCATAAAGTTATTGCAAGGGTTCGGCAAAAGACTTTTTACAGCAATAAGATGATGGATTATCAAGATATCCTATCTTTGGATGCTTTGATTTGCCCAGATGAGTTGACTGCACGGGCTATTTTGAGCAAGTTATGTGGCCCAGGCGTGATCGCATTACAGCGTTTTGCGAGTAATACCATAGAAGTTCGTCAGTTTTTGGTTAAGCATAATAGTTCCGCTGCTGGCAGTCAGTTGCGTGATCTCAAGTTGCCACCAGGAGTTCGCATCACAACGATCAGGCGGGCGGATGGTCCAGTAGAAATGGCTAATGCTGATGCTGTGATAAATAATCAAGATTTAGTCACTCTGATTGGACCGGCAAAAACTCTTCCTCAAGTTAAAAGTATATTTCAAAAGCACAAAACTCCGCACAGAGACATTGTTTTAGTAGGGGCGACGCCTATTGCCGAGTGGCTACTAGCCGAAATTGATCATCGGATTTTTTCTGTGCGTCTGTTTGAAAAAGATATTTCAAAGGCTGAAGATTTTGCTACCAGGTTTCCTAAAATCACTGTGCTGAATAGTGACCCGGTGGATCCTCACATCTTTGAAGAAGAACATATTGGTGAATGTCTTGCTTATATTGCCGTTGATAATAACGAAGAACATAATATTCTTGGTTCTGTTCAGGCCAAAAAACTAGGGGTGGGTCAGACTTTCGCCGTGGTTCAGAACTCAAACTATCTTAATTCTCTGGCAGGTATAGGCATTGATCGCCCNATTAGNCCNAAAATTGAAGGNGCTAAAGAGCTCATTCGCATGATTGATGATGCTGCGGTTAAACAGACGGCCGCNATAGAAGGAGTGGCTTTTGTATACGAGACCACAGCNCGGCATCAAGGTGATGCTGTTGGTCAGGCCCTCCAGGATATTAGTGTTCCNAAAGGAGCTTTTGTAGCTGCGGTCCAACGAGGTGGACGAGTATTTGCCCCTAAAAANGAAGATTCNATCGAGGCNGGCGATAAATTGATTATTATTGGACCAAAGGCAATAGAAAAGCCTCTTAAGAAACTATTCGTACGCTGAGGTTCGACATGAATTATAAGCCGGTGTTTAAGAACTTGGGTATGCTCATGTTCCTNTTGAGTTGTTCCATGGTTTTTNGCTTAGGACTGGCCTTATGGGAATATTTNGATAGTGACAACCGTCGCATGCTTGAAACCGTTCANGCTCTNAGTGCTTCTATGCTNATAGGNTTCGCTGTGTCAGGGCTGTTGATTTTAGCTGGTCGCAATGCCCNAAAAAAAATTGATCTTCGAGAAGCGATGCTATTGGTTACTGTTTCNTGGCTTTTAGGGGCATTGATCTCCTCTNTGCCTTTCTTTATTTGGGCCCGCATGCTGCCTCCTGTCTTGCAAAATGGNGTTGACTTCTTTCATTTTTCCAACTGTTTTTTTGAAGCTATGAGTGGTTTGACTACNACAGGGGCTTCGGTNTTAACCAATATAGAATTATTGCCTCGTCCCATTTTGCTGTGGCGTACTTTTATGGAATGGTTGGGTGGTCTCGGGATCGTTGTTTTATTTGTGGCGGTATTCCCGATGGTTGGTAAGGCNAGAATCTTTAGAGCTGAGACCTCAGGGTTGTCTCCAGACGGTTCGTCTCCGAGACTCCAGGAAACAGCNCAAATTCTCTGGTTGATTTATTTAGGTNTGACCGTAGTTCAGACTCTCATTATGAAATGGTTTGATCCTGATTTAACTTGGTTTGCTGCGATTAANTTTGCCATGACGACNGCATCCAGTGCTGGNTTTGCNGTTTATAATGCCAGTGCAGGTGCTTTATCGCCGGTTAATCAGTGGATTGTGATTCTATTCATGTTTATCGCAGGGGTGAATTATGGTTTATATTATCAGGTGATTAAAGGNCGTTCCCGGAGGTTATTTAGGGATAAAGAGTTTCGNTGGTATTCTGCGATTATGNTGATNGCTTCATTGATGGTNATTATNAGTATGNTGCATCGACCATATCTNGATATGTTTGGTCAACATGCTGGTTCCGTTTTATCTAACGGNCAGTCGAATCCCTTGGGNGGAGAGCTTGAATCNATCTTTCGCCACAGCATGTTTCAGGTGGTATCCATCCAAACAACAACAGGTCTGTCAAATGCNGATTCCGATGGTTGGCCTATGTTGCCGAAGGTGATTCTGTTAGTTGTCATGCTNATTGGNGGTTGTGGAGGGTCNACCAGTGGTGGTATCAAAGTGATTCGTATAGTTACCACAGTTAAGCTATTATTTCATGAATTAGAGCGTATCTATCGTCCCTCNGTAGTTAGNCCTATTGTCGCNGGTAATAATGCTCTTGATCANCAACAAAAACAGGGTATTTTAATTTATGTGGTCGCAGTTTTTGCGATCATGATTGTGAGTACAATCATACTTCTTATTCTAGAAGATTCAGAAAAACTAACAGGNTTTACGGCAATTTCTGCTATTATTGCAACTGTCAATAATATAGGGCCAGGATTNGGGCGAGTNGGTGTGACTGCTAANTATGCGTGGATGGCTGATTCTACGAAGTACTTTNTGTCCCTGCTAATGCTTATTGGNCGACTNGANGTTTTTACAGTCTTGGTGATCTTTCTTCCAGGTTTNTGGCGAAGGAATTGATGGGATATANGCAATGAATGAAGCTGTTTTATATACTGCGATNGCGATTTCTTGTCTGCTTGTNTTTCTNNTTTTAATATGGTTCTTTCTTCGNCCNGTAAAACCGGAAGTGACTGTAGGCTATAGTCGCAAACTGCCAACAACTTCTTGGGAAATACTTAANCGCNCAGAAACNCCTGAATTTAATAGAAGTGTTTTGACTGCTGANGCACAGTACTTGCCTTGGAANCGANGTATGCTATCTATTGGCAGGAAATATGAAGATGCAGGTGTGAATGCTATATATCTCTTGCATGGAACCTTTGTTGGTACTGATCCTATTGGTGTGATTGATCTCCTCAAGAGACTATATCCTAAACGAGCTGCCTTAATTGAACGACAGCTAGGTAAACGGTTAAAATCGCATTTTGATAAGGTTGTGAAAGACACAGGTAATTTTTTACCCGCATATATTGAAATACTAAATCAATCGATGGGAGGGTATCCTCCTGTGATGAATATGGACTGGCCTTCTGGTAATCATCATGCAGACCGTTTGAGAGGAGCATTAATCCTTGTCTGGCAGTTGGCTGATGATATGAGGGAAAAAGGCTGGCGATCCAAGGACAAGGTTTTACTTCAAGGTCATTCTCATGCTGGACAGGTATTTGCTATTGTTAGTAATTGGCTTGGAGATACTGAGTTGGGACGTAAATTATTTCCTGCGGCAGAATCTCTGGGATATGATCTAAAAGAGCTTAAAAAACGAGTTGGCTTGATAAGGAAGTTGCAGTTTGATTTTGTTACGTTTGGCGCCCCTATTCGGTATCCATGGTTTCTAAACTCAAAAATAAGATGCTTACATATTGTTAATCATCGTGGTGATAGTTATCTGGCTGTGAAATCTCTAGGCTTTATGACAACTTCAGGGGGAGATTATATTCAACAATGGGGTATTGAAGGTTCAGATGCATTGCCGGCTTCTTCTCATGATAGGTTGCTAAATAGCCAGTTAGATCATATTTTAGGCCCCGGTTGGTCTCCCCGGCTTTGGGTGCAGCGCGTCGGTTCGGGAATGCGTGTATCCCCATGGGGGAAAACGTTATTGGTGGATTATGGTGATAGCAGCCGTTTTCAGCCTAATGCTATTGCATCTTGTTTTGGACATGGTATTTACACTCGGTTTGAGCAAATGATCCATAATAATGAACTCATTATTGAGCATCTCTATCTACATCCTAATTAATATTATTGTTGTAGCTATGTGACCAAATCAGATATCATAACAAGGGTTGTAATGATAGGAGATTGCAGTGGATATTCTAGTCTGGGAAAAAGGCGTTTTGGTACAAGACATTTTTCAAGCTTGGTTTGCGGCTAAATATGAAGTCGAATTTATTGAGTCTGATTCAGAAGTTATAGAATTTACCAAGCATGATCTTACTCCAAAATTGTTGCTGACTTCAGTAGCTTCTAATGAGTTAGACAAGACAAAATTGTGTACTGAACCTTTTCGATACTTTGTTGAGCGATGCCCAATTATCTTGAGTATTCCTAATGATTCTGAAGAATTAAAGGATGGATGTTATTCTTATGGTGTTGATGAATGTGTTGCCCAACCTCTCTATCGTAATCATTTACTGGAGCGCATAGACCATTTCATAGGTGGGTCGCAGAAGGACTCTAATTCTGGTGGGGAAAATAATACCAAGGTAGGTCCTTTCGGTGTTACCGGAGCGTTAAATGAAGATGAAAAAAAATTAATATCAGCTTTGGAGTCAGAAAAATCCCTAAGTGGTCCGGCGATTTTTTCTTTACTATGGTCAGGGCAATTTGATGAAGATAAGCTTCACTCTTTTTGCTGTTCACTTAGGATTAAATTAGCAGGTAGTGGTATCCGTTTATTAAGTGGTCCTGAATCGTCTTATTCCTTGCATAGTCTTACTGCTCCCTAAGCATTCTATTCTCCTTTGATCTAAGTTTTAACTCCTCGAGTAGACAATTAAACCAAGTTTCAGTACGCTCCCGATCATAGGTAAAGGAGCCGTTATGAATGAAAATTATACTCTAGTGATTCATGGGGGAGCTGGTGCTGTAAGTGATAGCTACCTCAAAGCTAATGCCGAACAATATCATCAAACCATGTCCGATGCTTTGTTACAAGGACGATCGGTATTAGCTGAGGGGGGTGATGCGGTTGATAGTGTGTGCACGGTCGTTCGTATCTTGGAAGACAGTCCTCTGTTTAATGCCGGTAAAGGTTCTGTTATTAGCAATTTGGGTACTTGTGAGACAGACGCCATGGTCATGACTGGTGAGCGTAAAATAGGGGCAGTGGCAGGGTTAACGGCAGTGAAAAACCCCATATTACTTGCGCAAAAAGTTCATGATTTTGAACAACATGATTTTTTGATGGGGCGAGGAGCAGAGGTTTTTGCTAAGGAGCATGGTATTAGCCTAGTGGATCAAGAATACTTCAAAACCCAATATCGGCGTGAACAATGGGAGCGGGCACAGTCATCAGATTTGGTTTCTCTAGATCATTCTAATATTGCAGATGATGGTAAGTATGGAACTGTGGGAGCTGTAGCCTTGGATATGCGCGGCAAAATGGCGGCGGCTACTTCGACTGGGGGAATGACCAATAAAAAGTACGGCAGGGTGGGTGATAGCCCTATTCCAGGTGCTGGCACTTGGGCTGATCATCGGACCTGTGCGGTCTCAGCCACAGGTTGGGGGGAACAGTTTATCCGCAATATGGCTGCTGCTGAAGTTCATTATCTGATGCTCTATCAAGGTATGTGCGTAAAAAAGGCTGTGCAACAAGTAGTTGCATTGTTGCCGGCTGGGGCTGGAGGTCTGATCGCTGTTGATTATTTGGGAACACCAGTGATGATATTCAATTCGAAAACGATGTTTCGTGGTATGGTTTCGAGAGACCAGAAACCACAGACTTGGATATTAAAATCAGGTACTTCGACGTTAGGGCAGGGCTGATGGGGCCTCCAAATCCATGGTATTCTTGGTTTCGAGGAGACTAATTTTCCGCATTCTCTTGTAAAATGAACAGCAAAATAGTAATGGGTAACTGTAGGAAATCTTGGAAAAATGTTGGGTATTATTTGGTGAGACAAATAGTGCACTGCGATCAGTGAAGTGAGACGTTATGACTAATAAAGTATTTGTGGGTGGTTTGAGCTGGAATACAGATGACCATGGCCTCCGTCAGGCATTTGAGCAATTTGGTGGTGTAAGTGAAGCAAAGGTTATTTCTGACCGAGAAACAGGCCGATCCCGTGGGTTTGGTTTTGTTACTTTTGAAGAAGTAGATTCTGCCAGTACTGCTATTTCACAAATGGATGGTACCGATCTAGATGGTCGTACTATCAAAGTGAACGCTGCTGAAGACAAGCCTCGAGGTAATCGTGGCGGCGGAAGTCGTTGGTAATAACCAACGGCAGTAGTCCAAAGCATATTAGTGGCTCAGAAGTCCCCGCTAACTCCACTTGTTCAAAATTTCTGTTTTTTTCAGATGCTAGTTTTGACAAGAATTCAAAAACTGGAGTTGGTGGTTTTCTGTGTTTGAGCAGAGGGAATTTAAACTCTGCTTCCCCTTCTTTATCTTCGTTTCAGTCATCCGAAAAGTTAGATCTATCTGTTCCATCTATTATGACAAAGACCTTTACATGCAATAGTTGTGTAGAAGCTGAACTGAATACAGTGATTTGGCTGATGCAACTTATTGTTGCAGAGAAACTTTCAGAAGCTCCTCAGACAGGAAGCATCGAGGTGACCATATATACAGATAGCCAGAGCGTTGCGCAGTTATTNACACGCCGCAGNAAACTTGAGAGCCTNCAATTTCAAAGTAAAAGATCGAAGAAACAATTGACNTATGCCTCTAGTTATNGGCTTTTNTTCACTTTAGTGGACCANGTNAGACCAAACATTATTTGGGTGCCNGGTCATCAACCTGTCAAATCTCGCCANCCTATAAATNAGTTTTTTAGTNTGATCGATTGCGCCACCCGCGCCGCCTTGCGCAACAACCTTAAGTAGTTGTATCTGTGCGATGAACTATGTTATCAATGTTGCCAGATATCTCAGAAGATCTTTATATTTATAGGTGCTNCTGCTTTGAAATGCAGGATGNGAATACTGTCATTATGGTTGANTATATGAGGCGGCNGATATGATCGATACGAAAAATGAAAAGGTTGGACCAATTGTTTTGGCTCCAGGGGTAAAGAAAAGTCACTTATATAGCTATTTATATGTNGCNTTCTTTTCGACTTGTATGATGGCTTTTATCAATTTTGTTCAGCCATATNTATTAACCGAATTTTTGAGTGTCCCCGAGGGNCAGCAAGGGGCNGTTTCTGGNAATCAGGTCTTTTGGAACGAGATNGTTATTATTGCTTTGATTGGTNTCATAGGCGCTTTTTCCGATAAATTGGGGAGATCACGCATTTATGGTTTAGGATTTATAATNGTAGGTTNTGCCTATTNTCTATTTCCTATGGTTACCAGCATTGGTGAACTGACAGCTGTCAGNTTGTTTTTTGCTGTGGGTGCTGCCTGTATCGCNGCNATGCTTGGCACAGTGATGGCGGATTATCCNNAAGAAGAATATAGAGGNAAACTTGCCGGCGTTGTTGGTGTGATGACCGGTTTGGGNATNATGCTGATTGTTATGGTCTTATCAAAGCTTCCNTTTTGGTATCAGTCTGAGACNGTNACTGCAAGGGAGGCCGGCTCNTGGAGTTTTTGGACNGTTGCAGCAATNTGTTTGGNNACAGCCATTGTNGCTTTTTTGGGATTAAAAANNACCAAACACNGTGAGGTAAAACAAAATAAGAGCTTATTAGAGCTGACTCGTGAAGGCATAGCCGCNGGTAAAAATCCNAAGATTGCTTTGGCCTACGCTAGTTCCTTTGTTTCTAGAGGTGATCTGGCTATTGTTGGNACCTTCTTATCATTGTGGGTGATGCAGGATGGNCTGGCCGCAGGNTTGTCNAGTGCCGAAGCNTTAAAATTGGCCGGAGTCATTTTTGCGATTTCTCAGGGTGCTGCTTTGTTTTGGGCTCCTGTTATTGGTCTTATTTGNGATCGTNTCGATCGAGTNAAAGCTGTTGCTTTAGCTTTATTCTTGGCTGCAATAGGATATTCTTCTTTAGGGTTAGTNGATGATACTTCAAGTGCTGCGATGATCATNGCTTCTGTNTTTGTTGGCATTGGTGAAATTAGTGGGGTTATTGCTAGCCAAGCCCTCATTGGTGAACAGGCGCCAGCAGCGACCAGAGGNTCAGTTGTTGGAGTCTTTGGCTTCTTTGGTGCAATTGGGATTTTGATTGCCACCAAGGCNGGNGGGCATCTNTTTGATNGNATTCATCCATCAGCTCCATTCGTATTAATGGGCGNTATCAATGCCGTTATTTTCTTGTTGGCTTTGGCGGTGACATGGTCNGAAAAGCGAAAAGCTGCTTCTNCAGATAGAGTGCTCGCATAAAATATAGCCGGANATATTAAGTTGATCTTANTGNNAAAAGCTCGGTCATTATANTTGCTTATAAAAGGTTCTGACCGAGCCTTTCGAAAAATGTCTTACTATGATCTTCNNCATCCAATATAAANGACTNGTCNATATCCGAAGGNTGATTTTGNGNTANATTAANTCTTAGTNATGCGCTTNNAGTNCCGCTNTAAGCTAGAACTTGCTTGGTAAAGAATCCCATTCAAATGATAGTATAANTTCATGCTCNATCTTTTTTTTATTNAATAAAATCAANTTNTTATGNTTTNGTGCTCTTTATCCCGAAAGTTTTTTGGCGATTTTGCCGAAAAGNAGNATAACGGATTCTTTTTCGGAGGCTTAGCTAATAATGAAGCGGNTTAAACTATNTATATTCGCAGTTAGTATATTGGGATATAGCTGCGGTAAGAGAGCTGAAGTTAATATGCCTCCTCTAGGTCAAAAAACATCTATTAAGGCTTTGGGAGAAGTNTCAGATGATCAAAAGCGAGAAACACTTNCCTCGTCTCATTCTGANGCCTTAAATATTGAATTCGAAGTAGATTTAAAATCAACTACCCCCGATGCAGTCCAATTTTTTGGGGGTGATGGCAAACTTGCTTTTACTAAATCGTGGTCTGAACTTAAGTCTGGANCAGCTGGTCAGTCTTGTGTTGGAAANATAAATGACNCTCTTAGTCCTAACCGGGCTTTGATTTGTGATCAAAGCTTNCANGTAGATGNTATAATTAGGATCGATATTATCGTTGATGGTTTGAAGGTGATCAGCGCTACCAGCTGGGTAGAATATATAAATAATCAAGGTCACCGAGTTATAAAGATAAAATAGGATGTTTCTTATCCGGGTTTTTAGCGAGGGTTTTTGATGCATAATAATAAGAATCTAAGTGCAGCTGCATTGCTGATATCTCTTTCGGCTTGCCTTCCTGAAAATGGTGAAGATTTCAAGTCCGAAACCCGCAAGAGAGCGGGAGACCAAGCAACGCCTATTATTAGCGAAGCTCCAGCATTGCCTCAAGGCACTGAGGTAACAGTGTATGTGCCTGGGGAGAGTGTGAGCTTAACTCAGGAAATTATTCCAGCGCAGAATAACTTCTTTTATGTCGCTACCAGCCCAGGGAATGTATATCAGTTTACTTTGGATGACGAGAATCAAGTTAAAGAAAAAAAAGAATGGTTTGGGGCAGTTGGTGGAAATGGTGGCACAAGAACCTATGTCACTGAATCGGGTCTAGTCCTTACAAGAACTGGCGGGTATCTATATTGGGTTGATCCTGAAAAGACAGCGGCAGTGGATCCGGCGGGGGCAGGATCGGGGAACTTAAATAGTCCAGAAAACTTTTTTAAATTTCCTTCGTCTGGAGAAACTCCTTTAGCTGGCGTTAGTTTGTTTCTGGACAGTGATCGTGCTTGCATTGTTTCCTACAAACGTGACGGAAAGCGTTTCATTGGTATGGGCTATGGGCTCGGAGCTTTTGTAGAAATACCATTGACAGAAGAAGCTCCATATACCCCCGTATTTGATCCTGCTAAATTTAATGCAAAGCCAATTAATGCGAATGATGCTACTCGCTGGGGTTATAGCTGTTATATCGATCAACAGAATCTCATTTATTATTCAAATTTTGTTCGTAATACTGTTATGGCTATTTCTTTGAAAACGGCTCCGGATGCTAATAGTACAGTGTCCAATGCCTTAGCTTTAGCCAGTCCGATCAATAAGGATTTTGTCTCGAATAATCTCCCAACTCTAACTCTAGGACCCCGAAAAATAGCAAATGTTTCTAGTTCCTATGCATTGGCTGGTAGAGATAATAAGATTCTCAATGGAAATGGCTTTTATACGATGTCTTATGAAAATCAGAGCGAGGTTGTTTGGACTACGAACAGGGATATGACCATGCGTGTTACTCCTTTTGATTGTTTTCATAAGGATAAAGACTGTGCAGGTTTTGCGACTTATAATGTCGGAAGTGTAGTTAATACCTATGTAGGACCTATAAGTGCCATGAGTGGAGGGCGTATTATCGGTATGACAAGACAGAATCCAGGTCAGGTATACTTATTGAACTTGAAAGATCCTAATGATCCAACTCTAGGTATTGATATCACCCGTATTGCCGAAGTAACGGGTGATCCATATATGTATACAGATTTTACTGGCGCTACACTATATGTTACGAATGGTGAGAATACTTTTGATTTGAAATCCTCGGAAGGCTATAGAGCAGATTCAAAGTTA
>PBRN01000071.1 GCA_002725955.1 Pseudobdellovibrionaceae bacterium
ATAAATGTGATCTATTTTAAAGATAAAGTGACAGGGGAACCCAAGCATACTAAATTGACGCTTGCTTCTACTGCTGGTTTGAAGCAAACGATCATGTTTTTTAATGAGGTTTATGACTCTCTAGAATCATGCGATCGCATTGAGACCTTGGTTACTGCAGGAAAAAATAGATGGCAAGGTCGAACGACTTTATCTTTGATAGGTGTCGATTGGAGGAATCTATCAGACCAAGATTAACTCTTAGATCTATAATGCATATTGATTTCATTAATCCTCGTGGTTTATTTTTTAGATCTGATGTTGTGATTAATAGGATAGCCAAGATCATTTCTGACAAAGTGAAACTCTTTATTGATGATAAAATTGGATTTAGATTGGATATTGGTCACCCTATTGTATTGCCTACCTTTTTCTTGGTCTGTGTAATCTGAATGAGCCCTAAATCAAACTTTATTTAGCCGATTTAGACTATTTTGGCAGGAGATATTGGTGCTTTAGAACGAAATCTAATTTTCTGAATATATTATTATAGATTAAAGAGGGTTAGCCGATCCTATAATAGGGGCTGTCTTAGGTGTAAAGGGACCTTGGACCTTTTATGTTCATTTAGTTGATAGGAGGGTTTTTACGGATACTCATAAGACTGCGAGATAAGGCTTGATTTCAGCCATCTTAAATTTAATGGACGGCTAAGAGTTGCTGAAAAATTATCATTTTTCATATTTGATTAGTTTTTTTCGAAGAAATACCTGGGCTTTTTTTATTAATGGCCAGTCAAATAAGCCTTATTTATAGGGTTGAAGTGTGAGTTCCGTTTCTATACCTGAAAGGTTGATTTTGTTGGAACATGTAAACATCTCGAATTATGCAGAAGATTATAAGTGTAGGCTACTATCACTTATTGATTCTATATTGGTTTTGTTTATTCATGTAGCATTAACTTTTTTATTTGTGTCTTTCTTGATCCTAGTTTTACTACTATTGAAGATGTTTAGCGTTATTTTTTTCTTAGGATACGATAATGATCAGCTAGCATTTGAATACTGCGACTTTAACTGTTTGAGCGACTTAAATATATATCAACTGATATATGGAACTAGATCGCTGATTTTGGCTTGCTTACTCAGTTCTGGATACCGCTTGATTCAAGCTGAGGGTGATAGGGGGCTGAGATGCGAACTCTTGTTTTAAATGCTGGCTATGAGCCGATGCAGCTAGTTAATTGGAAGAGAGCTATCTGTTTGGTTCTTATGGAAAAAGCTGAAATTGTATCTGAATATGATGAAGTTATCAGATCGGTTGCAGATCAATTCAAATTACCTAGTGTCGTTAGGCTCAAGCGATATGTAGGTCGAGTTAAAATGTTAGGTTGGGTGCGATGTACACGTCGGAATATTTTGCTTCGCGANAATTATCANTGCCAGTANTGCGGNCGGCGCTTTCCCAGTTCTTCGATTACGATTGATCATGTGATACCAAAATCTAAGGGTGGNACNACTCGNTGGAATAATGTTGTCGCAGCNTGTGCTACATGTAATAGAAAAAAAGGAAGNAAATCATTGCGACAATTTGGCAAGAGGCCTTTAAAAGATCCAAAAAGGCCTTCTTGGGCTGATATAATGCTCCGCGATGAGCAGCATGAATCCTTAGGAGATTGGCTGCCGTGGTTAGGTCGCCCTAAAGAGTAGATGAGCTACATTTTTTTATACCAGNGTNTATGCNCCTCGCTTGAGCCATATATATGGCCAGANAANTGAAANCCTTTAACTTTTTTTGAGATAACAGCGAAGCTTGGTGTAAAGAAGAGTGGTATGGTCGGCAANTCTAAGGAGAATATCTCCATGAGTTTGCNGCTAAGTTCTTTTTGNTTTTCNTANTTGATATCTTTNACCATATCTTCCAGTACTTGATTGACTTCNCGTCGGTGCCAGCCTCCGATGTTTAGCCCACTNTAGTCGTTNATCATAGAAGGTATCTGTTGACTATGAAAAGTTTCCCATGGTATTCCGGCAGGTATTCGATTCCANCTTATGAGTGCTATATCACGAAAGTTGGCTTTTTTTATTGTGTCGGTAAAGAATGTTTTTTTATTTTGAANAATTAGATTAACTTTTATTCCAGCTTTTTTNAGATCTTCTTTGATTAATTTTAATATCTTTGAGCGTAGTTTTGATTTGGTTGTAACAATATCGATTTCGAATCTTGATTTGTTTTTGTAAATGTAATTATCTTTTGACTTGATCCATCCTGCATCAAGAAATAGNTTTTCGGCTTTTTTCGGNTCAAAGAAGTATTCTTTTTTGATNTCAGTATAGAAGGGATCATTNGGGTGAAAGATATGNGCCGGTATTTCACCAAACTCTTTGAGTAANATTTTGTTTATTCTAGATCTATCGATACTAATTGCTATTGCTTGCCGAATNCCTGGTTCAGCTAGCTTAGGGTTTCTTANGTTGAATATAAGTTGTTCTAATTTTGAACCNGCNGTAGANATAACGCGAAAGTTTCTTTCGTTAGCTGCCANATTCTGTTGGTTATTGATCAGNCTTGTCGCTTCNTGAANTGTTAAATTACCTTCTAAAATTAGATCTATNGAATTATTTTNAATAGCNTTAATTAAAGAGTTAGANCTCAAATAACGTNTTATTTTTATCTTTGAAAAATTTTNNTTTTNGAGAGGANGCTTNCTCGCATATTTGGGGTGCTTNTTTAAANTNAGNNTTTTTGAGTCTTGCTTAAANGGGTACCATNANCCGTAATACAANGCAGGNTTNGGCTCTTTCATACTGATTATTTTTTTTTGTTTATCGTACCANTTTATAATTACTTTTTCGGGTGAGNCCGAAGGTGANCCNGCACTAAAGGCAATTTCNGAAACAATATGCGAGGGGATGAGTGAAATATTGAGAAGTTGNAAAAAGTCTGATCNAACCTGNTTAAATATAATAGTAAATTTTCTNGGGTTGTCCTTGTTGATTCTTATTGATCTAATNGGGAATAGTTCAAAAGNNTTACTNTTNATAAGTTGNTTTTTNATCATATTAACNGTNTTGGCNACATCATTTCCTGTAACTTGTGTNCCATCTCCCCAAACGATTCCTGNCNTGATCTCCCACCAAGTTTTGAGAACTTTATNCCTGACTTTTGGGATTTTTATAACTTCGATAGTGTCATTTTTGTAGTTGGGTATTTCTGTGCANATAGTGCATACCCAATTCCAATTGCTATCTACCTCGACCATTGCNGGGGCTATGAAAGGAGTTAGCCAATTATTGGAGCCAGCAACCATAGGNCGGGTGTTTACTTGAGGTAAAACCTTGCTACCGATTCTGAGCGGATCTTGGCTTGAAGCTGATGCGAGTAACGAGCAACATACAGTCAGTATTATGATTGGGGTATAAAACATAACCCGGCTATAGTNTCTATTCATTTCATGCCTCTANAATAAATTGCCCTTTNGAAACTTAATATATCGAACTTAAGAGNCCAAGAAAAGGCCTTGAGATTAAAAAAAAATTATAAATATCANTGATATACAGAAATTTCGTTTATTTTATTGGATTTCTCGACGATTCACNGCTGATATCTTTTAGACTATGAGCANGGGTTTAATAAATGGCGAAGCCTGAACAGTATTGGCTGCAAAAACCGAATGTTTCCGTCAAATGGGCNTTGGGTGCTATGCTAATTTGGATAGCTATCTTGGTTGGTTTTGANCATACTCAGNTTGCCNNGGACCTNGAGTCGAAGGTTTCNCGTCCTCTTGATTTTAGAATTCGCAAGCAGCTGAACCGGAGTCCGGTCATAGCGCCCAATATTAAAATTTTTGGTATTGATGATAGTACAGTTTCGTGGCTGAAATCTCCTAATCCAACTATTTTTCANTGGATCGAANTATTAGAGAACTTTGANCGATCCGGNGCCAAGGTTATTATCATAGATGCTTTATTTACTATGGCTAATATCCCGCCTGGAAGTGAANATGTTGCTNCCANGATGATCCCAAGGCTTAGTGAAATACAGGCTCCTATTATTGTNGGAGCCTTTATTGCCCCTAGNAAGCTTCGGTATAGAGAGCCNATAGACGTGGATAAGTCTGACTACCTGATTTCGAATAAAATTTTGAACGCTGAAGGAAAGGAAGCAAAGAGGCAGGCATCTCAGCTCAATCTTCCTGTTGCAAGAGGNAAATATTTATATGGNCCGGATANTAAATTGCGCGATTATTTCAAAATAGGCCATATCCTTTATGATGGTAGTGGGCAGATGGATCCATTTATCCGTATGGGAGAAGATCGTTCTATTCCTCATATGATGCTTATGCCCTTTAATAAGATTAANTTCTTTAAGAATCATATGTATTATCGTGGTTTCAAAATACCATCCTATCGGGATGGGCGNCTNGCNCTGAANTTTTCATCTTACCCAGAATATCTTNCGCGGACGATTCCTTTAAGAAACGAGTTTATTCTTGCGGCAAGGAAAGTAAAAAGCTCCAATNTTAATCCAGGTGANTATGTGTATGTGATTCCTGGATTTTATACNGGCAATGTTGACTTTAAAATGACTCCATTTGGTATGATGCCAGGAGGTTATGCTCATTTAGCCGTATTAAATAGCATTTTGACAGAGCAGTGGTTAAAGCCTATTTGGGTTAGAGAGTTAATTATNGCTTCAGCATGNATCATCGGAGTGTTATTAGGCTTGAAGTCAGGNTGGGTTCTCAGTTTAGCNATGACATTATTTCTNGGTGGNNTTTCTTGGTTTATTTTTGCTATNTGGCTNTTTTCNTGGGAAGGAATTATTTTGCCATGGATAGTACCTCTGGTTGGCTTTTGCGGTAGTGCAATTACCATATATGTNGAGAGAGCGCGTGTGGCAGAAAAAAAATCTCAGTTTATNCATAGTGCGTTAGATGGTGCTTTNTCTCCAGATGAGATNGGNCGCTTAGCNCGAAANCCTGAACATATAGATATAGAGGCCCGAGAAAGAGTTGTGACCGTCATGTTTATTGATGTGGTTGGATTTTCTTTATTTGCAGAGAGCCAAATGCCTCGNACTGCATTTGACTATCTAAAGAAGATGATGGTGCAAATTACTAATCATGTTCATCGATATGGTGGGGTCGTNAATAAAAACCTAGGTGATGGTCTACTTTGCTTTTTTGGTTATTCAATGGATTCNGAAATTGCAACGTTAGATCATTCGAATCAAGCTGTGAAATGNGCTATTTCNATTCAGAATGAGAATNTGCTAANTACATTGCAGGCTCATGAGCGTGGAGAACCTGTTTATCCTTTAAGAATAGGCATTAANACCTCGCCAGTATATTTAGGCAANATTGGTAGTGAGACTAATATCGATTTTACTGTCGTTGGCAATGGTGTTAATTTTGCCAAGCGTTTAGAAACCGCATGTAGAACTCATGGGATACTTATGGGCGAGACGACAAAAGAATTATTTAATCCTTTTGGTCTTAAAAAAGANGGTATGAAGAAAATTTATATCAATATAAAGCATTACAAAGAAAATGTTGTTGCTTACGAANTAGANCCATTTATTGACAGTCCGGAATTGAANTTTAGGGCAGAAAAGGCTCATAAAGANGCGACNGCTGCGGTNCGTTCGGAGAANCGGTGGAAAATNGAGAATCCAGAGACTGTNGTAGTCGATACTAANAGGGGNATAGGTGTNCTAGATCATATTTCCTATTCNGGNTTTAGTCTGGGGCTAGATGTNAGGTTAGAGCGNGGAGATGTTTTGGAAGTGTCTNTAGATTCNTTAGATGGTAATCTCGGNATCGACTTANATAAGTCTGGCCTNGGNCGGATTAGACTTGAAGTNAGATGGAGTTATGAAAATGGGCCTTCTTGGCTATATGGTGCAAGATATCTCGATTTAAATCATAACGATGTAGAGCNNTTGGTAGAATATATTAGATCACACTTAGATACGACTGAGAAGAATGCTATATAATGCNGGNATTTAAGAAAANTTGCCAGATATTNNTTTTTTTACTTTTAAGTTCGCAAAGCCTNGCCTGTCCGTCTTGGNTATTCTTGCATAACNACTNNCACTTATTTGCNAANTCAAGTCGTAATCATCTGGGGCTATTTANTTTAAAAAANGGNGAATGGNTTCAAGTGCCGTTGCAAATAGATCCTCTTANCGANCAGGGTAAAATTGAGTTTTATAATNCTNGTTTNCCTTGGNAAAANNTNAGGTTGCANCCNAGGGATCGTTTAGTATTNGAAACANTNGCATTTGGAANNCGNTTTATNCGAGGNGGGGTATTACCCTGCAAGNCCGATTTTATGGTAGAGATTAAAAGTNNGCAAAAGGTAGATCAATATGGATATTTGGTNGATTGTAAGCAGGATGTTACTCTAAAAGGTNAACANGTTCTTATTCATAATACGCATCTTCGATCNGTTAAAGGTAAAGACTTTGAATANAAATACTCTNTAGATAATCATCTAACTTTTGATTCAATAAAAGTNAGTTCTTCAAAAGACTTGTGGTATGANATAGCAAAAGAAGCTGACCAATTAATTCGAGGTGATGTNCAGAACTTTTTTACTCTCAATTTTAGTTCAGATGATTTTGAAGCTAGGATCGACAATGAAAGGCAGACAAATTTAGGTATAGTCGGTCGGTTGTCNTTTTTTCTNCATNTACTGTTCTTTAAGGTTGACNTGCGTNTATCNCCAGAAGTTAGCTTTTATAAAGAATCAATGTTTATGCCGATGGTGATGAGTTTGCCNATAAATGCNCCNGAATATTTAAACTCNGGTAGTGGCTTGTTTTATACTTGGAAATCAAGTGATCTTATAAAGTGGAGCTTTGATAAATCNAATATTGNTCAATTTANNAGTAANAAGCTTAGTAACTCAAAATNACTTATNGANAGTGTGNTAAAAGACTACTGTAATAATCAAATCTGTCNCTACAATATTTNGGGNTCGGTAAAGGGAGTNCAGAGAGAATTTATGCTNGAGTTTAACATTCCTCTTCANTTAGTNAAAAGAGGCTTTTATCCNCAGTTGATTAAAAGTGTGGCTCTCGAAGAACGCAACCTTAACTGGAATTTTAGCCGNTATAATTCAGATAANAGAATGGGAGTTTACTTTGAGGCGTCAGGTTTGCCTGCAGGTGATCATANTTGGGAATTTTGGATTCGGTTTATAAAGCCTATGGAAATAAATAAAANTAAAATCTGCCCGGAACCTGTATATGCATCAATCTTNTGGCTAAATCAGAATNCAAAAGATTAGNTTTATTANTANAAGCCAACTAGCCTGTNTGTTGCTTANATTNTTCCTNNCTATAATAGTAGATCAGANACCATTTTNTAAGCGACCTCCTGAGATAGAGACTTAAACTTAGTGTAAAGGGCTTCTTCATAAAGAAGAAAATGGGTTTTAGTTGCCGAGTTTTCCTTAACCCGATAGCTCCTNAAAGTGCCACCTGTAGANTAGTTTGCTTTATGTATGACTTCATTGGTGTGNAGNTTGCGAACTTCCATATCTACAGTAAAGCCAATTGCTTCTGTCGTTCTCCATCTGCCGGCTCTGGTNATNTTTCTAAACTGCGAGGGAATAAANTACTGATCCGAGGTTTCGACTTCAGGGTCAAAATTGGGCCCTTGAGTTTTGGCCTCNCCNGTNGGGGTAATTGTGGCNGACTTAATATGGAGTCGGATAAGAGCATCTGCTTCTGATGCNGGCACAATTGTTAGTTGGCTGTTTCTGGCAAATGCTNGCTGAACTTGGTGCCAAAAGATCTGATGTGGTATTACTTTTTGAGAAGTATCATATACTGCTTCAATGGCNATGTTGCGNATACCTTGAGGNGATCTTAATGCTTTGTTGGTGAACCGNTATGCGCAACNGTTGATNCTNGTTAAGGCTATTAAATTCGCAAATATTGAAATTTGAAGTAAAATATATTTCAGAGCCTTTCCTTTCACTGACGAGGGATTATAATGTATAACATGGACCCTGATAAGTTGCCAAGTCGCCCGGTGATTACTTCACAGAGTGCCGCCGAGCAGCAGTTAAATGAGTGGATGAGCCATAATAGCTGGCGTACTATTNCTGATTGCGATGGGTCTGTNTGGTCTTCNGGANTTGAAGTGATACCTCTGCCGGGTGCCTCAGGNGCTCAAAGTATTATTTGGCGTGTTACTATTAAGTTGCAGCTATCCACAGATTGTAGTGAGTTAACNAGGACTGGTGTTNTAGATGNTGNCGNAGATGAGAGGTTGATTGGTATTCTTGGNGGAGATTTAGTAGCCATTAAGATAAAGCCAATTCAATGGCATGAGTCGAGTATTGATGGTGTCAAAAAGACNCTTCANGAGGAGATTNTTAAGCTTCAGAATAAGATGCAGAATAGTAACNTGTCNGGNATAAAAAGAGGTTTGGTTGANCGTTTTATCGAGGAATCTAGACAGTTTGGGGCAACATAGATTTTGGGAGTAATTGATTTANTTACCTNAGGTCTGATCATGAGTTACATNTTTTTTAGATTATTGGATGCATTAGGAGCCATAGATTTATGATGGAATTAATACCCATCCATGTAGAAGAAGCTATTGTTCTNAATAGTTCAACCCCATGTAAAAATTCTGGTACGAATTGCCGANNTTGTCCGGAANTTGCCGTNATNCTGCACAANTGGTTGCTTGCCCGTGAATTGCAGTATGTNATTATTGACTTTCAAGACGAAAAAGAGNTTTGTCNGACNGTTTTGATAGAGTTGTTACAGTTNCGTAAAAGGCTTGATANTCCNTTTTTATTTATTGGCTTAATGGANAAGTCTAAGGAGCTAATGCTNGCTAATGCNTATAGTGGCGCACCTTTTTTTAGTACTCCAGAAGAGGCTGTTGCCTGGCTTTTCAANGCATACCCTTCGCTGCCATTAANAGGAAGTCAGGTTGAATTNAATCATCCCATATTNAATCTGGCNGCAAAGAGTCNTCTTAAAGAAGAAAGNGATGATGATAGCNCNGATGACGATCAAGACGAATAAAATCAACTCGTTTTAATTGTTGTAGTTATTGGCGGCTTCGTTTCTAGNTTCNGTTAGCGGCCCCAGNTCTGCTATCCCCNTNTTGACNGTGGCNAGGTTTTCTTCAACTGTTTCTANATCGTCTGCTTCAGGNTACTCGTGAAGAGCGCTTTCTAGATGATTTCTTGCTTTTTGAAGGTATGCTGCCTTTGCTATGATGTCTGTTACGGGGCGAGAGCTGAGAATCGCTTGAGCAGCGCTCTGACGGAGGTTTTTAACGGCCTTATTACTGAATATTTTAACCCGCTCTCGGGCTGCCGCATAAAAAGGATCGTTAGCTGTGATGTTTGATATGGTGACAATAGCTTCCTTGAATTGACCTTTCTTAGCTAGTCTTTCGGCTTCCATTATTACAGCATCACTCTCAATAAGTTGTGAAGCATCTATATCACTATTTTGATCAGACATTGGCGGTAATTCATTCTCATCGATTGAATTAGCTTCAGTCGGTATATTTGCTAGGCGTTGCCATTTCTGAGCTTCAACTATAAGTACTTGATTGATAGCAGTATAAAAATCACTCTCCTGATCTTTTTGTTTTAAAACACGATCAACAATTTGAAAGACGTTATAGTTGCGGAGCAATATATTTTGTTGAAGAGCAGCGACAAAATTTATTTGTTTAGTTTTAAACCTCTGTTCTAGAGGCATGCGATCGTTAAGATTTCCATTTTTCGGTGCTCGTGGGCTTCCCGTTCTTAGGTCGATCTCGCTAACAGGTTTGTTGTTCGAGAGCGATAGCCAGTGCTTCAAGATGCCTACAGTAACAGCAGCCTCAGCAATGGATCCAGGTTTTGTTGGCAGGCTTACTTTGCTAAGAGTTTCTTGATCATCAGCAGTTATATTATGGTTAAGTTGACTTATGCGTTTTACTAGCTCGTGGAGCTCAGCAACGCTTGGTGCTATAGAACTTGTAGGTTCTGATCGTAGGTTCTGAGGACCTTTTTCTGCCGGTTTTGGTATGATATTAGCATTGGTTCTAAGTCTGGTGTTCATACTACCGACACATCCAGCAAATAATAGTGACAAAGAGATGCTAAAAAATTTTACTTTCACAATTCGGTCCATCAATAATTTAATATTCTGTTAATTCGTACCATAAATGAGGATCTTATCCAAGCTTTTGGCGGGGTCTAAGCTGATTCTGGGGGTTAATTAACTTAAAAGTCTATAGCAACACCGGCCATGTATCTTCTGTCTTCAACAGGTGTGTCTGTGGTTGAAGTGTCGCGCGCAAATGAAGAAAGTTCCAACGAAAGATATGGCAATCGTGCGGACAGCCCAGCAGTCCAAAAACTCTGGCTATAACCGATACCTACGACAAAAGGGCTCGGGGTTAAGGGGTTGCCGGTATAAAACTCAATGCCGAAGTGGGTCTTTTTAAGAAATGGTATGCCACTAAGGCCGTAATTCTGTGTTCCTGATGTTGTGTGCATGTTGTGGATATCAACGGCTATTCTCATGCCGAACTTTCGGGTGATCCGTGGGCTAATAGAAATACCTGCCTTGATGTTCGAAGGGTCAACCGTTGAAGTTGCATCGGGGTTAGAAAAGTTGCCGCTAAATACGGTACCGCAGACAGTTTCTCTTTTCATGCTGAATTGGTTTAAGTACTCGTCTTTACAGGACAAAGGTAGGTTAATAATTGCCACCCCTATAGTTGGGTACCAGAAATCGGCCATGGTCATAATAAATCCAGTGTCAATCGCTATGGCAGACGATAGGTTGGCGTTGTTTGTCAGCTCTGCTGTTAGTTGTTCGGAATCAGCAAAAGTAGTCAGTAAAATATTGTCTTGGTAGGCATATCTTCCTACGGATCTTACATTTAAACCCCAACTAACTCTGTTTGATCGATTAGTAACTGCAAGTGATAAGATTCCTCCAACGTCTGATACAACGTCAGTTTTTGCATAAAGAGAATCTTTGGAAGCCAAAACGGCCTTTATGGTTGCGTGGCTATAAGCGCCAATCATGGTAGGTATTCCGTTGAAGTCAAACATCGCAATGGCTGTGCCTGAAGCCATGCTCCAGACGGGCTTACTGGCGAGGCTCTCTCCCTTGCTTGCTAATTGGTCGGGAATGTTGTCCGCTGTAATGACTTCCAAGAAGGTGTCGCTGGTTGAGTTTGCTCCTACTTGGACACTGGGTAATTTAACTAGGCTTACAGTTTTTCTGCTTCGTGCCTTTCGAATTCTCACAATTCCAGCCGGATTAGCCCATGCAGCATTTTCGTCGTTCGCAATGGCTGTAAAAGCCCCGCCAATCGCATTCGTTCTTGATAAAATGAATTGTTCAGACAGCTCTTGTCCGTGAGCTGAGGCAGTGAGTATTATGCTGGCCATAAAGATTATTAAAGCCAATTTGTCTCCAGTAAGTTCCCTTAAAAAGCTTTTCATAACTTCTCCTTGAGACCGCTAAGCATCTAATAATTTATCGTCAGCTTTCTCGAGAAGCTTAGGTTGGGAGTAAATTATTCAATAAAAACAGTATATTGATGTTAGGTGGGTGGCGTTATTTTGGTGGATAGAGTTTTTGTTAGTGTCATTAAATCTTCTCTTTCTTGCAAAAGCTTATCAATGGTTCGCTTTTGGGTATCTACTTCAAGGTTCAATTTAGCTATGGTTTTATCTTTCTCTTCGATCAGACTATCTTTCGCTTTTATTGTTATATCTGTTGCGTTGGTAACCTTATCCATAGCACTTTGTGAGTAGTGAATAAGGTCTTGATGCTCTTCTTTGGTAATACTTAGGTGATCTAAGAAGAGTTCCATAGAAGTACTGTCATCTCCGGTTTTTACCCTTGCCCCTTGCCTCTGGGTTGTGTTGGGGATGGAATTCAGCTGTTCTACAGTTTCAAAAATTACGATGGTATCAGCTCTCATCCGACCCATGATTTTTCCAGCTCTAATATCAGATAGTATCTGATGCTCGGATTTTGATTTTAAATGAGCGTACTCTTTGATGGGAATAGCTTGTTCAATACTTTTCATATAAGGCCCCTTATAATATTATGAGTGTTTTTTATTAAAACTGTATAGCCTCTTTCTTTGATAGAGCATTTTTCTATAGTTTTTATGAAAGACTGATGCGCTGTGCTTATAGCTTTCTTACCTGATGTTTCTCGAATTCATAAGTGATTTTGTTGCAATTTGGTGAGTATAGCTGGCAGAAAAACAATTAGGAGCTTTATATCTGCTCCTTTGGTTGGCTAATTAAAAGTGTCTACCGATTCTGACCATCAGATAGTATTCTGTTAGTTGATCATCAATGATATTTTTGATTGTGTCGCTCGTGGAGAGTCCTGTGAAGAAGTCAATTTGGCTGCCGTTGTTTGCGCTAATGCTTGTGAATAACGGGAAAGAATAGCCGATCCAGTCGACTCCTAAATACCATGATTGTTTCAGGAACCAGCGATTCCCTACGGCAGCGTAAAGTCTCATCGAACTGCCGCTCCAGTCAGTGGAGACTCTATTGTTGGTTTCTAAGTTTATATATCCATAGTCTCCTCTGAGGAATGCCCACTCCAAGCCGCCACTT
>PBRN01000072.1 GCA_002725955.1 Pseudobdellovibrionaceae bacterium
CCAGTAACGCTTCATTTCCATTAGCTGGGTCCATTTGATAGGTGTCTTTGGAGCTACCGCCGAGGTTAGTTGCGGATCCGACGGCATCTCTAAATGGACCGTAGAATGAAGATGAATACTTAGCTGCATATGACAATATTGATGTTAGTTCGAGATTGTTATCGTCCAAGGTTTTTCTTATGCGTCCAATTCTACCATCCATCATATCTGAAGGAGCTACAATATCAGCACCAGCTTTTCCATGGCTGAGGGCTTGTTTTTGCAGTGCTTGCACAGTTTCTTCGTTAAGGACATAGCCCTCTTTATTTATTAGGCCATCTTGTCCATGAGAAGTATATGGGTCCAGTGCTACGTCTGTAATGATTCCAAGCTCNGGATAGGTTNCTTTTAATTGTTTGATCGCTTTTTGCACTAGTCCATGGGGGTTCCAGGCTTCCTCAGCTGTTTCTGATTTATACTTTTGGTCTATGACCGGAAATAGCGCTAATGCAGGAATACCTAGTTCGACNCATTTTTTTGCCGTATTTAATAGTTTGTCGATAGATTGTCTCGAAACTCCTGGCATCGAGGGGATGGCTTCCTCTTTATTATTACCGTCGAGAATAAATACGGGGTAAATAAAGTCAGCAGCTGAGAGCTGATTTTCTGCCACAAGCTGTCTGGTAAAGAGNTGGCGACGGAGCCTTCTTGGCCTTGTTGCTGGAAATAGTCGATTATGGTTCATAGTATNTTCCTAGTCGGCAAATATTCTAATAACATATGCTGTTATTTTGCNTATTTAGGTTGATTAGTCCACTTGTTTCAGCATTCTATTGGTTGATCGGGTTTTCGTGTGGCTCGCGTTGCTATGAATTGCTCCCAAGTTTNCTTCTTAGTTTTCTTTGCGAGCTCTTTGGAGATGNTGATATTCTTCTGTTGGGGGGCGTATTGAATANCAAAACTGAATGCAATNGCNATTGCATCTGTAACATCATGAGGTAAATTTTTTGTGGTAATGTTTAAATGAAGGCCGATACAGCGTGCNACTTCCTCTTTAGCTGCATGCCCCCTGCCGGTNACTGCTTTTTTGACTTCATTAGGACTCACTTCATGGACATTGACCTGATAGTTTCTTGCTGCAGCAATTAGGCTGCCTCTAGTTTCTCCTAATCGAAGTGCGGANAGTGAGTTGACTCCTATAAATGCTTTTTCTATGACAAAAAAATCAGGTTTCCATTTTTGAATAATACTACCTACTGATTGATGAATCAGNCCTATGCGGTCGTGATGAGGTAGTTTGAGGTCTGGTTTGATCGCACCCGTATCATCAATCTTCAGTAGCTTTGGGTGTGCTGGCAATTTTCCATTACATCTCAGNACGCAGAAACCCGTAACCCGTGAACCAGGNTCAATACCTATAATTCTCGTTACTTGTTCCAAAATAAGCTCCAATACAGCTGTTGTCAGGGATCATAACATGAAAATTTATTTTTNGATATGTGCGTTATNATTATGGGGATGTACTNGATCTGTAGGTAACCTTTANNTCATCTNTTATTGAAAGTCNCTTGGNTTGATACCATATTTTTCAAGTTTTCNTAGCAAGGTTACTTTGGTCATTTGNGTATGTTCAGAAGTTTGATTGATTTTACCATGAAAAGCCTTCATNGCTCGGGTNAGAAACTCCTTTTCGAANTTTTCTTTGAGAACAGGATATTTAAGGTTNGTAAAATCGGTGAGAATATCNAGNGATGGNTTTTGATGNCTAGCTGTATGNAGNGGAGCAGGAAAGTTGTTATTGTCNCCCAGTTGATTCTGGATATGNGCTGGCAAATCCTGTAGTTCCATTTTGTTTGATTGACTNAGAATAAAGCCATGTTCAATGACATTTTCGAGTTCTCTTATATTGCCTGGCCAACTNTAGAGCTTTAGAGCCGTCATTGCATTTTTAGATAGTTCTTTAACTTTCAGTCCATGGATTTGGTTGAATTTCGTAATAATCTTTTCACTTAGCATTTGTATATCCTCTCGGCGATCTCTNAGAGGAGGTAAGAAAACAGGTAGTACATTTAACCGNTAAAATAAATCNGGTCTAAATGTATTATCCTCGATCATTTTTTCNAGAGGTCTATTCGTNGCAGAAAGNACTCTGATATCTACTGGTATTTCTGCATTTGANCCNACAGGTGTAATGATTCTTTCCTGCAAANCACGNAGAATTTTNATTTGCATTTGTGAAGAAACATCGCCTATTTCATCGAGAAAAATCGTACCTTNGTTTGCATGAAGAAANTTNCCAGTTTTCTTTTTATCNGCNCCTGTAAAAGTGCCTTTTTCGTGACCNAAGAGNTCACTCTCTATCAGGTTGTCAGGAATAGCNGCACAGTTAATAGCTACAAAAGGNCCATTTCTTCTACTTGAATTTTGATGAATAGCNCGGGCAACNANCTCTTTGCCGGTGCCACTCTCNCCTCTGATNAGTACNGAGGTATCCACCATTGANAGACGCTTAATCANNTCCAGAATNTTTTGAATNCCTTCAGACCTGCCAATGATCTTTCTTTGTGCTTCAAAAATAAGATCANCATCAGTAGCATANTTTTTTTCAGAGGAGGATTGATTGGAGGAGNANNGATNACNTTTAGTTTTATCTTTAGTTGCCAAAAAGGTNTCAAATATCTGTTTACCTGATGCNGGTAACTTCAAGTAATTATGACAGCCGATGTTTATAGCTTTTACAATGTCATCGACANTCCCGGATCTNGAAGCACCAAAAATAACTGCNCNNGGAGAGTCACTTTTNATGTGATGNATAAGCTCAGTTGNTNTGNCTTGGGANGGATCTATAATTATGATTTCAAACTTANCNAAGTACCCNGNATCTTCCTCGAGAGCCAATTTTGGACTACTNAGCGTTGCTTTNGCTCCATAGGCTTCAGCACTGCGCTGNATNGTTGCAGACAGNGTCTCTTCGCTGTTTAGAATCAAAATTCTCAAATTTGGGCCCTTNNGTNNCGTCATTAAGACGATATATTGGTTAACCTGTCGTAGTATAAAATACGCAAATTTGTCAATGAAATTATTTATATGGNTAAATTGAGGTACAGNTTTTAAGAACTAACTNGTTGAAATAATAGAAAATATGCCAAAATGGAGTAATTGGCTGTGTCATGCTAAAATAGAGCTATTAGTGGCTTAATTATGAGCTGCTAGTATGGGTTTCACCTTTTGTAAAATGGGTAATTATGAGCGCAGATTCTGGCAANCAGGGGAAGCATCTGACGCAGACNGATAGGGCTCGTCTATTAAGGCTAGGTCAAGAATTAANTTTATCAAAAAAACAAATAGATAGATTAGAGAAATTGGCGATGGGAAGTAATTTCACAGCCACTCCAAAGCCTGTTGCACAGAGCGAGCACAACCATAACATTGAGGTGGGTTCTAAAGATTATTTGATGGTTGAGAGTTCAGGTTCACAAGAGATTAATTTTCAGAAAGATGAACTTATTCTGAAGAAACTTGTTGAAGCTAATGCGCCTTGGAGTCAAATATACACTCAAGCATCCCAAATGTACCAGAGGCAGCCATCAGATCTAAGGGCTGTGAAAGTAGTTGAACTAACGCTCATTCATGGTGAATTGAATTTCGTAGTTGAACAGACCAGATACTTTCTTAGTTGCCAACCAAATTTCTATGAAGTATTTGGTGAAGAATCAAAACCTTGGCTCATTCTTGCACTTTGGAAAAAGAATGCCCATGATTTACTTAACAAGTTTCTTTCTTCNCGTGACAAGAAGAATAAGCTCACAGCAGTAGAAAGNTTTTATCTNTATTGGTATGCCTATCNGAGTAATGATTTTACNNGGGCTTGGCAGTTATATTTAGATTCGCATCAATCGATGGAACATGCAGCTANAGATTATGGAAATCANATTGGTATGAATTGGGGNGCATTAATACTTTCGTTAGGAAAAGTTGCTTCCCATTTTAATTATCTAAGNAGGGCGCGTGAGTTCTGGGAACAAATTCCTAAAAATGATTTAGTATTTGATGAAGCGAGATCTCTGCTCTTTGGTNCTGTTNTTGAAAAAGATAAGAACGGTCGATCGGTGTATGAAAATGAATTGCATGNNGAAGCNGATTGGAAATATAGAGTAAANAAAATTTACNGNTTTTTGCAGGATTTGCGNTCCCATAATGGTGANCCNGCNGTNGATAGGGTTGCNTTAAATGACTTGTTCAANAATATTTGGAGNTGGGTCCCNGANACTCCCGATAGCCGCATCGCTATAGCCAAGTTAATTGTTNCGTCNGTAGATTTAAAAGATGAACTTCCTGGTATTATGATACCTGCAACGAAAATGGCCGAAGATTTTTCTTCAGCCTCTCTTGANCAGGGATTTTGGCCTCCCTTTCTTGAGATTGATTCTGATAATGAAATTTTCGATCTCTACTGGCAAGCTGTAGCTAAGTTTCATTTGTATTGCATTGGGGCTGGCAGTGANACNGATCTTTGGGAAAGTCATGATGTGATTTATATGGCCAGTGAGAAATGGGATAGACCTATACCTGTTTCTTGGAAAGACTTGCATCGTAAAGGATTTAGGTCTGTGTCCCGAAACCCTAACTTATTAGAGTTGGATAGAAGTCGCTTATTGAGACAATTGCAGGTAGCAGTAGATCCTAAGAATCTAGATAACAGAGAAATTATCCAATATCTAGAATCTTGTGAAAAACCATCTTTTCAGGTTTTATCGCGTCTTGAACAAGTNTCTGCGAGTCGTCACTTATATTCTGTGCAGGTTAAAATNTTATTAGCTAAGTCGAGATTTTGGAATTTAACTAATGATGATTTAGACAAGTTGTTTTATGTTAGTGCTTCCATCCAGGATCATGACCTNGCATGGCGTGTGGCAACAGTTTTGGATGGGCGTTCTATTTTATCNGAGTTCTTGGATGCCCCATGGTCTGTTTCTGGAGAAAAAAGATTTGCATATCGTCTATCAAACCCATTAACTAATGATATACAAAAATCGGTCGATGATTTTCCGAATCATGTTGGTAAAGTGATTACGAGTATGATCACATTAGGGCCCTTGATTCCAGATTTNCTCATGGCGGTTGGTCAGGATATTGGTAGCCAGAGGATTAATATGGGGAGGGAAAAAACTCCTGCATATAAGGCAGAAGTTCATATCCGTCAAGTGCCTTGGCTGAAGCGTGGGCGNAAGAGNTTCTTTAGTAAAAATTACCAATCGTTGCAGTCGGCNATTGCGATACCACCATGTGTTAGTGTCTTGCCAAGTAACTTATGGTCTGAAATTGTTATCCGGGTTTGTGAGTCGCTTTATNTACCTCTAATTTCTTGGAACATCAGTANTTTGTATAAGGTTTTCGACCAGGCTTTGCTGCAATCAGAAGGCCTTATGCTAAAATCCAGACCGAAAGTATCAAGCAAGTTAGGAAAGTGGATTAGAGGCCTGAATTANGANCANAAAAGAGCNTGGTATTTTCTNTCTGAAGAAGGNGAAAGGTTATCTGATGANCAATTTCAGCAGTATGTGATGCAGTTTATTTTTCGGATAGCTACAGTNATNTGTCCAAATCANCGNGAAGCGCTNGAGTCNCTAAAGACTATGCGAGTAAATTTAGATTTTTATCGTGATTTNGAAAAGTGGATCCTAGCAGAAGGTTACTCAGNTATTAGAAAAAGNCTCCGNATGATCAATTTATCATCGGTTCCCACTCAGATTCAGAAAACATCATCTATTCTTCAGCAAAGGTCTTGAGCNTTATAAAGGTGGTTCATCTTTGCTGCTTTTATTTTNAAATAATCTAGATTTTCNTTGTTNACAGCTAANGGNCTNACCATTCTTTTGTTTACCNTAATCCCCGATTTCTCAATAGCATTTATCTTGTTTTGGTTATTAGTAATGATTCTTATTGANGTCACGCTTAAGGACTTAAGTATNTCGCCNGCTATTTTGAAGTCTCTTTCGTCGGCTNCATGACCTAACATTAGGTTAGCTTCGACGGTATCATAACCTTGNTCTTGTAACTCATAGGCTCTTANCTTTTCNGTTAATCCAATGCCCCTACCTTCCTGTCGCAAGTATATCAGAATACCAGTNCCTTCTTTGGCTATTTCATCCATTGAATTTTTTAGTTGAGGGCCGCAGTCACAGCGTAATGATCCAAAGACATCGCCAGTTAGGCATTCAGAATGAATNCTGACTAACGTATTTTCTTCTGTAATATTNCCTAATANCATTGCNAGGTGTTCTTTACCATTCTCNGGNTCTTTATANAGNTTCATGGTAAANTCTCCTCTTTCAAGAGGAATGCGGGCCTGTGCATTTGGTACTAGCTCAGCGTCTGTTGNTTTATCTGTAGAGTGGGGGGCTTTATTNTGTGTCATTATTACTCTGNTATTTGCGTCGTTAAGAAAGCCTCTTCAATGAGAGCAGNCATCCCAGTTTGCCATAAAATAGGTTTTTTGTCATTGAAATGTTAATAACNTAATAATTNCAANTNNTTAAGTNTTTTTNAAGGCTTTGATANTNTGATTCAAATNNAGTTAATGNATTCAAATTAATATNNTTGGTNGATCTATATTGGCTNATATTTTCGGTTAGTTATTAGNATTNAGATNGATTGGCTAAGTAAGAAGNNGNTAANTTTGTTAGCGNCTCCTCTGCTTCTTCATATANCCGGCTTTNACCTCTTGCTTAAATACATTTTTAGCATATTTGAGGCTACTCTCTGTGGTGAGGCTGAGCACCGAGGCTACGATTGCTGCTGTAAANCTTTCTTGATTTTCCTCTGAAGGAGANGGAGCAAAGCCAATAGTTTGNGATAGAGAAAACTGNTTNGGGAATTGAGCATCATTATGTGTTGCATTNTTGATCGANACTTCAAGNATATTNCCAGGTATTAGNTTNTAAAANGAGTTNCGTTTTCTGGANCGAAATACTCTGCGATCAGCTCCTAANAGTACAGCTGGTTTGTATATTGCTTTTAGGTAGNTTTTAACNTTCGTACTGACGAGAGCAGGGTCAAGAAATACTAANCCNTTGATCGGAGCTTGNTTTCCNGCTGCTATAGCAATNGCTGACCCTCCGAACGANTGCCCTACTAAAATAATATTATCTACATCNATTCTTTTNTTGAGNAGTCTTGGCCAAGAGTANATNAGTTTNACGAGATAACTAAGTGTAACACCATTTNTNATCCAGCGTTTTTGATTTGGTTGTTGCACTACGAGTACNTGAAANCCCCANGAGGCNAGCCTTTTAGCTTGGTTAAAATGGAACTCTTTTCCCGANTTATTGCCATGTTGAATAATGACTAATGGAGCTTGATCAGGATGACGAGAAGTAAATANATCAGTTTTTACTAAAGATTTNTCAGTAACTCGGATAATAAAGTTTTTCTGTATAGAAANNTTNAATGGTCCGTTATGTAAAAAATGATCGAAGTCAGGATAGTTCAACAAACTTCTTGANAGGCTCCAAAAATTNGTAGGNTCGCGCNTTTTACNTGGCANAGNAGTGCTGATACAGCNTATTAATANGCTGCAAAATCCAATTANAATATATCGATTTATTTTATGAAATAAATTTCTTTTNAATAATCTCATAAANCTAATCCAAAAAGTGTTGTTCCATTTTTGTTGGACTATTTTGCCAAGGTTTATATTCCCAATTNTCTGTNATAGGNAAANAAGCTAATATTAATCCNCAGATTATAATTGGNANTGCGGTAATNAACCAATATTGATTATTTANTTTTCCCATGAACAATAAATATGAAAATATTATGAAAANTAAGGTTNTTNCGAGGAATANACTAAATTGCTTTCCTTTTGAAACCGTGTAGTGGACNTAGTANTCTTCAGGTTTGGTTTTNTTCTCATTAGCCATTCTTTCTCCTCTCTTCCTTAATNGCTATTTTGTTNCGATCGCCATGGAAGTACCANCGATAAGTTGCAATAANCCCCATCAAGGTCACGTAAAATATTTGTTTGGATAAAGGAGGGATACCATAGTTTTCTTTTGGCAAAACCAGAACAAGCGTTACTCCTGATGCTATGCAAAATAGCACATAGACTAGACCTGCTATATTATCTCTGCGATCTATTCCGAATAATGGTGTGCACAAGATTAGAACCCATAGGCCGAAGTACAAAAAGGGTACAATCTCTTTCATTCGGTAGTCGAGCCAGTATAGTCGGATCGTTTCGTACATTAATGCGAAGTAGTTTTCAAACATACTCATGGTTTCCTCTCTGAAGCTTTGTCGGCTGGAGGATTTCTGACTTTATAGGCAATAATGGCCGTGGTGATAAAACTAAGGGTAATGCATTGAAGTTTGCTGGTAACTGAAGGCGTCAGAGGGTAATATAGGAATACCGGAACAAACTCGTTGAGGCTCTATACACATGATAAGACTTATATTTTTGATTTTTCTTACTTCCAGTAGTTTTGCTCAAAGTTTGCAGGATCCAAGGTTTGAAAGGCTCATAACCAAAGGCCGAGGTAAAATTTATTTGCCCAAAGTTAGTCACAACTTTGGGGTCGTCGAAAGAGGTAAGAAAGTATCTACAGTTTTTAAATTTGAAAATCGTGGTAAAGGTCCTCTGACTGTTTTGGGTACTTCAAGCCCTTGTGGATGTTTTGTTATTAACCATAATAAGACCAAGATGTACAAGTCAGGCGAACAGGGTGAAATTACTGTAGAGTTCAATAGTCTCAATTTTGAAGGTTCAATTCGTAAAAAAATTATGGTGATGGCTGATGATGATGTATTACATCCTCGTGTATTGACCATTAGAGCGGAAGTGGATAATCCTCTTGTAGTTGAGCCTCCGATACTTGATTTTGGTAAAGTTAAGATTGGAAGCTCACCGACTCTCAAAGTTAAAATTAAGAATCGCCGATTAGGCAGTCAATTTAAGATCATAGAAGGAAAAAGTCTGACGGGTAAGCTTAATGTTGAGTTCATAGCTAAAGAGAACTTTTGGGAAGTTAAGGTTACATTTGGTCCTGAAATAATGGCTGGTTATTTTAAAGATACTGTTTTGGTATCAAACAATACACCTTGGTTAAATGCGCTCCCTATACCTATTAGAGCAGATGTGATTGGTAATATTCAGCTATCCCCGGGTTATGTTGAGTTTGGGGCGATTCGAAAGAATTCTAAAACTTTGAGGAATATCAGAATAAGTCAATTGGGTTCTGACCAGATTATAGGTATGAGAACTCAGATGGTGGTTAATGGTAACGTAATAGATGATACAGATGAAATTCTTGTCGTGAAATCGTCTACGGAACGGAAAGGTAACAAATATAACTTAGGAGTTGTATTAAATAATCGTAGCGGACTTACTGGCAATGTTTTTGGGAAGATTTTGCTTGAAACTTCTAATGACAAGCAAAAAGAAGTTGAGATCGATTTTTATGGATTTTTCCTCGATAAATAGAATATGGAGTTCCAAATGTATGATACTTTGTACGTTTTGCTATGTGTTGTTTTAGCCTTTAGTGCTTTTGGTTATTTTTGGGGGACGAGAGGCCTCAAATGAAAGCCAGTTTGAAATAGATGATTATAGTAAAGAGCCTACTAAAGCTGTTTTATTTGCATCATTTATTTCCACCATACGCAGTTCGCCGACAAGGTTGTGGTTCGATTTTACCCGAACGAGTCTAAACTGCTCGGTTCTACCGTAGTATATGCCAGGTTCTTTTGAACTCTCGTACTGGAAGAGTACTTCCCTTACATTTCCTATTTCATTTTTATTCAGTTCGATGGTAATTTTGTCTTGAACAGCCATCAGCTTAGCTAATCTTCGGGATTTAATTTCTTCAGGAATTTGATCAAGGAAGCGCGCAGCTGCTGTACCTTTTCTCGTTGAATACTTAAAAGCATAGAAAAAGCTGTACCTAATATTTTTTACGAGTTCTACTGTCTCCTCGAATTGCTCTTCTGTTTCCCCGGGGAAACCAACGATTAAGTCTGTAGATATAGCAATTTCTGGAGAAGCTTTTTGAAGCCAATTAATTCTTTCATAGTATTCGGCAACCGTGACTTTTCTTTTCATTCTCTCAAGAACGACATCACTTCCAGACTGAACTGGCAAGTGGATATATTTACCTAATTTTCTTTCATCACGAAAAAGTTTCGCCAGTGATAATGTGAAATCATGCGGATTTGAAGTTGTGAATCTGAGCCTTTGCAGCCCATCGATAGCAGCAACGTCTCTCAATAAATTGACAAAGGGTCCATCATTGGTCAATTCTAACTTATTAGATCGAATCAAATCATGACCATAACTATTGACATTTTGGCCGAGCAGAGTGACTTCCCGGGCCCCTGATTCTACCTGCTGTGTTACATCATCAATAATTTTAGATGGATGTAGTGAGATTTCTCGTCCTCGAGTAAATGGTACAACGCAGAAAGTACAGAAATTATCGCATCCTTGTGCGATGTTTACATACCTGGATACGGTGTTTTTTCCAGCAAGTGAAGGATTTACTTTAGATTTAGTATCTTTGGTCTCTTCTTCATGATCTTTGGCTTTTTTAAAACCAATCGATAATTGTTGGGCACCAGTTTTTTGATTCTCCTCAATTAATTTGGGGAGATCGTCAATTTTTCCTGGGCCTACCAGAATATCTATATTACCAGTTTGTTTGAGAAGTTTTTTTCCTTCTGCTTGAGCAACGCAGCCAGCGACTGCGATTTTCATGTTTTTATTTTTTTTCTGGATTTCACGCAGTCGCCCCAAGCGGCTCACTACTTTGTGCTTGGCCTTTTCTCTTATATGGCAAGTGTTTAGTAGTACTAGGTCGGCTTCTTCTGGAGACTGAGTAGTTTCATAGTTCTGATCTTGCAGCATGCCTAGCATTTTTTCGCTGTCAGCTACATTCATTTGACAACCCCAAGTCTCGACCAGGATTTTCTTCCGGGGACTGGTGGCTGGTTTTTGATTATTTTGCTGCATCAGAATCGACTACCTCTTTCTATTTTTCTTTCTTGATTTCTTAGCTGCTTTACGCAGTTTTCTTTGTTTGTCGCGATCTACATTTTTTTTCGGCCCTGCATCACCACCGCCACCAAGCATGGCGCCCAAGTCGCCCATACCGGGCATGCCGCCCATACCGGGCATACCGCCACCGCCACCCATTTGTTTTGCCATTTTTCTCAGATTATTCATTTGGCCTAGTGCGCCCATTCCTGGGATTTTACTCATTCCCATGTTTTTGCCGAGCATACCCATCATTTTTCGCATGCCTTCAAACTTTTTCTTGAGCTCAGAGACTTCTTTTTCCGAACGGCCTGAGCCTTTAGCGATTCTTTTCATCCGGCTCGGATTTAGCTGGTCGGCACAGATTCTTTCTCTTTCTGTCATAGAGTCTATCACAGACTTTACGCGGGATAATTCTTTGTCATCTAGGTTTGCATCCTTTGGCAACATATCTTGCATAGGCATTTTAGCAACAAGGTCTTTTAAAGATCCCATCTTTTGAATCGTTTCGATTTGTTTATAAAAGTCACGATAGGAAAACTGGCCCTGTAGCATTTTGATTGCTTCTTTTTCCTGATCACCTGTAGAGACTCTTTCGAAATCATCCATTAAGCCAACGACATCACCCATGCCTAATATGCGGCTTGCCAAGCCCTCAGGGCGAAATTCTTCTAGTCGGTCTAAGTCCTCACCCATACCTAAAAACTTGATAGGGGCACCGGTGATTTCTTTGATGCTGAGTGCAGCTCCTCCTCGGGCATCACCATCTAACTTTGTCATGACGGCTCCGGAAAGTTCCAGACGGTCATGGAAAGCTTTTGATGTTACAACAGCATCTTGTCCCATCATGGCATCACAGACGAGTAGTATATTTTCTGGTTTGGTAGCAGCTTTGATATCCTCAAGCTCTTGCATCAGTGCATTGTCAATGGTGACTCTGCCGGCTGTATCGAAAAGAATAGTATCGCAATCTAACTGGACTGCTTTCTTTACAGCTTCCTTACAGATGTCGACGGGCGACGCATTCGCTTGATGGAAAACAGGCACTCCGATGCGATCGCCAAGAACCTTTAGCTGTTCAACGGCTGCTGGGCGATAGATATCAGCGGCTACCAATAGAGGGGATCTTTTCTTATTCACCTTCAGGTATTTTGCGAGCTTTCCAGTTGTTGTCGTTTTTCCACTACCTTGCAAACCCACCATCATAACGATTCCGGGTTTGTTGCTGGGGAAATCTAATTCGGCATTTACAGGGCCCATTAGATTTTCAAGTTCAGTTTGACATATTTTTACGAAATGATCAGCAGGTGAGACTTTAACTTTCTCTTGGCCGGTTCCTGCTTTAGTTCGGATTATTTGACCGAGGGCTTCTTCCTTAACTTTGTTGATAAAGGACTTGGCAACACCATACTCGACGTCAGCTTCCAGCAGGCTTTCTCTTATGGCCGAAATGGCTTCCTGAACATTATCCTCTGATAATGTTGTTTTACCACTGAACTTTAGTTTTGCTTCTCGAAATCCATCGGACAGAGCTTCCAGCATCTTTTGATTTTCTCCGGGTTGGCTGAGTGGGTAGTTGGCCTCATGGCCCCAAATCAAGGCATAACCTCTCGCATATACCGCAATTTAGGCTATCGAGTCAAAAGGAAATAGATGTATTTCAAATAGAAATCGGATTGACTAAATTGGAGCTCCCTATTTATCAATAAACGCAATTAGTTCTGGCGAGTATAGACTACCATTTTTGTATGATGGCTTTTGGTCTTCGCAGGGTCCACCTGATGGTGCCTACGCTTGTATGGCTTGGTTTGTGGTCTGGATACCAAGTATTAGCTGTCGGCTGGTGATCATGTATTCGATATTCATAATCGCCCTGAGGAAGTCTAAGTCGTTTACCACGCCCATTGGTGATGGCAAACTCCATCTCGCTGGTAATGCTGCTGGTGATGTATTGGTCCGGAAAAAAGTCCAGCTTTCTGGCCTTAGGTGCGCTTGGCAGGCAGTATGTTTCGGAGCTGACCATACCGAGGTCCTTAGCAACTATAAAAAAGTTGCTATCCCATGTAAACAGTGGGTGCCAACAAGACTTGGTCGTGTGCTCTGCTTTGTCGGTCTTCGACTTTAACCGTAGGCTTACCCATAGATCTTTGGATGGTAGTTGTTGTTTTGGAATTCGGATTGAAAGAGTGCCGACCTGAGTTTCTTCCTCTAGGTGAGTCCTTAGGTTACTGATTTCTTTGATAGAAAATGACAGCCCTAAAAATGCGCTCGTGATTCTTGTTTCTCTTAGTTGGCTTTCATCGCAGGCTCGTTCTTGCCATGAAGGACTTCTCAATGAGAGAGGTAATTCTGCAGGTAGAGAACTGTTAATAATGCGGCATGCCCTATCTAGTGCTTCTAACGGTCGATTATTTTTTAGGGCTTTAGCCAGAATATTAGTGATGGATATTCGTCTTACCAGCAAATAGGGCTGGCGACTCCAGCGAAAAACCATGGCTTTTCTGATGCTTTTTATTTGATTTAGGGCAGTTTGGGCACTGAGAGTACTAAACCCACAATTCCAAAGGCTCTGATCAGTTGACTGCCACTGACAATCTGGCGCAAATTTGGCCAATACATCTTGAAAATCTTCAAGGTATCTCTTTCCTTCAAATACATAAGCTTCTTTGCCATTGAGTGCGGCCGAGCAAATTTTTTCCAGGTCTTCGGCGGTAAGTGGTGTCTGCACTTGGAGGTCCCAAGATTGATGATCTACTTTGAAAGTTGCTGTGGATGTTTTTTGGGTGCCCTGTTGATAAAGAGTGAGTTTGCTTTTATGGATGCCCAATGGTGATTTGATGGGAATCGCAAATTTGACAGCTGGCTGTAATCCAATACCACAAAATGCTGGATCAAATGCTGCCAAAAAGTGAGTGGATCCGTTGTGTTTAGTTTTTAAGCTCATGCTCCCTTTTGGGGTTAACATTTGCGAGCCATATATTGTACACCCTACGGCAGCTATGATGCCTAGAAGTGGTAGAAATGATCTTTTATTATTTAATTTATTTAGCAATGTTCTATTATTGGTAAGAAATTGTTTGAACGGCGAGATCAATTGTTTCATTGAAGCCACCAAGTGATGGGTTTGCTGCTTCTACAGTCCATGAAAGAGGTTGACATAGATGTAGAATTTGACGGGAAGAAATATTGCCCAGCTCATCTTCTGTAATCAAGTGTATATCTTTCAGTCCAGACTTACGACTCATTCTATTCTTTGCCCACAGGTATAAAGATGGGTCTGTCACAAATCCACGCGATAAGGTTATTTTTCCATATCTTCTCTGACCTAGGGGGGCGCCATTGATAGTGAATTCATCGATACCGGCGATTTCATCGAAAGGTCCAAAATCAATGCCATCAATTTGCACATAAGTTTTTGTCACCGGCGCAGTGTATCCTGCTGGTAAGCTTTTTGCTGCCATTAAAGTAACTATGACCCCAAAGCTTAGAGTATACAATATACGCAGTGTTGAACGCCTTCGAAGCATAATACCCCGTTTGAGCAAGTTAAGTGTTTGACCACTACTAATGATACCACAGAATCTTGCAAATAAGTACAACCTTCCCAAATAGGAAAGAAGATCCAATCATTAGTGCTGTTGTCGGAAGATACTCAGAGAACTTTAGCAATCGCATCTATTTCTACCTGAGCATCTAGCGGTAGTTTCCCGGCCTGAATGGTTACTCTTGCGGGAAATGGCTCAGAAAAATAGCTAGCATAGACTTCGTTAACCCTACTGAAATCATTGAGATCTTTCAAATAGATGGTGGCTTTAATAACTCCGCCAAAGGAGCTTCCTCCTTGCTTCAGAACCGCCGACAAGTTTTTCATAACCTGTCTTGTTTGATCCTCAATAGAGCTCTCGATGAGCTTTCCTGTTTCAGGATCAAGTGGGATTTGGCCAGAGCAATAAAGCAATCCATCAGATTCGATGGCTTGCGAATAAGGCCCTACAGCTTCAGGTGCTTGTGTGCTATGAATTTTTTTCATGGATCATCCTTTTGTCAGGAGTTGTTCTCTGCTAATTGAGCTTCATAAGTAGCCTGCAAATCCTTTTTGATATTTTCCGGAAGAGCAGGGTTTTTTTCGACCTTTTGGAGCATTTCCTTAGCTGCTTGTTCGTTTTCCATTGCTAAATATGCCTGAATACCATGTGAATATAGTTCCCAGTGAATGGCCTCACCTATTTTTTCCTGTTCCAGAATGACGACAGGAATTTTCTCGAACTGTTGGGCTAAGCCTAATGATGCTGTGTATTCTCTTAAGAATTGATCTCCCCGCTGACCTTCGTTCCATACTTCTTCTAGGTATTGAGCTTTCAATAGATAATCGGAGGAATTAATCAATTCTGCAGCCAGAGATAAACCTGCGAAACTATGGACTTTTTTTGCCATTTTTTTGGTAGTTTCGCCTGCGGCGGCTTTGTCCTTGGTGATTTGTATGGAAGCAAATAATTCCCATAGTCGAAAGTGGTTGGGATCTGCTTTCAGGCCTAGCTTTACCCATTTCTCTGCTTCTTCATCTTTGTGCTGGGAATAAAGAATTTCAGAAATATTGACATAAGGTGAAAGCTCGTCTGGTTCTATAGCTTGCGCACTTTCAAAAAGCTCGAGAGCTTGATCAAACTCTCTCTCCATGAGGGCAGCTGCGCCGATGGCCGTCAAAGCTCTAAAATCATCGCTTAAATCAAATTTATCATTAATTTCAGCTAGTTTGATTGTCAAGAAGCTGAGGCTCATTGCTGTCAGCTCTTCCAGTAAATCAATAAATTGATCTTGGTCTGAGATCGGATTCTCACCGACAAATCTTGTAAAGAATCCGATAAATGTGGCCTGTTCATGTTCATCTATTTCTTTGGTGTCATAGCCGTTATAGTCTTCTTCTTTGATGCCCAGATATTCTCTTACAGCTGGACCCATGGGGTAGTTTCTTAGCAGTTCTTGTTTCATTCCTTACTCACTCTCCAGTTTGTGTACCCTAATATGTAAGTCTCGGAGCTCTTCTCCTGTCACTTTATTAGGTGCATTTGTCATTAAACAGGTACCTTTGTTTGTTTTAGGGAAGGTAATCACTTCGCGGATTGATTTTTCACCTGTCAAAATCATAATTAGTCTATCTAAACCAAAAGCTAGTCCACCGTGAGGTGGAGCTCCGAATTTTAGAGCTTCTAATAAGAAGCCAAATTTACTTTCGGCTTCTTCCTCTGTAAGTCCTATTGCTCGAAAAACCTTCTTTTGCAGTTCTTGATCATGAATACGGACGGACCCGCCGCCTACTTCATTGCCGTTAAGAACTAGATCGAAAGCAGATGCCAGAGCTTTTTCCGGGTCTGTTTCCAGTAAGGGTATATCGTCTGGCCTTGGAGCAGTAAAAGGATGATGTAGGGCCGCCATTTTACCTCTCTCATCTTTTTCCATGAGAGGAAAGTCAGTAATCCATAAATAGTTTAATTGATGTTCATCATATAGATTCAGTTTTTCACCAAGTTTCAGTCTAAGTGCAGCTAAGGAAGCTTTGGTATTTTTATAGCTACCTGCACCAAATACTATTAGGTCTCCAGGCTCTGCCCCAGATAATTGGTTGATTTCATCGATCACTGTATCTAGTAAAAATTTAGAGAAAGGAGACTGCCAAGAATCAGCTCCTTCGCCCTCCTGTATCTTTGCCCACGCCATTCCCTTTGCGCCGTGGAGCTGAACAAACTCGGTAAGTTCATCCAAGTCTTTTCGGGTGAATTGTCCGCCTTTTGGTATGCGGATGCAGTTGACAATGCCTCCGGTATTAATTGCTCCTGAGAAGACTTTAAAGTCACTGGAAGCTACGATCTTACTGATATTAATCAGATGCAGGTCAAATCTGGTATCCGGTTTGTCGCAACCATAGTTTTCCATGGCCTCAGAATAGGTCATTTTAGGGAAGGGTGAATTTATATTTTTTCCAGTTAATTCGGTTGTGGCTTGGCTGACGGCACTTTCCATAGCTTGCATGATGCCTTCAGCTTCTTCCCAGGACATTTCACAGTCTATTTGGGTAAACTCGGGCTGACGATCAGCTCTCAGGTCTTCGTCTCTAAAACATTTAACTACTTGATAATAACGTTCAAACCCTGCAACCATCAGAACTTGTTTGAATAATTGGGGGCTCTGAGGAAGAGCATAGAAGTCTCCCGGATTGATGCGGCTTGGAACAACGAATTCTCTAGCACCTTCGGGAGTTGATTTATACAGTGTTGGGGTTTCGATATCGAGAAAACCTTGGTCCTCTAGAGCTTTTCTCATCGCCTTAACAAATTTGATCCGAGTCATGATGTTGGATTTTACCGAGGGCCTTCGCAGATCAAGATACCTATGCTTTAGTCGTATGGTCTCACCCGCTTCGATTTGGCTTTGAATTTGAAATGGGAGTGATTCGCAGGCATTTAATATTTTCAACTCTTTTACTAAAACTTCAATTTTTCCTGTTGCTAGGTTTTCGTTGATCATACCTTCAGGCCGGGGACGTACTTGACCTTTAGCTGCTAGGACAAATTCTGAGCGAATGCCTTCGCCTAATTTATGAGCTTCTTCGGCATATGCTGGATCCAAAACTATTTGAGTTTGCCCCTCACGGTCTCGCAGGTCGATGAAAATCAGATTACCATGATCGCGGCGGTTTTGAACCCAGCCCATGAGTATCACAGTCTGATTGTTATGACTTATATTAAGTTCGTTGAGATGATGTGAACGTTTCCAACCAACTAGACTTGTAGAGTTTTCCATGGTTTACGTCTTTCTGAACTTATTCATTTCATAATAAATNAGGCGTGTTCCCCGNAGCACTTTATAAGTGCCGNATCGGCAGGCTAATCTAACATCGTTTGGATCACTTTTCCAGTTGATTGGTCAAATAAGCGCCTAATTCAAGTGTGATGACTGAGTTCATGGTTGGTNGAGCAGCTTACTCCAATATTCGTTAGAAATAGAGGCTTTTAACGGAACCACATAGATAGGTTTGTTCAGGCTGAACATTATCTTAGGNTCGCGCCAATAATCCTTACTCGTAGTGATNAGTGCNTCGTAATNACTGTAGTCTATTTGATCTANATCNTGCGATGTAAACCGCTGNTGATCTCTTTTAATGATTTNATGCTNGATCTTTAGNCCCATANNTTCCAGCGAGNTGATAAATCTTTTTGGCTTTGCAATGGCTGTTAATGCCAGCAAGCGGATNTCAGTCGTCAANTCTGATNGGTCACCACTGACTTGNACTGGTTGGTTGTTGTTAAAAGGNGCACTAATACANGGGAGTTTATATAGNTTGATCAATTCTGGNGCTGATTGCTTATATGAATGGCTGCGAGTTAATATCACNCCAGTTGCTCGCTTNAGATGGCGAGGCGACTCTCTTAGCTTTCCCATCGGNAGTTGATATCGATCNGCAAATGGTTTATTNGCATCGAGTAGTACTAGGTCTATATCTCTTTGTAATTGAAGGTGTTGGAAACCATCATCTAATATCCAATGANTNGGTTCAGGATATAGTGATAGGTATTTCTGAGCTGCNGCATAACGTTTTGCNCCCACAATAATAGGAACATTGTTCANGGCTTGCGATTGCATCATAGACTCATCGGNGTGCACTTCACCTGATTGCTTTGGGGGAATTAAGATTTCGCCATCTTTNATAGTCAGGAAATCATCAGGTTGTAATCCGCTTTTGTACCCTCTTGTTAATATAGCTGGCTTATGCCCATGGTCTATTAAATATTTACAAAGAGAAATGACAACAGGAGACTTTCCTGTTCCACCAACTTCAAGGTTCCCGATAGAAATGGTGATTCCTGGTAGTCTGTTTTTTTTGACGATCTTCCAATGATAAAAGAGCCTTCNTAGTGAATTGGCTAGTCGATATATAAGTTGCAAAGGGTAGAGTATTGGGAAATGCCACCATTTGATTTGAAACAATNTAGCCTCACTTTATCCCTTATGATCAGGGTATGAACTTTTGCTCTAGAAAAAATTGTATCGANAGTTCGGTAATCAGCCGGGCCAGACGATCTTCAGTTCCTTTTACCACTTTCCANGGGCACTGGACTTTTTTGACTTTTCTTTTTCCNTGATAGCTGCGACCTACTTCCCAGTAGCCATTTGGATTTATCGGNCCAATTGCTAGAGTTAATACTTCNGGNTCAGCCATTTCTAGAACATCCATAGCATTGTCGACNGTNTGATTGCTATCAGGCCCCCACTCATTGGTGATGGTGAGCTCGAGATCAGCATATGGACTATCTGGAGATCTAAGANCTTTGCCAAGCCTTTCCGTTAAGGTGCCTGCAGTGCCCTCATCNATAATATGAACTTCTTTTGCCGNAGTTAATTTTGTAAGAAAGTTATCNGCCAAATCCTGGCCGTCTCGGGTTGCTGTCCAGGGAGACAAAGCTTTATCTAGTCGAGCTATTGATTGCTGATTTTTATCTAATTCACTTTCTAGGCACCAGATTTTAATTTCNACATAAGGTCTGTGCGGTCGGTAGCCTGTGATTAAGGTGCTATTTTTTACNGCATCCTCAACAATATCAGCTAAGGCTGATTCGCTTTTCCCTAAGGTGTGCCAGGTAAAAAGCTTTAAGGCGTCTGTTTTNGCTGTTTTCTCGGAGAATCTGCTNTGTAAATGTCTTTGCCAAAGATCACTAATCTCTCTTGGTGGACCTGGTAGCACAATACATTCTANNGAGTTGCTTTTNTTGACNACAAAGGCATTAGCAGTGCCTTGATGATTCGTGAGTATNTCAGCGCCTTNGGGGAAATAACATTGTTGTTTATTACTTTGTGCAGGATCTACNCCTACCGTNGTTAGCCNGCTAACTATTTGCTCCCAAGAGTTAGNATCATAGACTAACTCTTCTTGACACCATTCAGAGATGACATTTCTGGTAATNTCATCGCTTGTAGGGCCAAGGCCGCCAGTTACTATGATAGTCGGCGCTAACTGTTCTGCTAATTNCAANGCTTTCTGAATTAAGTCAGGAGTATCTGGAACTGACANNTGANCNACAATATTACATCGTAAATTAGTAAGCTTTTCAGATATCCANCTAGAGTTGGTATCAGAAATCTGCCCCGTTGTTATTTCCGTGCCTATGGCAACAATAGCTACTTTGATGACANTCTCCATGGCTGCTCTAATGAATGAAAGAGGTGGGTTTCATTAGGAAGCAAGTTTAGGCTCGTTTCCTTAAAAAGAAAATAAGCCATAGCAGCTTGGTTTCAACTAATCAAGTCGTGGGCTGGAGATATATGATTTTGTTGTCAAATCAGGAGTTTAATCTTATTAGGCAAAATTTGCAGCCCTTTATCTGTGAGCTAAAAGGACATAGAATAGAAGTAAATTCAACGNCGTTTACTTGAAGCTCTGCAGANCATTAAAAAAAGGGAGCAATNTATGGCTACAAATAAATATACTGGAGCCCAGAAGGCAGCGATTTTGNTACTTTCTTTTGGTGAAGAAATNTCGGCAGAGATATTTAAAAATATGACCGAATTCGAGATNAAACGAATCGGTAGTGCTATGAGTCGNCTTGGCAGNCTTGAGCAGGANATCATTGATGAAGTGATGATGGAATTTTACGATATCCTTCAGCAGAATAAAAAGTTTTTCTATGGTGGCAATGACTTTACNATGAAGGTCATTGGTAGTGCTTTTAAAGGTGGNGAAGCGGATGAATTGATTGAGCAACTTGCTTTNGGCTCATCTGCTAATTTAGATTCTCTTGAATTAATTGATCCGCGAACATTAACCAATTTTATTCGTAATGAGCATCCTCAAACAATTTCGTTGATTTTAGCCCATCTGGATCCGCAAAAGTGTGGAGAAGTGATGAAGCTTTTGCCAGAGGCATTGCATACTGAGATCATACTGCGGATTGCNAACCTCGATGCTGTTGCTCCTGAAATTATTGATGAAATTGATGATGTCCTAAGAAACGAAATCCAGGCAATGGGGTCAATTTCTAGCCAGAAAATTGGAGGNGTTGAACCAATAGCTGAAATGCTTAACCTGATAGATAAGGCTACAGAGGANCAAGTTTTGGACAACCTNGANGAAAGAGANCCAGATCTTGCAGAGCAGATTAGACAATTAATGTTCGTATTCGATGANCTGACTAAAATTGATGATCGAGGCATTCAAGAACTTATNAAGCATGTTAAGACTGAGCAGTGGATGCTNGCACTAAAAACTGCATCNGAATCAGTATCNGACTTAATTTTTAAGAANATGTCTGAACGAGCGGCGAAAATGCTAAAAGAGGATATGGAAGCTATGGCTGCCGTTAAATTATCTGATGTTGAANCTATGCAGTTTGAAATCGTTCAGATNACNCGNAAGCTTGAGGAAGAAGGAAAAATTATGATTGCCCAAGGCGGAGATGCTGCTTTTGTNTAGGTNGCTGGNTGGCTTGATNATAGCTCTAATGTCCNCCTANATANGCGTCTTTAATTTGAGGGTTNGCTAATAATTCTTCTCCAGTGCCAGACATTTTAATTTCACCGTTTACTAAGACATAGCCTCTATGTGCGAGTTTCAGTGCTTTAGATGCATTCTGTTCAACTAAGAAAATGGTTGTCCCATTTTNCGAAATTAANTCCAGNGTTTCGAANATTTGTTTTACAATAATNGGGGCTAANCCTAGGCTTGGTTCATCCANAAGCAGTAGGTCNGGNTTACTCATAATGCCNCTGCCGATAGCNAGCATTTGTTGTTCTCCACCAGACATAGTCCCAGCAGGTTGTANTGATCGTTCTTTTAGTCGTGGAAAAAGCTCATATACTGTATTCAGATCTTTCAGTGTGNNACTTTCTTTACTTTTATTGGCTATAGTNCCCATAATAAGGTTTTCTTCGACGCTCATTGTTGGGAAAATCCGGCGACCTTCAGGTACAAGGGCTATGCCTAGAGATGAAATATTGTGGGTTGGCATGCCTATGATATTTTTATTTTGATAGGTAATCTGNCCTGCTGAAGCTTTAGGGCTACCAAACATGGTCATCAGAAGAGTGGATTTTCCGGCCCCATTAGATCCAATCAATGATACGATTTCACCTTTCTTCACTTCAAGAGAAACGCCATTTAATGCTTTAATCGGACCATAACCAGAGTGTAAATTTTCTATTTTTAAGATAGTTTCCTGAGTTTGATTCATCTTATTCCTCCTCACCAAGGTAAGCCGCAATCACTTTTTTATTATTTTTTACTTCTGTNGGATTGCCCTCGGCAATGACTTCGCCATGATCAAGTACTACGATTCTATCGCTGATATCCATGATCAGCGCCATATCGTGTTCGATCACAAGTACGGTTGTCTTATGTTCTTCTTTAATGCTCTGTTATCAATTTNGAAAGTTCTGTGGTTTCATTATGGTTTAAGCCAGCGGCAGGTTCATCTAGACATACCATTTTCGGCTTAGTNCTCATTGCTCTTGCGATTTCAAGGCGCCTCTGGTGTCCATATGGTAGTTCACCAGAAACACGATTGGCTTCCTCTGTAAGCCCGACAAAATCTAGCCAATACCAAGCTCTGTCGAGGGCCTCTTTNTCTGAAGTGCGAAATGATTTTGTTTTGAAAATNCCTGACAANAGGTTTTTATTTACTTGGTTGTGTTGGGCAACCAGCAGATTTTCNAGGCATGTCATATCTTTGAATAGTCTGATATTTTGGAAAGTCCGNGCGATTCCTTTTGAGGCAACTGCATGAGANCCCGCNAGTTTATCTAGCTTCCATTCTTTTATATTCTTAAANAACATATGACCTAGAGTGGGTTTATAAAANCCAGTGATGCAATTGAAAAGTGTTGTTTTACCAGCTCCATTNGGTCCAATGATGGCATGAATGGTCTCTTTTTCGACNTTAAAAGAGACTTGGCTTAAAGCTTTGATACCACCGAAGCTTACTGANAGTTGGTCAACTGTTAAAATAGTCATTTTGCGNAGCCTATTGGGTTGACAAGTTTTTGTTAAANATTTCGCGTTTTGGTTTGATGAGTCCTCCAGGTCGCCAAATCATCATNACTACCATTAGTATNCCAAAGATAAGCACTCTGAAGTCCGAGAACTCTCTAAGAAACTCTGGTAAAGATGTTAGTACTATTGCAGCAATGATGACTCCNGGAGTTGACCCCATCCCACCAAGGACAACGATAGCTAGAATNAGCGCAGACTCAAAAAATGTAAATGANAGTGGATCAATGAAACCCTGGAGGCCAGCAAAGAAAACACCAGCTATTCCCCCAACCATTGCTCCTAAACTAAATGCAGATAACTTGACCCACACATGATTTATNCCTAACGATCGGCAGGCAATTTCATCTTCTCTTAGAGCTTCCCATGCNCTCCCAATGGGCATGACTTTTAATCTGCTTACAAAATATATTAATAGAGCGGAGACCAGAAACAGAGAAAAATAAATAAACATGTAACGGTAGNTTGATGAATANTCTATCCCGAAAAATTCGTGNAAAGGTATTCCTCCTTGGCGNCTACTTCTTCTGAACTCTAAACCAAATAAAGTTGGGAGCGGCGCTTTAAGCCCATTAGGCCCCCCAGTAAATTCGATCCAGTTAGTTAAAATCAGATGAATAATTTCGCCAAAGCCCAATGTAACAATGGCGAGGTAGTCCCCGTGCATTCTTAGTACGGGGAACCCAAGTATACCTCCAAAGCAGGCTGCGATTAATCCAGCTAATGGAATTGCNGNCCAGAATCCGATGTCAAAGTGTTGGTATAAAAGAGCGAATCCATATGCGCCAACAGCATAGAATGCAACAAAGCCAAGATCTAAAAGTCCGGCAAGTCCTACGACGATATTTAGTCCGAGGCCTAATAGNACGTAAATNAGNCATAGTATGAGAACAGTTAGCCAGTATTTACCAATAATGAACGGCATTAATAATCCGCATAAGACTANGCCAACTAAAAATCTTTTATCTGAAAAGTTGATTTTTGGTAGGTTGATGGATGTTTTTTTACTGGTTTCTACTTTTCCTTTACTCAGGAAAGTGACGAAAATTGTGCGGCCAAAGAAAACCACAAGCGCAAGAATTAATGGTCGAATCAGATGAGATTTGATTGTGTATCCGTCTAGTACTAATCCCATCATTGGCCCTGCCGTAATAAAAGTGATTACAGCGGCAAGGAAAGAGTCTTTAATAGTAGCAACCATACTTTGCTTTTGTTGTTCGACCATTATACTTTCTCCACAGCAGGTTTACCCAAAAGGCCACTTGGTCGGAAAATCAAAATACTTACAAGGAGTGAGAAAGCGAACACATCTTTATAGTCAGCATTTACGAAGCTACTGAACAGAGATTCTGAGAGTCCAAGTAGTATGCCTCCGAGCAGGGCTCCTGGAAGTGAGCCAATGCCGCCTAGAACTGCGGCGGTAAATGCTTTAATCCCCATTTTAAAGCCTACAAAGTAGTCAAAAGTCCCGTAATTGAGTGTAATGAGAAAACCTGCTATTGCAGCCATTACGGAACCAATAATGAATACTGAAGAAATAATGCGATTGGAGTTGACTCCCAGGATACTCGACATGACTAGGTCTTGTTGGACAGCCCGGCAAGCGCGGCCCATAGGTGTTTTTTTAATAAACCAAGTCAGCGCTACCATTGATAGCATAGAGACAATTATGATCATTGCCTGCACGTAGGTTACTTGCATGAATTGTTCTGCCCCGCCAATTTTGAAATTTCCTTCGATAAGCGGCGGAATAGCTTGGTTTTTGGCTCCCTGAGATGTTATAGCGAAGTTTTGAAGTACAAGAGATACGCCAATTGCGGAGATTAATGGTGCTAAACGAGTTGATCCGCGCAGAGGGCGATAGGCAATTTTTTCTATCGCCCAGCCATATAAGCCTGTGAAGATCATAGCCAGCAGCAGCACTAGGAATAACTGAATAGGTAGAAAATTGATGCCGAGTAAGGTCAGCAGCGCTATTGCGATTGCCGTCATATATGACGAAATCATATAAACTTCACCGTGAGCAAAGTTTATCATTCCGATAATGCCGTAGACCATGGTGTAACCAATGGCTATTAGCCCATAAGTAGAACCGAGAACGATGCCGTTGATAAGCTGCTGTCCAAAAATATATATATCCACTGGAGACCTCTCGTCCAAATTAACAGCTTCATATTTCGATCATGGTTATTTTAAAAATGATCTATGGATAATTTAACTAGCAGCCATGGTCTATTCTGTCGAGTCTCCATGGGAGGAATTTTTTTGATCTGTGTCTTTGAATCAAAAAAAGCGACCTATAATAAGGCCGCTCGTGTCAGATTCTTTGTTATTTTATCTTTTTGAAAGTGCCTTTTTGAAGGGGGCCAGTTTGGTCTTTCATCACTTGGGGGATGGATAGTAAATGTCTTCTGGGTCAGGGCATATTTCAATTAGGTCTTCTCCGCCATTTTGATTCTGCTGATAAAACCATTCACAATCTAGTGGATCAGGTTCACAGTAGTCGCCAGCGCATGGTGGCGGTGGCGGTGGCGGTGGCGGTGGCGGAACATCGCAGTNNTNCTGACAANTNGGCTTNTCAGGTCCTGGAGGGTTTGGNTCAGGGAAAGGCGGTGGCGTTTCCGGAGCAGGTTGGTCNGGTNCCTCAGGNGGTATGTTCGGATCAGGCTCTGTGGGNACATCTGGCGTAGGTTCNGGGTTTGTTGTAGGTACATCGCATTCTTCTTCCGTAAGGCAATTTTCATACGGTACTTCTACAGTCGTNGCTTTTCGNGAGTTTCCGCTACTAAACTCTGCTTTTTGATTACAGCCTGTTANGGCAATGAGAGCACATATAAGGTGCAANGGGGTAGTAAAGTTGATAGTCATAGGATTTTCCGGGCAGTAGTAAAGATCAACAACAGTAAGTATTAGAACCCTAATAAATNNTTAGGGCACTATTAAAATATTATATAAANATAATAATATCAATATTATTATCNCNANATGTTTAAAANNGTTAATNNNTTNTNNAANTGTCANTTATTCCANAGGTTTCTATGGTGNTCTAAGAAGNTNNTATAAGTTNTCATNATTAATNGCACTTCTTATNTNTCNAACTAAATCNAGGTAATAAGTCAGNTTNTGGAGGGAGAATAGCCTATATGCCGTGAGCTCTTTGGCGATATATAGGTGNCTTAAATATGCTTTTGAGTAGGTTACACATGTATAGCATTGGCAATTNGGATCTAAAGCGCTTTCATCAAATTGGAATTTTTGATTCTTAATGTTGATTTTACCTTTNGANGTAAACAGAGTTCCNTTCCTNCCATTNCNGGTAGGCATAACGCAGTCAAACATATCGATGCCCAGAGCTACTGATTCCACGATNTCTAGAGGNGTTNCTACNCCCATTANGTATCGAGGTTTATCTTGAGGCAAATGATCACAGCAAAGTTCAGTCATAGCTCTCATGTCTGGTTTTGGTTCACCAACGGAAAGACCGCCGACTGCATAACCCTCGAAACCGATTTCTTGCAATTGATCCATACTTTGGCGCCTTAAATCGNCATACATACTGCCTTGTACGATCCCGAATTGACAAAGTTCATCTCTTGTCTTTGCTTCNCGNCAGCGNTTAGCCCACCTTAATGAGCGTTCCATAGATTTTTGAGCNTGATCAAAGGTAGCCGGGAAAGGTGTGCATTCGTCTAGTATCATATGNATGTCAGATCCCAGNGTTTCTTGGATCTCTACAGCTAATTCNGGGGTTAAGTGTATTTTTTCACCGCTAAGATGNCTTTGGAAATGGGCTCCTGACTCGTCTAGTTTATTGAGTTTACCCAGACTAAAAATTTGATAGCCACCGCTATCNGTNANAATTGGTTTNTCCCAGCCAATGAAGTTATGTAAGCCACCGAAGTGCTTGATGACATCTAACCCTGGCCGCAGGTAGAGGTGATAGGTGTTTCCTAATATGATCTCCGCACCAAAACGATCGAGATCCTCGGGGACNAGTGTNTTTACCGANCCCACNGTACCTACGGGCATNAATATAGGAGTTTCNATGGAACCATGGNAGACTTCTAGCNTCCCNGTTCNGGCTTTTCCGGATTTGTTTTTTACTTCAAACTTCATTATATAATTGACTTTCCAAGGGCTGATTGAATTAGTTCGACGACGAGTTCTGCTGTTCTTGAGCCTTCATCTGTGAAGGGGTTAAGTTCGACAAAGTCCATAGATGAAACTTTTTTTGTTTCAGCAACCATCTCAAGAATTAGATGNGCTTCACGAAAGCTTAATCCNCCCTTTACTGCAGTNGATACTCCNGGNGCATAAAGAGGGTCNACTCCATCGATATCGAAAGAGACGTGNATGCCTTCAGTATCNCGNGAAGCATATTCTATAGCCTCTTTCATAATTTCGTACATGCCCCGTTCATCCACCTCTCGCATGGTAAAATAATGGATNCCACTTTTTTTAAGNACGTCTTTTTCGTTTTGATCAATATTACGAATACCAATTAANGCAACATTTTCTGGGTTAACTTTTTTGTNTNTGCTTCCAATGGANTTTAANGAGGAGTGTCCNTCTCCTAGAATAGTAGCTAGGGGCATTCCATGAATATTGCCTGAGTCAGAACTTTCGGGGGTGTTCATATCCGCATGAGCATCCACCCAAATCAAGCCGATTTTTTTNTTTTGTTTTGCGTAATGCTCACTAACACCGCTAATAGAGCCAATGCTGATACTATGGTCGCCGCCAATGACAAGAGGTAGATGNCCNTGTTGTAAAGATTCTTGAGTTTTTTTAAACAGGCTTTTGCAAATNTTNTCTAATGGTTCNAGNTANTTATTNTCAATGATTGNTTGGGGNAATGATTCACGNACNGGGACATTTAAATCACCTAAATCAATGACTTGGTGNCCCATTTGTTTAATTTNNTCTTGCAGGTTCGCTATNCGTAATGAGGCAGGTCCCATATTTGAGCCNCGCATATTTGCGCCTAAATCTGAAGGTACCCCAATGATTTTTATAGTTTTCGNTAAATTATTCAATTTGACCTCCTAAGCTATCAGGCATACCTATGAAGACCTTTACTAGTGTATTGGAAAACCTAGGTCAATCGCTTCTTTTTTTTTATTTAAGTATTGATAATAGTTTGATTAATTAGGTGTAAGGAGTGGCAAGAATGGGGCGGNGGTTGAACCCCACCCCTTAAAAAGCCAGAAATCTAGAGCTCTGCTGAAACTTATCCAAGACCTTGAATAAGTTGCATAGCAACCATTGGTTGCTGATTTGATGTTGAAAGGATGGAGGTACCAGCTTGCTGCAGGATTTTCTCCTGAGTAAACTTCGCAGTCTCCTGAGCGTAGTCTGTNTCTTGAATACGACTCTTCGCATCAGNNAGGTTCTCTGTTTGGACACTTAAGTTTCTTACCGTNGATCCAAGTCTGTTTTGAATTGAACCAAGGTAGGCTCTATAGTCGTTAACTTGGGTGATAGCATCNTCAAGCTTACCTATAGCTGCTTGAGATTCTATTTTNTTTTTAACCCTAGTTCCTTCTTCAGCGCGTCCAAGATCTAATGATCCTTCACCGGTTGTGAAAGAGTTCATTTTATCGAAATTAATTTTAATAATGTTTACTGGGTTTCTATCGCCGATGGCATCAGCCTCAGCAAAATAGTCTTTACCGACCTGAATTTCGGTAGGAAATAGGTCCGGTGGGTTGTCGTATTCNTCACTGATATCATCGGCTCTACCTATCAGTAAGCGTGTGCCGTTATATTCAGTAGAGTTAGCAATTCGGTCTATTTCGTCTTTAAGAGCGATATACTCTTTATCGATGAATAGGCGTTCTTCCCTTCCTATAGTATCGGAAGAAGATTGCACAGCTAACTCTCTTAAGCGGACTAGCATGGTGCCGGTTTCAGTTAGTCCACCTTCTGCTGTTTGCACCATAGAGATGCCATCCATTGCATTTCTTTTTGCCTGGTGTAACGATCTGATGTCGGCTCGCAAATTTTCTGAAATTGCTAAACCTGCAGAGTCATCAGCAGCTTTATTGATTCTTTTACCGGAAGATAATTTACCACTAGAGTCGGTTAACCTTCGCGTCGTATTTTCAAGTCGACGCTGGCCGTTAAGCGAAGCCATGTTAGTTCTTAATCGCAGACCCATTGTTCTGACCTCCTGTCAAAAATTTATGATTGCTTCATGCAAAAACCTACAGGCATTTTCGACCCAGTTATCAAATTGTTTAGTCTGCAACANTCAAGTAGCTGTAATTAAANTNNTTATTTTTTTACTNATGTCCTTTTTGCCTGGTGTATTACTTTTTTTCCTAGCTACTAAGCAGGCATTTTGTTTCATGCTTTTTTATTTTACGTAGGTAAAAAAATCACGGATGAGTGAGTTGCCAAATTCAAAACNGTCTGTTTTGGGGTCAAAAGGAATAGACTGATTGATCATAAAACCCTGATTGGCTTCTAAGTGAGGTTGGAAACCCCATATCGGAAGNTTTTTGTGNACGATGCCATCAATACCTATTTCTTTACTATTTCCAATTACTTGAAAGTCTTTGGGGCAATTTTTTACTTCTTCTTTATGAGAAACNACTAANGGCCCAGATATAGATTTTTTTCCTGTGAGCCTCTCGGANTGGATGTCTACCTGACGGAANCCGACATGTTTNTANCCATCTTCACGCACTAGGCCACATNTGCCGCCGAATAAATGGGCTATCAGTTGATGCCCATAGCATAGCCCGAGAGTTGGTATGCCNGACAATAATTTAGGTTTTAACCATTGGTTTAAGGGCTCTTGCCATGGTAATTGATCATAAACGCTGGCACCGCTGCCCATAATAACAAGTCCCTTTATTTGACCCGTTGACAGGTGTAGGCTATCCATGCCGAACAAGGCNGGCAGNTGGTATGTCAAAGTNGNTCTACTAAGAAGGCAAAGCCTATTGTAGCTATCTAACTCTGGTACTCTGGCCGCTGGATCGATAATGGCAATATGTTGCATGAGTGACTCCCTAGGGGCGTATTAAGCTCTAAAGGTAAACTCTATATTAAGTCAGGCAAGTAGATAAAGTGTAGAATGATCAANTNTNGCTTAGATGAATAGGTGGAAATATGGTTGAGCAGGTATTATCGGCATTACGAGAAGCCGAGACAGCATTAACNAATTTGATTGCATCTGAAGAAACTCTCGAAAAGATTTCAGCAGCTAGTATGCTTTTNTCAGATTGCTTTCGAGACGAAGGCCATGTGTATAGCTGTGGCAATGGTGGTTCAATGTGTGATGCCATGCATTTTGCTGAGGAGTTATCAGGAAGGTTCCGAGAAAATCGACCAGCTCTTGGTGCTATTGCTATGAGTGATGGTGCTCACTTAACCTGTGCNGGGAATGATTTTGGCTTTGACAGCGTTTTTTCTCGGTTTGTNGANGCTCAAGGCAGGAAGGGNGATGTTCTNNTGGGAATTAGTACGAGNGGGAAAAGTAAAAATGTNTATAAAGCAATAGANCAGGCTCAGGCTAAAGGTATGAAGGTTATCACTTTGACNGGAAAACCCAACAGTCCAATAGGTCANATGGCCGACATTGATATCTGTACACCGGGAGGNCGTTATGCCGACAGAGTGCAGGAACTNCATATAAAAGTCATTCATATTATGATTGAATTGGTTGAGAAGCGTTTGTTTTCCTAGGTACCNACACACTATTGCTTTGGAGAAATTCTATGGAAACTATTTTTGACAAGATCATTGCNGGTGAAATTCCAGCAAAAGTAGTTCATGACGATGAAGATATTTTNGCTTTTCATGATATTAACCCACAGGCNCCTTTGCATATATTGGTTATTCCTAAGAAAAAACTCACTAATTTTAGTGAACTGGCTGATGTTAGTCAGGAGCAGGTGGGGGCATTATTTCAGGGAGTTGCTAAGGTTGCTAAAAGTATTGGTTTAGCTGAAGGAGGATATAGGGTGGTTGTGAATTGTGGTANGGATGGTCAGCAGACNGTTGACTATATTCATGCTCATATTCTTGGNGGGCGNAAGTTAAAGTGGCCTCCAGGTTAATTAANNGCCACTACNGAAGCNGACTGGAACTCTTTTTTCTCACCTATAAAAGTNGCGTGGACCATACAGCCGTACTGNCTAATATCCTTAAAGTTAGTGAAAGATATTTTAANTTTGCATTGTAGCTTACCTTCNAAGGGGGCNGGTGAAGAGACCCTTCCAATAATACAGGATAAATTCCTGGTTTGATCGATCAGGCTGGANACATGCCACCTNACAACGTCTCGACACAATTCTTGGTTATTTTGTGNGGTGGCGTTAATATTTTGAGATACAAATGTGAGCTCGCCTTCAGNCTTNGCTATTANTTCTNAGGTTCAGAGTTNTAATNCCTGNATTNCCATACTCTCCTAANTTATNACTTGAGCCAGTNGCNANAAANNCNTCATCAGCTTTGGNTAGANTTTCAATACAGCCNNCGGATAGAAGAGANGCCTCACAAACTTTAGACAAGTCNATATTATTACAACTTTTACTAAGTGTTGACNCATGGCAATTGGTAAAGAGGCTGNTTGGTTGATAGTCAATTTTCGNTAATAGNTGCAGAGCGATTTGTCCATTACCTAGNAAAGTTTCNTCAGAAATAATCATGCCTTTAAAGAATTNNTGNTTTGAAATAANCTTTGTNTGNCCTTTTTTTTCGAAATAAACNGTGCCTATTTTTATACTCTGCGTGCCATNATTTTGGATGGTTTTCANCCAGCGGGCATTNGGTAATTTCTTATCAGCGGAGAAGTCCATCCAGGCGGTGACCTTATAGCTAGANCTGACTTTTTGTAATTTAGTTCGTAGCTTCCAGGTTATCGATGTTAATTTNCCGTTAACATCGGTATCGACATAATATACCCGATATTTACGGCCAATAGGAGCAGATCTTGNTGCTATTGCATAGAGTGCAAACTTTGGACTACTGTTNTTTTCCTGTTCAAGTGAATAACTTTGNAGCACAAGGGAAAAGTCTTCTGGAGTTCTCGATAATTGAACAGGGACATCNGCCCAATCATTTTCACTACTGGTTATAGAGTTNTCTTCTTTNGTCATNAAAGNATATTGGCATGCTGTTAAAGTCGNTAACATTANAATAATATTGAAAAATTTATATATATGGNGGNAGCGTAGNGNTNNGTTNAAAAGTGGGTTTGAATTTAGNCTTTNGAGAGAGNACATGGCAAACAGCGCTCCAAGATAACAGCAGGCGATTANTGGTGATTCCACCACTTAAAATAATGCAACTGTAATGCCATTATGCTTGGAGAGAACAACTAATATACAGACCGACACATAACCCAAATGNNTTCAATNATTGGTTATAATAAGGTCTGTTGCACAAAACCTTGGTATTAAANATTNGTCTTACTTNACNGACTCTTTAAGTTCTTTGCCTGGGCGGAAAACAGGTACTCGGCGTGCCGGAATCTGAATTTCTTCTCCCGTTTGTGGGTTTCTTCCCACTCTTGCTTTTCTGTTAGATACGGCAAAGGTTCCGAAACCTACTAGCTTTACGCCGTCTTTCTTTTTGATATTTTCACTGACAACACTGAGAAAAGCATCAAGTGTTCTTTCTGTATCAGCCTTGGTTGACCCAGTAACTTTTGCCATTGTTTCGACTAGCTCAGCTTTGTTCATTTTGTCCTCCAACTGGGGATTTAATTTTTGGCCTGTGCTAATGAAGCTTTACAGTCATTTCCTGTAATGTCAAGACATTGTCAGATCAAGATCGTCTTGATTAAAATTTATCCATTGGTATAAGGCCGCCTTTTATGGTTCAATGTGACTTGTTTGGAGTTGCTTTTGGCTGATGTAGTTTGTTGGGGTAAATAGAGCATGTTTAGATTTGGATGTCGTGATAAGCATTTGATAAGACCAGTGAGCACATTTTATATATGTTTTCTTTGCTTGATGCTTTTATTTCCGAGCACTAATTTCGCTCAAGATTCCACTCAGCCACTGATAGATCGGTTGTTGATGGAGATCAATCGTTTCTCATATACGCAGCGTCAAATGGAGCTGCACCAAGTAATCAAATCTGCGATAGTGCTACCTGAAATGGATCCTCCAGTTTTTGTCACTGCTGTTAATTGGTCCGGGCAGGTTGAAGCGTTTAAGAACGATAAGATGGTGGAGCAAGAAGCGCAGCGCTTAAGTGGTTTCATTGCTTCTAAGAAGATGGTTAACTCTGCTAGTGATATGATTGTAAAGAAACAGGCAAAGTTTTCTGGATTAAGAAAATTTTTTCAGCGAATGGCTGTTAGTAATCAAGATATTAGGGTTGTTTTATCTTCAGTACTACGAGTGCAAGGTTATATTTTGAGTAAAGGTCAACGGGGGTATGTTGGTAACTATATATCAGGTAAAGACTCTTATTTGATGACTCCTTGGTTTAAGAAGTTAAAAAATCGGGTGACATATCGGATGTATGCTGAAGGTCGTGAATATAAAAAAATTGAGCCAAACTTAATAAGATGATTAGGAGGATATGTTCGAAAAAATTATATCTTGGCAGCACACAGAAAAAGAAAAGAAGCAGCTTCGCACCTTCGCCAATGATTGGGGTACGGATTTTTGGGGTTTTGAACAGGTTCTCGAAACACTTACAAGAAACGAAGTTTTTCTTTGGTCTGTTATTGATGATTTAGGGCTATGGAAAGCTTGTTTGATTGTTCAGGTGAATGTCGATCAAATTGATCTGCTTTTTATCTATGTCAGGCCTAATTTTCGTAAAGAGGGTGTTGGGCATCTGCTGATGAATGAATTTATAGAATGGTCTGAGCATACGGCGAAAGCGAATGATATTTTTTTAGAAGTTCGTGAATCAAATATAGCGGCGATACAGCTATATAAGAGATATAATTTCGAAAAAGTGGGTGTGCGGAAGAGTTATTACCAAGATGGTGAAACTGCAATAGTAATGAAAAAATCACTGGTATAGTTGAATGATTTAGATGGTCTCTGATAGATACTTATCTTTGATTATTACCAATGATTTTTCTCTCATTCACTGTGCTAGCGCACATCAGGGACCAGCAGTGGCTATTTTCGGAGCCACCACTTCATCTATAGGCTTTGGGTCGAGAGGCAAAATTGTTGTGGAAAGCCAAAGCATCCACTGTAGACTATGGAGTGACCACGGTACACAGCAGTGTCCTAGAAAATATTTTGAATGTATGAAGTCATCACTCCTGATGAGGTATGGCAAGCCTGCAAAACATTACTATAGTTGATTTTGATATCGATCATACCTTTTATAACTATTACTCTGTTCCATAGATACGGTCACCAGCATCACCAAGCCCTGGAATAATATAGCCGTGTGCATCTATTTTTTCGTCAATAGAGGCGGTAAATATATTTACATCAGGGTGTTGCTCTTGAACTTCTTTGATGCCTTCGGGTGATGCTAATAGTGATACGAAGGTAATGCTTTTAGGTTTGGCCTTTTTAAGTGCAAAAATAGCTGCACACGCCGAGTGACCTGTTGCCAGCATCGGATCTACGACTAATGCTTTTCTACTGCTAATATCATTTGGCATTTTAAAATAATATTCAATAGCCACGAGGGTTTCTGGTTCTCTATATAAACCGATATGCCCTACTTTGGCTGAAGGTAGCAGGTTGAGAATACCAGTCAAGAGACCATTTCCAGCCCTTAAAATCGAAATGAGTGCGATTTGTGACTCTTTTAGAAAGGGCGCTACCATAGTTGTCATAGGGGTTTCTATTTCTTTTTCTACTAACTCTAGATCTCTAGTTACCTCATATGCTAATAAGGTACTTATTTCATTCATTAAGGTTCTGAACTTGGTGCAGCTCGTGTCTTTATTCCGCATGATACTTAGTTTATGCTTGATCAGAGGGTGGTCAACTATTGTTACTTTACTCATATCCACGGTCTTCTCCTTATTTTTAAAAAACAGTTCCATCGCTACTTAGCCGCAGAGGTGGACTTCTATCT
>PBRN01000073.1 GCA_002725955.1 Pseudobdellovibrionaceae bacterium
GGACTATTACCAATAAGAGGTCACTCAAATGTCCAGGGTATAGGATCCATGGGAGTCAAACCCGAAATTTCTTTGGATCAAGCCACTGCTCTAAAAAGAATGGGCGTCGTCCCCCCAACTCACACCGGCTATGATACCATGAGCTGTATGGAAGCAGCAGAAGCAGGAAATATTGATTTTGCGCTATGCCTTGGAGGCAACCTCTATGGCTCGAATCCTGACCTAGGTTTTGCTGAAAAAGCGATAGAAAGAATTGAAATGCTGGTCCACCTTAATACTAGTCTTAACACGGGACATGTCAATGCAACCGCAAAAGAGGTACTCATACTACCAGTGGCAGCAAGAGATGAGGAATCTCAATCTACTACCCAAGAAAGTATGTTTAATTACGTTCGCATCAGCGATGGTGGCCCGCCGCGTTTTCAAGGCCCAAGAACTGAAACAGAAATAATATGTGACATAGCCAAAGATGCGCTTGCAGACAGCGCTCGGTGCCCCGATGAGATTAATTTTAGTAACTTAAAAGACCACAATAACATACGCAAGCTAATCAGTGAGACACTCAAGCCATTTGCAGAAATAGATCAACGTACCATAGAAAAAAAGGAATTCTACATTCCTGGGAGAACCCTGCACACGCCACTTTTTCCAACCCCTGATGGCAGAGCCAATTTTCATATAACCAATATGTCTTGCTACGAATCAATCACTCAGGATCAAGAAAGCCTCTGCCTTTTAACGATACGCTCTGAAGGTCAGTTCAATACTGTAGTTTTCGAAGAAGAAGATCGCTATCGAGGCCAAGAACGCAGAGATGTGGTTATGATGAACTCTGATGATATCGAGCGGCTAGGATTCAAAGACAACGATAAAGTCACCATTGTTGGGCCAGGAGGAACAATGGGCCCTATTTTGATCAGATCATTTGATATAAAAAAAGGAGCAGCTATGATGTATTACCCAGAAGCCAATACTCTTCTTGACCGCACACTTGACCCTAGAAGCAAAACACCGGCATTTAAAGGAGGAAGGATCAAGGTAACACCATTTGACAATCATAAAACAAAGAGCTCTATACCTGTATAAGTATTAGAGCTCAATGGAGATAAATAGCCTGATGTTACCTTAGTGCAAAGCTCTAGATTTTCCTCGGAAAGGTAATCATTTCACAACATTCACCAGCATTATTAAAAGCAAAGGTATCAATGCCTTCATATGAAGCCTTTTCTCCTTGCTTATCCTCCAAATGCACCGTCCAACGCAAGGCAGCTCCCTGCCCCGCAACGAAAATATCATCCCGCTGAATTTCCCAACTGGACAATTTAGCCATGCGCTTATCTCTATATCTGGTCACTATTGCATCACGGCCTTTCACCGGATCGGATCCGTTAGGATCCACTTTGACTGCGTCAATACTAAAAAACTCGGCATATCCATTAGGATCCCACTTTTCAGCTGCAGTAAGAAAACGCTCAAGCCGATTCCGAATCTCCATCTGATCTATCATGAAGCCTCCAATTGTAAATTTTTGCAGTTATCCTAGATGGCACAAAAAGAAGTGGCAAGAACCAAAAAAATTTAATTCAGAAAATACTTACATCAAATTGATCTACCCTAAAACTCTATTTAATGTCATCAAAAGGTACATCAGTTCGAAATTCAGGCAACTATCAAAAAAAACTATAAGCTAAAGAAAAGTCTCTATTAAGCCGAGGGACTAGAATGATCAAATTCTAAGTGAACATCAGGAGAATGCCATGAGGATTGGTAAAACTATACAAAAATTATTATTTTCATCTATATTCTTATCTTTATCAATATTTGGTTGCTCCAGCGAAGATGCTGACAGCCCAGCTAGCGTCGAGTTAGAAGCTGATACTCAACTCGCTTCCGCTTATCCAGGTAGTTTAGCTTTGTCAGTCTTCCCTCAATCAATTGAATCAGCATCTTTATATGTTGTCGCAGACGAAAAAGAAAAAACCGTGAAAGGCAAGATCGCAGAGGCAAAAGAGAGATTAGCAGGAACAGCTGATAAATGTATGGATATGGATATATTTAAAGGACGAACAACGACCAACTTTAGTTGCTACGATTTCGATAGTGATATGAACCCAACTGAATACACCGACAACAATGGCAATGCGGTTAAAAAGGGGACGACAAACGGGACAGTAGCAGGATCTATAGATAATTCGGGGTCCGGTAATAATGAAGCATGTATGGTTGCTTTCGCTCGAAGCCAGGTCGATGAATCTGTAGAACGCATTGAACAGGCTCTTGCATTAGTTAGTGGTATGCTATGTCAAGCAAAGAAAAACGGTAGCGATAATGGGCTCCCTGCATCTGGTTCGACTCTTGACCTATCTTCTGCTCTTACGACTGCAGCCTCTAGCGACGATGTGGATAAGAAAATTAGCATCACTTCAGCAACCATTAGTCAGATGACAGGAGAAGACGACTCTAAATACTATCGCAGTGACATTGAGATAACCATGCCTGATCAGTCGAAAATGGAAGTTCANNTNGTCCATTCNCCNGGGGAAAATGAAACNGGCCGTGGAGTNCTATTCACCAAAAGATCAGGGGTAACAGCNGGAGGTAACCAGGGTGGTGGACTCATTGATAACAACAATACAGCCAACAAAAATTTCGTAATGAGTATTCAATATGATCGGACAGTAGAGGAGGATAACTCGAACAGAATGCGCTTTGAAGTCCGACGAGCTGCTTTAGTTAATACAGTCGAACCTTTCACTGACGNAGGCTTAGTCAACTACGGTGGCGTTGGAGANGATGCTCAAAACTCAGATATACATGCCATAAACTACGTGGCTTTTGACATGGATGTGGACACCAACGTGGGGAATCTTAGTTATTGGATGAACCCCGGGGGNNNTATCAACGAGTCTGCACGCGGCTTTTTATTTAAAGTNGANAAAGATNTNGANGGAGCNCTCAAAGGNTGCGGAGTCAGTGGTGCAGCAAATCAAATGAGTATCCGCAAGGCTCTAGTTACTAGNGAAGATCCAACACTATTAAAGCCAAGNACNTACTGGCATCCGATGGGTAACAACAACACATCAGGAANCTGCAACACTGCAGCATACCCATGTCAAGGTAATGGTANAGCAAACTCAGGTTCAACAATCACCAAACAGTGCTTTAAACAAGGCGCCGATGGCGTATATGCCATAGCTAATGTCACAGACACTACTAGGGGCTATGATGTTATTGCAACCACTGCCAATACTGTAGAACCTCCCACACCACCAAAGACAAGAGCAAAAGGTAAATTCAAGAAGCAATAATATGAATTAATTCGATATTCTCTCAGTTTCTGTCACCATGGATGTGACAGAAACTTTTTAGATAACCCACCTTAAATGGATCAACTATTCCAACTCAATCACTGACTCCAGCCGTAAGTAAAACGGGATCTTGCTGCTGCCGGATACGAAATTCTTCTTTGTTAGTTATTCCCCGCCAACCCAAAGAGCTAATAACTTGTCCAATCGTTCCACCCAGATTTGCACCTGGACCCAGTAAAATCAAATGCGATGGTGAAAACTCCTTGATTGCAACTGATACAGCNAGGGTAAAATCATATACTTCAGTAACTTGAGACCCTAAGGTATAACGCCATAATTGTTCAGCGTCAGTGCTATATGGCTGCCAAATGCATCCACGACCGTCAATCAATGGCAATACAGGAGCCGAAAATGAATCTGAATCAATTAAAGATGATCCCTTACGAGAAATATCATGCATCAAAGGAGTATGAAAAGCACCATGGTTGACCAACTTCATGGGAAATCTACCTTGATCTAACGGCATGAGCTCCTTCAACAAAAACCGCACGCCTTTATTATTGGCACCGAATACCAAAAAACCACCTAAATGAATAGAACGATAAATCTCGATTTCTGAATCACCCGCAGCTTTAGCAAGAACCTCATCTACATGTTTTTGCTTTGATGCATCCAACTTCCAGGTGTCGCTGTCAACAAGAGGGTAAAGAACCTGACCTCCCACAAGGCCATCACGCATCATACTGCCCATAGTCTGGACCAACTCAAAATTGGCTTCGGGATCCAATGCCCCAGCACAGCCTAAAGCAGTATACCAGCCCATAGAGTTTCCGGTAACTGCCACAATTTCATACTCATCTTGATCAACTTCGAGAAAATCAGCTATACCGCATGTCTGAATTAGAGTCGACGCATGCTCTCCTTTAGTATGGAGATTCACTTCATACTTACCTGCAGCATCAAGATCAGTAATGGTCGGTAAGCCCATTGCAGAGCGTAGTTGATCCATTTGACTGACAAATGAATCGACCCTCGAGGAACGATGCTTTAAGGTCCCGAGGTTTTCTTTTAAATAAGAGCCCCTTCCGGGACAAATAACTACAGCTGTTTTAGACGGCATAATTGGCCTCAATTTCCTAACAAAAATGTTTGACAGCAGCCCGATAGATTGACTCCCGACTTGGTAGTGTAGCCGTTGATGCTTTACCAAGCGGGATAAAAGAATCTGTTGCAGTCACTCTACTAATTCCTTGACTATAACCAGCTTCAACCAACCAAGTAGTCAANTCTTCACTTACTGAACCAGTTTTACGACATTCATCNACAATCAGAATGCGCTTAGCCCCCTTCAATGCCTTTACCAANGATTCTGTCGGTAAAGGTGCCAACCAACGCAAATCAATGACTTTGACATTAGTATTGTTAAGGGTTCTAACATCCTCTGCCGCTTGCCGACTCAACCAATAACCATTACCATATGTAATGATAACGCATTGTTCATCATTGCCATGCACTCCAACTTCACCATACGGTATTTCGAAATCAACCCCAGGATATGATGATGCCCACAAGCCATCGTTTTCTTCCAATAAATCCCTAGTGCGATAGAGCGCAATAGGCTCAATAAAAATGATCACTCGCTGCTCTTCCCATGCCAACCGCAGACAGCGCCGCAACAGGCCAACAGCTTCACGACCGCTGCTAGGACAAACCATAATCAGGCTGGGAATATCCCGAAAAACAGTCAATGAGTTATCATTATGAAAGTGCCCACCAAANCCNTTTTGGTANGCTAATCCNGGNANCCTTANNANCATTGGNTTNGTNNANTGCCCTTGAGAGAAAAAACTAAGGGTCGCCGCTTCTCCTCGAATTTGATCTTCAGCATTATGGACGTAAGCTAAAAACTGAATTTCTGGTACGGGCAGAAAACGATTATGAGCCAAGCCGATGGCTGTACCTAAGATACTCTGTTCATCAAGGATACTATTAAAAACACGACGCACTCCATAGGCCTGTTTCAGTCCCGCTGTAACGTTATACACTCCGCCTTTTTGCGCTACATCTTCGCCAAAAACGACCATACTTTCTAGCCGCAACATTTCATCCATCAGAGTCCAATTAATTAATCGAGACATCTGCTGTGGTTCTTGCATCAGTGACCATTGCTTCCCAAAAAGTTCTTTTCTCTGTTCAGGCTCAGGGGCTATTGGCCATGTATTATCTGATTTTGCAGGTACCAGGGAATCCATCACTTCAACCGCTGTTTCCAATTTAGGTCGCTTGACCGCCTCTTCAGCAATGCGATCAATACGAGACCTCACGGTCTCATAAATGGAAATCAATTCATCAGGAGTCGCCCAGCCAAGCCGCAACAATAAGGTGGCTGTATGAATCAGCGGATCATCCCTTTCTATACCGGTAATTTTCTTCAGCGAATGATAAGAAGATTCAACATCGGAGCCTGCATGTCCCATTAACCGGACTGTCTTAACATGAAGAAAAACTGGTTTCTGCATGGTGCGGGCATACTCACAAGCTTCGGCCCCAACTTTATATAGTTGAAAAATATTGAGTCCATCACCCTCATAGTAACGAATCCCCGGCTTATGAAGCATATTCTCTTTCACCCACCCCCTTGGAGTGGGCACAGAAATACCAATATTATTGTCTTCGCAAATATAAACCAGCGGCAACGGTATATTCTGATAGGACATCCATGCACTGGTATTGATAGCACCTTGCGCAGTAGAATGATTAAATGAGGCATCTCCAAAAGAACACGAGACCACGGCATCACGGGGCACTGCTCCCTCTAACTCAAGATCAGATGCTTTCCTAATTCCTAAGGCCATACCCATAGCTTTAGGTAAATGAGATGCAATAGTACTAGTCTGCGGGGGCACCCCCAATGGCAGACTACCAAAGACCTTATGACGCCCCCCTGAAATCGGGTCCTCCGACGACGCTACCTGAGAAAGCAACTGATCATATAGATAAGTCGCCCCCGGAAGCTGCTTGGACCGCTGAATCATAAAGGCACCACTCCGATAATGACAAAAAGCCAAATCACTAAGCCTCATTAGCTTACCAAAGACAGCATTACCTTCATGACCTGAACTGCCGATGGTATAGAAGCCTTCTCCTTTTTCCCTAAGTTTACGCGCCTTAAGGTCCAAATGCCGGCTAATGACCTGGGATTCAAATAGGTCAAATGCACCATGAGATTGGAGCCCTGAAGCATCGCAATCAGCCAAACTTACCTGTGGTAGGTCACCATTTATTATTCTTTTACTGAAATTTTGATCAATAATTTCTGCACGATTAAACATGTTTTTGCCATTTTTTTTAGCTTTAGATTTTAAAAATGACGGCAAATATATTACACTTCTCGTCGCTCGACAACTCCCGTCACCACTTCGGTAAAGCACTTTCGGGATACATTTCTAGAATAAGAGATGAATAGAAGTCATGAAGAGCAACATGGTCACCATAGCATATGGCTTTTTTACGCCCTTTGATTGCTTGGTTGTATTTTAAAGAACGTCTTAAGGAAATGAATATGGCTCAGTACCAATCACTTAATTACATGGATATCGACTCACTTTTAACAGAAGAGGAACTACTTACCAGAGATTCTGTCAGAGGCTTCGTCGAAGAAAAAGTAATCCCTCTATTGCAACAAGCCAATAGGGATGAAGTATTCCCCGAAACTCTGATCAAACAGTTTGGAGAAATGGGACTCTTAGGAGCAAATCTTACTGGATATGGCTGCGCAGGCCTCGGCCCAGTAGCATACGGTTTAACCATGCAAGAACTAGAACGCGCTGACTCTGGCATTCGATCATTCGCATCGGTGCAAGGTGCCTTAGCAATGTTCCCTATTCATGCTTATGGTTCAGAAGAACAGAAACAAAAATACCTACCGGGAATGGCTACAGGTGACATCATCGGCTGCTTTGGTCTGACAGAACCAGATTTCGGCTCAGACCCTGGAGGTATGGCCTGCAAGGCAGAAAAAGTTTCCGGAGGTTATAAACTAAATGGCAACAAAATGTGGATCACCAATGGCTGCATCGCTGATCTCGCTATCGTATGGGCCAGACTAGATGGCGGTAAGATTCGCGGCTTTATTGTCGATAAAGGGACTAAAGGTTTCACAACCACTACCATGAAAGGTAAGTTTTCCCTTAGAGTAAGCATTACTTCCGAGCTTCACTTTCAAGATTGCATCATCCCAGAAAATCAAATTTTACCTGAAGGCATAGGGCTAAAAGCACCTCTCAGCTGTTTATCACAAGCAAGATATGGAATTTCATGGGGCGTAGTAGGTGCTGCCAACGCAGTCTATCACGAAGCACTGCATTACGTAAAAGAAAGAAGCATGTTCGACAAACCATTAGCAAGCTACCAGCTGGTACAAGCAAAGTTAGCTAAAATGGTACAAGAAATTTCTAAAGCTCAGCTACTAATACTGCAGCTTGGCAGAATTAAAGAAAAAGGTGAAATCCAACCTCATCAAATTTCACTAACAAAAATGAACAACTGCCGGATGGCACTAGACTGTGCTCGCGAAGCTCGAGACCTGCTAGGCGCCAATGGAATTATTGATGAATATCCTGTGATTAGACATCTTATGAACCTAGAAACGGTTAACACCTATGAGGGTACCGAAGATATCCACCGCCTAGTCATTGGTAATGAAGTCACAGGCATACCAGCATTCAGATAGTATAGCAGCAGATAGAAAGCACGAGGATCAATGAAACATGCATCCTCGTGCTTTTTAAGTCAAAGAACGGATCGCTTATAAAACTTCAGCTGAAGCCTGGGTTAAAACTGCATCCCTGCGAGAAAGAACAATNACCACCCCACATAAGGCAATACCCAAAGAATAAATGATGCCGGTAATAGTTAAGACAGTATTAAAGGTATAACCATTACTTCTTAGCTGAGCAAAAATATGAGAACTGAAAAACCAGGAACCAGACCACAAAGCCTGCTGAATGGCACTTGTCAGCTCACGACTTTTAGGACCAACAAAATCCATCGTCAACTGTGATAGAATCGGATTTGCCATATTCATCAATGGCTGACGGACCATGTAGCAAAAACANGCTATTCCAAAAGCAAGAGGCATNGGNGCATAATTTTCCATNGCNGCCATNATAAATAATGCNACAACNGCTAGNCTCTGNACACCAATCACTGATANNCCATANCCATAGCGTCTTAAAACCCATGGACCACCTACGGAACCAAAAGTTACTAATAGNGTCGAAATAGAACTCATAATAGAGTACTGATCATACTCCATNTCAAAAACATTATGAAAATAGATACTAATNAATGGAATGGTCAATCCCGCTCCAATNCCAATCACCAANCCAGGAAGAAGGACTACAGCCATTCTTCGCCATTCTATATCGGGNAAAGGTCCCCGNCCTTGNTCCTGTTNAGGNGCAACNTCTTTNATNGGCAGATAAAATAAAAGACCNCCAAGAAAACCCAACAAACAACAGGTCCATAGCACATACTCCTCTGGAACCTTTTCNCCCATCATCCAATTGGCAAACCAAGAACCAGCCCCCAGCACAAANGTTGTGGTACTCCAGCTGGCAAAATGAAGCGCAATAGCCTCCGTNTGCCATTCTTTCGGAGTATTTCGCATAAGAAATGGAACAAATGCCATTTGAAAAAAAGAAGTACTTACTCCTATCAATACACTTGAAAATATAACCACAAGATCATGATGAGCTTTTACGCCCCAGATAAGGCCAAGCGCACTCAGNGGCACCAATATCGCTGCCGCCCTAAACAATGGGACTATTTTACGTTTCCGAATGTAGAACCCCAGNGGTAAGGACACCATCATCACGGATAGAAAACGCCAACTAAAGAACTCAGCAATTTCATNATCTCCGTATCCATTGGATAGGCATAGAAAATTGAANATCAGAAATAAACCAGCGTTAATGAGCTGAAGAAAACTTTCAGCTGCAATCAAACGCAGTATCTTCGCATCGATCATCCTATAGCGATGCTTAGNCATCATCCACCNACGNTTTAATGTGTTAGCTTACTAATACAACCATCAACATGTCTGATAGTAGCTCACGCCAGGGCCTTTGTATAGCTCTTTNTAANGNNTGTATGTGAGGATAANACCACACNATTANAAAAACCCCACTGAATNCCATTTAACATCAGTGGGGTTTTCGATCCAACNGCACNNGGCTNTTACTTTTCTAANATNTTCATAAACCAGCGAACCGGNGAGAAATAACCAGGACATGTAGTATGGGTATATGGTTTGCGTCCNGGTATACTTTCAATGCGCTCATAGGAAACTAAATCGCTNACAGCACTTAAAGCNTCATAGGCACGATCACCACTAGCAACCGGGACAACCTTATCATCNACACAATGCACCAAACGGGTAGGAACTTGAGGNACCCAACCNNTGTGAACACTATTNGCNANCAGATANTTTTCAAATGGCTCTAGNTTAACAGTATTTCCCTTNTACAATTCTTCTATCCTNCGAATAAAGCCACTACGAAAATTAGGTGTTACCANNTTNTCTACNGCTGTTGGCATTCTACCTATAATTTNATCATAGGATTGCGTGCCATCAAACGCATCCGGNAATTGCCATTCTTTTGGATTGATCAGCATNGCTTTAAGTGATGGAAGATCATCGAAATACTCCGCATATGAAACCANAACATAAGTTAAATATAANGGATTNGTCTCTTCAGCCTTAACCAGGTTGTATCCGGTTGCTAAAAGATCATANGGNCCGGCACCATAGGAAGCNGCAGTNAATTTAATATCTTCATCACCCAACTTNGTAATCGCNTTCTGCAAAGCCATCGCAGCATAGCCACCCTCAGAGTACCCTTGCACAAACAAAGGCCCCGGCTCGATATCCTCTTGCTTCATTAGCCACTTCCCTGCCCTAATCATATCAATACCATTTTGCTGGTAGGGCTGAGCAATCACATAAGGGTGCAAGTAATCTTTCGAACTACCAAAGCCTAAATAATCAGGGACTAAAACCAAAAAACCCAAAGCAGCTTCAGCCAGACCTTCTCTTGCGGTCACCGAGGGAGCCATCATATCTTCGACAATTGTACCGTGCTGCAAAACAATGACTGGCTGGTCATCAGAGCATTCATCAGGCACCATCATTAAGCCAGAGACTAAAACAGGCTGCCCCTTGATATCAATAGAGGTATATTCGACTCTGAATAAATCAACACCATTACGGGCACGCCCCAAACGAACTGGTAAACGTCTTTGAAGTTCACTCTTTTTAATATGTCGCAAAAACTCCTTTTCTGCTGGAACACCACGCAAACCATTAAGGCTAATGGGTTCAACCGATGCATTTCTTGAGAAACACTTGCCAAAGGCATCATGCCCGTGCGTCATAATTACGAACAAACTTAACAGAAACCCTATGATCTTCATAAATGCCTCCTAATTTTTTACCAGCTCTAGTTTATAGTCTATAGTTAGAGGTATTCTTTTAAGAGTTCAATGGATGATTAGTGGCACTAACAATGATGAAAAAATCCCTCTGCAAAAGCCTAAAAATAAAGACAATGAAAAACCCAAGTCTTAGACTAGACAGGTCATCCAGCCAATAAAGCAAGGCTATCATAGTATTTCAGCATATAGTGAAAAAAAATAAACAGAGGTTAGTATGAGTTGGCTTACTATAATGGCGGCGTCAGAAAAACGAAGGTTCGAACCATTAATCCCGTCGCATACCTTTTAAAATAACTTCTCGGGTCAATTTTAGGTAATCTAGTTGTTCATCATCCGTCATATCTCCGGGGAATTCGATCAAATTTCTAATCACACCGAAATGCATAGCTATACCTATTCTGGTCAACCATCTTGTATTAGCCTGGCGAAACACTTCTTCCTGCATGCCTGTTTTAAATAAGTTATCTGCCAGTTCATATGTCTGCGCATTGACCGCTAACAGATCTTTCCGGGTTCCCTCTGGGAGATTACCCATATCAATAGAGTCCTGACACTGCCTCAACACCATATGACGTTTTCTATCTTCCATATGAAAATCAGCAAACAATTCCATATGGCGTCGAAGGCGAGGGACAACCGGAACATGATCGTGATCTTTTTCTACATCAACAATAGTTTGCATGAGAGTTTGATAATGGAGTAAATAAAGTTTAGCGTAGATCTCTTCTTTACTTTTAAAATAGTTATAAACAGTACCTTTACCAAGGTTACAGCGACTTGCAATCATCTCGATAGTGACATTTGGCAAACCTTTTTCAAGAAAAAGATCATGAGCCGCCGTAAGAATTTCATTCTCTCTTTTTGCCTGTCTTTGATCCTTATCCATATATCTCCTCAGAAGGATCTAGACTCTTACAAAATTTATTCCGATATTGGTAAAATTGATATCACTATATAACGATATTCAAACTGATTATTTTACCGAAAACCTAAACATGGTTCCTACCTTTTTATTCATGGCCATTACAGGTTTTCCACCAAGTTGTTTAGTGATATCTCTAACTGCATCCAACCCCAAACCTCTACCACTAACAACCGTAACTTCATTTGAAGTACTAAAACCACTCGAGAACAAAAATTCCAAAATATCTTTATTACTCATAGCTTTTAGTTTCTTAGGCGTCGTTAATTTTCTTTCTAGCGCTCGACCAGCAATCTTTTGAAAATTAAAGCCATGACCATCGTCTTCCACTTCAAAAAATGTTTGGGCTCCTTTAACATAGCAACAAACACGCAGTGTTCCTATTGGATTCTTTCCAACTACTTTCCGCTCTGCCGCAGTTTCAAAGCCATGATCAAGAGCATTAGTAACGAGATGCCATAAGCATTCTCTAACTCGACTTAAAGTCCCCTCCGAAAGCAACACATCTTCCAAATCAATTTCCAAATTAACCGACTTATCTAACATATCTTCAGTAGATTCAACATGATGTTTTAATTGATTTACAATAGATCTTACCGGAACATAATTTATTTGCTTCAACTGCCTTTCTAGTATGCTGACTTCTTCTTTAAGAGCTTTCGTTTTAGCTTTTGACTTTATCTTACGTAAAGTTTTCAAAGCTCTTTTTTGATTCGAAGGAACCCAGGTATTAGAAGCTGGATTAATCATTGGTTCATCAGGCTCTTTATCAAGCTCAGAAAAAACCCGATACATATGATGTATTTCATGCCATTCAGAGAGCATCGATTTTCGAGAGCGTTCTATGTCTCCATCTTCGCATACAACTTTACCAAGCATATAATCTTCTAGGTGATGACACAAGTTCATCAAACGACGAAGACCTGTCGACCTAGAAACTCCCTTGATACCGTGCAATGTTTTAACAACACTGTCTGAATCACCCACCGCCCAGCATTCTTCAAACCTATGGAAATAACCATTTAAATCAGCAATACACGATTTCAAAGTAACGGGATCACAGTTTTGAATATCAAGAATTCGATTAATTGTAATATTATCATTATGCTCTTTTTTAGAAGCTTCCATCCGTTCTTTAACTATTTGGGTACGATCCTCAACGACGACTAAAACACGATGGACTAAAGCATCCCTTAAAATAGCGTGATATGAAAAACCTAACCATAAACCTTTATCATCATCTTCTCCCGTAGGAAGGAAAATTTCAGCTGGATAGCGGGCCATACCCATATCAAACCAAAACTCATCCATACCAAAAACACCAAATAACTCTTTATACCCAGCCACCTGACTCTGACTCATCAGCGGTTCTGCTTTTTCAAAAATAACCTTTTTCATCGATTTTTCAGATAAATTACTCTGACCAAGAAGGTATTCTAGATAGAAACTATGAGGCCCATCAATCATGCCCTCAGGATCCATTGTAAAAATACCTAATGGAATCGCTGAGAATATTTGACTTAGTTGTTTCTCGTAATGCCGAATTTGAGTGATATCACGACCGAAGATTATAAATAAGTCACCTCTCCGCCGGCTAATAGTATCTATTCTCTGAATATTCCAATGAACAGATCGAATATCATTGCTGTTACAGTCAATCTGAAGTTCAAAGTCAACACTATTACTCTCATTTTTGACTAGATTTCCCAAATGTTGCTGAAAGATCGACCAACTCTGTTTACAGAATAAATCACATATCTGATGTCCAAGTATTCTTTCTACATTATCTAGATGATACCAATCAGCTAGAGATTTATTACCTTTCAATATGCGACCATCCATCTCGATAATACCAAAGATATCAGGTAATCGATCAATCATTCTTTCGACATTATTTTTTGATCTTTCTAATTTAGTCAAAATTTTATGACTTGCTCGAAGATTTTGCGTAATCATAATTTGTTTGACCATCGAAACAGCTTCGCCGGTAGGCATCGAAAAACTCCCGTATCTCTATATCAATAAAAATGATAAATCTAGTTGACTAGCTATTTAACTAAAGTAACTCTATTTCACCTTCTTTTTGAGAAATCTCACCAACTGACTTAAGGTCAAAAAAGCATTCAGGTTCATCCGTTTCCAACTCATAAGCGCAATAAACAGAGCCTCTACCCCAATCAACCTCCCATACATGCCGGAAAGAGTTATCATTAAAGTGATCTGAAAAATTCACTTGATCAAATCCCCTAGTAACTAGAGGTAAAGATAACCCTATCTCTATCTTTGCTAATTCTAGACATGCTTTGATTCCACCAGCAACGGCGTTACAAAATTCTTTGAAAAAATCTTCCTGAATATTAAAAGTAATTTTATCCGGACTTCTTCTAACCCCACCAGCAACTAGACCACGAGTGTCATCACTGAAAAAATGAGTAGAGAAAGTNAACTTACAGTGTTTACCTGANAGTAAGATNATCGACATCCAATGTGCATATACGAANGCATCCTGATCTTCCACCTCAACAATTTTAACCTTGGACCTTAGATTACCATTTTGAACTAACCTATTGACCGTGGTTTCTCGGATCATTTTTTTGATCGAAGCCTCCGCTCTTGCGCGTATTGACTCTTTATCACCCTGAGCTACCAAGATTGCCTCCAGAAATTTTCATCNGAATCCATAAACCNCACCGTGGCCTATTTCATTATATGAGAATTCGGNGAAGAAAAATTATTCTAGCTCAATAGTTTTGTTATTGTATGAATTTCAACTCAATGTAGCTATNAATTGCANNTGATTAGGCAATTTTTGCATAGTGCTTTGGCTTCTCATTNATTTTTTTTTACATGCCGACTAATCATACAACAGANCAAANNNGNTAATTTGGCTTACCNNTGAAGTAAGTGANTTAATCTAACTGCCCANCACCATGAGGAAATNNTAGAANAANAGGCTCGTCACAAAAGAAATAAAGTCCTTATTTCTCTATATATAATGGCAATATAGATNCGTCTCATNACTGTACAAGTGNACACCAGGATGATAGATCCAAAAAAAGGCAACCAACTGTTGAAGCACTATGGAGCAACACCANATGAGTCAGATGAATTTACTAAAAAAACANCCNGTATCTNTATATTGGTTGGCAAGTATNATGAGTTTATATCTTGCAACAGAAACAGNAGCNGCTGAATGGAAGCTCCAACCAAAAATATATTCNNGGGGAGGGGTCACACTCAAAAGAGATCTCAGCAAGGAGAGCTCTAATCACAAGANCTTTANCTTTGGNCCATGGTTTGAAGAATCAAANCANATCAATGGCAATCTAACAGAGTTCACNCTGGAATCTACTTACGGTNAACAGGCAAAACATGTGCTTGGTGTAGACATTTCTGGNAACACTAGATTTTTCGCNCCTGATATTAGNCAACCTGCAGATAATACNTCNGTGAATGCTCGTNTAAATTATCTNGAATTTTATGANAACGATCAAACCACATGGATNGGNCAACGNGACTATCGGGGAGATGGGGAATACCTAACGGGGTCNTTTCCATTTGATGAACATAATATGTTTGGTATTGGTACNAAGCTCNAAAATGTTGGNCCATTTAATCTGGAATTTGCCCTCGGTATAAAACGNGGCGCCGCAGACGGTGAAACTAANTATACNTGGGTAGATGAGGACAACACAGTNCANGTCAANGGTAAGGACAAAATTACNATCAATGCCAGTGCAGANCCCTATACTACCCGNCTCTTTATCCAAAAAACGGAATACCCNCTTACAAACGGTAAATTAAAGTCAAATATCGAATTGCATCAAACATCATTTAAGAGCACCGATGGTGGCGATGATATCTCNCCAGGCAGCATCATCGGCCTGCAATTTCAAAACTGGGGCACCAAACTATTCGGGGGAGATTGGTATAATATTGCCCTCATTAATGTTGCCGAAGGACATATCTATGCAGGTGGCATGTCGAACATGTTCGGGNCTGGAGCCGCAGGGGAAAAACAACAGAGTTCTAGTAAGATCCTCACTCAATGGGCCGGTGATTGGAAAAAAGACAACANACTGGGCCTATATTATGTATTCCGTTATCAGCTAATGACCGGAGATACCNCACAAAATCAAAACTGGGCTGCAGCAGACTCAATTATCCGTCCTCAATACTCAATCAGCTCGAAGCTAACCCTAGGAGCAGAGTATGCACGCCGGATTATTACCGAAGAAGGTGCTGGGGTGCCAGACTGGGGTAAAGGCAGCGGNACGACAAGAACAGCTGGTATGCTNGCCTACCATCTCAAGGACAGCCCATTTGGTAACCCCNTTTTTAGACTATTTGCCGGAACGATCAACAAAGATACAGCCGCCACATTTTTTAAAGATGATNCAAGTTCAAAAAGCNCAAATTACGTCAGACTCAACTACGAAGTTTCAGTCTGGTAGTAAATATTGGTTTTTATTATACTTAANATCNTGTCATACTGAGGTCGGACTAGCTAGGCAGTCTAACCACAGTATGCCCTCCCCCTACCAATCCACCGAAATCATTTGACAAACGCNCTGATTATGTCTATATGACNTAGTNTATGTGAAGATGTTGCAATGCAATCAATGAGTGCACTGCCACAGCTAGCATTCTCATAGCCTATAGAGGCTAACAAGGTCGTTGCCCGCAGAAAGGAAATGGCGNGAAAACATTCTTCATATTCATAATNAGTCTTNTNATCANATGCTGCGAGCCTGATCCGCCAAGAAATCCCGACAAAAAGAATGATCCAGCTAAAGTTAGAGTCGAAACAGTTCAAGAAACTGAGTTCAGCCAATCCTTAAGCTTAGGNGGNTTCTTANCGGCAGCAGCTGAATACCAGCAAGTCAGTGAAGTAGACGGCACCTTGGTAAAGCTAAGTGTNCGGCCAGGGCAAAAAGTTAGNNAAGGCCAACANNTAGGTATCATANAACCATCGGGTCTAGGNNTAGANTATCAACCTTACCAAGTGCGNGCCTTGGTCNATGGCACTATAAATAACATTGATTTGACCGAAGGAACACGCATTAGTAAATATCAATCTCTTTTTACCATCAGCAAAAATCAGAGTTATATTTTAAATGCCCCTGCGACATTAACTGATTTGTTGGAACTTGAAAAAAAGCATGTTATCACCGTCCAATTATCTCCAGGTCTACCGTCGAAGCTGGAGATTCCAGGGGCATTGGCAGGCTACTCCCAAACCCCAGATAAAAACACCGGCCTATATCAAGTGAAAATTAAAGTAGCATGTCCAAAACGAGATTCTGTAAGCTGCCAAAGAATCATTCGAAAAGCTGGATTCGCTAAAGCAATGATCCAATCAAACTTTAGAAAAGGTTTGATTGTCAAAAATCCACACTTTCTTAAAAAAGAAAGCAGTGTATTCATTGTCAATAAAGACCTCACCATCGTAAAAAAGAAGATTAAGTTAGGCACAAAGTCTTCGGACGGATATGAAGTTATCGAAGGCCTGAAAAAAGGTGATCAAATCATATCCACATATAGCCGCCTACCTAAAACAGGAGAGCGGGTTGTCCTCGATAAACCAAGAAAAGTGAAGGGGTAGCAAATGCTCAGCCTCATGCGCAATAGAAGCACAATGATTGTCATTATGCTTCTGATTATAGCTGCTGCCTTAAGTAAAGCTAAAAATATACCACTTTCTTTGTTTCCTGCGACCCAACGACCAACGGTCGTTGCTTGGCTGAGCCCTCCTGATATTAACAGCGACGACTTTATTCAAAACTGGGGTAAAGACATTGAAGCTCAACTCAAGAGCATCAATAATGTTGAACAAGTAAACGGTAGATACTATCCGCGCTCCTTTAGCTTTCAGACACGTTTCAGCTGGGACCAAGACCCGGAAGAAGCTCTGCAACTAGTCAAAAATAAACTGGCCAATATCGAGAATCGTTTCCCAAGCTCTTGGAATCCATTCTGGATCCGCATGGATAACAGCCAATCAGGAATGATAGCTGTGGGCTTAAGATCAAGCAAAATCCCGATCGGACAGCTAAATGATATCATTGACCAAAGGGTATTACCCAAAATACGAGAAATACCTAATATTGCAAACGCCGGCGTAGTAAGAACCGATGAATATGACTATGAAATTCTGGTACAACAAGAAGAATTAATTAAATATAACATCAACCTTAATCAAGTCAGACAAAATATTGATTCCAGTGCCCGAGACTTCGCTCTGGGAGAGTTTAAAGCCGCAGATGGAGAAACTTTCAAAATCAGAGGTCTCAATAAAGTCGATCAGATTGATTCATTGAAAATGCTAGTTATTGCCTGGAAGCAAGGCAAACCTATACGCCTCAGAGATATAGCTAAATTTCATCAAAAACCTAAAATACCATGGGCTTATTTTCGTGCTAATGGCAAGGCTACTTCAGTTATTTATGTTTCTCCCGAACCAACAGCCAACATTAAAAAAGTCGCCGATTTATCTATGGAGATTATCAAAAGCGAGANNTACGACGTAGATCCCGACATGAATCATTATTTGTTCTTGGATCCAGCAAGGTTCATAAACAATGCCATCTCCAACGTCAGCTTAGCAGTTATTCTCGGCATGGTTATCGCNGGATCTTTAGTCTACTTATTTTTCGGCTCCATCCGTATTGGCCTNCTTATTGGAGTCTCAATGCCACTATCTCTAGCTGGTGGCTTTATACTTATGGACCTACTAAATATAAGTGTAAACTTACTTTCACTAGGNGGCATGGCTCTGGCTGTTGGCATGGTCATCGACGGTGCAGTAGTCATCATAGAGAACATTCAAAGGCATATTGAAAATGAGAAAACTGATGATTACGACCTGTACCAAATCATCGCNANATCCGTTAAAGAGGTATTACCAGCTGTAACAGCTTCCATTTTAACTACCACCGTAGTATTTCTACCTCTTAGCTATACCGCTCCTCTTGCTGCTGCTATTTTAGGTGATCTTGCTAAAGTTATTATCTGTGTATTATTAGTATCCTTGGTAGTTTCCTCTATATTTATACCNGTGTTATTCTCATTCCAGTCGAAAAAGAANATTTCGCAGAGAAAAATGGGCGAAAAGCGAGCGCCGTTAACCACTCTATTAGCTGTCTTAAGAAGCGCATATATTAGAAGCCTTCATAAAATCATCAATAATAAAGCATATCAGAACTTGATCCTTTCAGGTGCAGCCATACTATTTATTACCAGCCTTATCATCAGTGCTGTTTATTTACCAAGAATCATTATATCTGAAACAAAGTCAGATATGATCTCTNTGAGGTTTGATTTTAAACAGGAAGGATTGACGACAGAAGAAAAAATAGAACTTATTGCACCTGTTGAAAAAAAACTTATGGAAAACTTTGGGGACCNCTTCAAATCGATCTTTAGTCAAATGAGTCGTTGGAATACAAAAGTTTATGCTCTGTTAAATNATCCGAAAGAATTTGATCAAATCCTACAAGAAGTCGAAGAAATTATGCCTAACTCTGTTGATTATAATGTTAGAGTCAAAGGCTGGGCACCAACTTCACTAAAAACACCTAACCCCCCGGACTTTAGAATCGGGGTAACGGGTAAAAATGACGATGCAAAGCGAGAAACTCTTGGAAAGATCTCAGATGAGTTGAATAAAATAGAAGGACTAACAGGAATCAGAACCAAACCNGGAATCTGGAAATCTAATGATTTGGTTCTGGATTTCGACGAAAATAAATTAAGAAAATTTGAAGCCTACAAGAATGGNAGNCTCACCAAAGCCACTATAACTAACTTGATTTCATACTCTATAAAAGAAAAATATATCCGTGATTTATACGTNGACGACAAAGAAATCGCTCTAAANCTAAAACTAGATCCCGGCATCGATCTGATTGAGCCGGGTGACTTTGGCAACATTCTGTTCCGCATCGGCGATGATGTTGTTCCAATCCGTGCATTTGTCAATNTCNGNCCCAAGTCCTATTGGGGTTTAACTCTCAGAGANAATGGTCGTCAAATTTATCACATTGATGCCCGACTTAATCGACGTTACAAAGACAAGAATAAAGATGATTTTCAAACTAAAATTCAAGAGGCCCTNCTAAANGCAAATATTGATCAAAANACCTGGCATTTTGAAGAAACAATGGGTGAAATCAACTCNAATATTAGTTCTTTAATTACNGCACTNGCATGGTCGGTGCTCCTTCTCTTACTCGTTATTTCCATTCAGTTCGGTAATATGAAGCAAGCTATCATGATATTGGGTGCTATACCGCTGGGCTACATAGGGGTNACAATNTCGATGTTTATATTTAGTCAGCCTATCTCAATTAATTCGATGCTAGGATTAATTTTATTAAGTGGCACTGCAGTAAACAACTCGATTTTGATTGTAGACTTTATCAATCGGGCAAAGAAAAATGAAAANTTATCGAAGCAGGATATAATNATTCAAAGTGCAGAACTACGATTTCGCCCCATTCTAATAACTGTACTGACAACTNTCATTGGTATGCTACCAGTTGCNATTGGTATGGGNCAAGGAGGAGAAATATTACAGGTACTNGGAGTGACTATCTCTGGTGGCTTGGGGGTATCAACCATCTTAACCCTCTATNTCATTCCAATATTAGCATATCGAACTTCTTATGATGTCAAAGTCGCCAGCCCCNTCAAGGTAATGGCATAAATTTGATTCATATTTCAGATATACNATCTGAGCCAATCATTTATAGCTTATCTATAAATGCGAATCACTTTACGATGCCCGNCGCGATGATAATGGTGATGATGGTGATGCCGATGAACCTTACCGCTAGACTTTACAATGATGGGAAATCCCCTCGGTCGCACAGTGGCNACNCACCCTTGCATCAATATAAAACAGCTCAATGAACTCATAACAAAAAAGAACTTCATATCTNATTTCCTCATATATCATAATCTAATCACAGTTTTCGTTAGTAGCAATTTGGGCCAGACAAATCCAAACGATATAAATCACCTCTCACAGCTAGCTCAATTGAATTCTCTTCGCCATAGCGAAATCTGCGACTTCGGTATGTTTCATCAAAGAAAAGCTCATAATCTTCATAAATCTCGAAAGTAATAAACTCATACCCTTGATGCCAATCGATATCTATATTATGACCTTCTTCATAATTTCTAACCCGAATACTTCCATCTCCATCCGAATCAAGATCAATACACTCGTTCGTCAAAAGTTTAGTAGAATATCCATCATCATGGGTCAGTTTTAGGAAAATATGATCATGTGAATATAGGTGGTGACTACTACCGTGACTACTAACAACTTCAAGGCCGCAGCCCTGGCAAGCCAAAACCAATAATAAAAATAATGAAGCTATAGTTCGATGTGAAAACATTTATGTCGACCTCTAAAAGATTTATTGGTTACCCAATAAACCTAGAGCAAATGCTATTCCACTTCTTAACTACTTATATTTATTGATATAATAAAAACAATAGTTTTAACTTGTCGTATCAAAAAAAGAACCCCTGTGTTCTGAAGGACACAGAAAATAACAATTGGACACAAAGTCAAAGGATCGACTTGCAAACCAATATCCAATTTATGATTGAGCTATATGGTTTTGAATGCGTATCACCTGCCATCAGTTACTAATATAGTCCTCATAATCAATCTGATGATCGATTAAACCAGTATCTGTAATCTCAATCAGCCTCTTTGACAAAGATTGAGCAAAATCATGGTCATGAGTTGAAAATAAGACAGTACCCTTAAAATCAATCAAACCAGTATTTAATGCAATAATTGATTCAAGGTCCAAATGGTTGGTGGGACCATCTAACAACAGAACATTTGCCTCCTGCAGCATCATACGGGAAAGCATACATCGCACTTTCTCACCCCCAGATAAAACAGACACACTCTTTTTGGTTTCTTCTCCAGAAAAAAGCATCTTACCCAAGAATCCCCTGATAAAGTTCTCCGATTTATCCTCAGAAAACTCTCTTAACCAATCAATGAGATTGTCTTTTTTCCCTTCAAAATAATTAGAGTTATCTTTAGGTAAGTATGATCTCCTAGTAGTAACTCCCCATTTGACAGTACCTTCATCGGGCTCAACTTCGCCCATCAACAACTCAAAGAATAAAGTCATTGCCACTTCATCTTTACCGACAAAAATAACTTTTTCTCCTCGCAAGATCTCGAAACTGACGTCTTGCAAAATCTTTTGGCCATTTATTGTCTTCGACAGGTTCGATACCTGCAATAATATATCGCCTGCTTCCCGCTCTTGGTTAAAGATACAATGAGGCGTTTTTCGACTGGAAGAAGGTATATCATCAAGCGTTAATTTCTCTAGATGTTTACGCCTGGAGGTTGCTTGCTTTGATTTGGAGGCATTAGCACTAAACCTACGTATAAAAGCCTCTAAATCCTTAGCCTTTTCCTCAACCCTCTTATTCTGATTAGCTCTAAGCTGGATAGCTAGTTCACTAGACTGCTTCCAAAAGTCATAATTACCTGCCCAGATCTTAATTTTACTAAAATCTATA
>PBRN01000074.1 GCA_002725955.1 Pseudobdellovibrionaceae bacterium
GAACACGGAAGTCAAGCTCTTCAGCGGCGATGGTACTGCAGATTTATCTGTGGGAGAGTAGCACGATGCAGCCTTATAAAATATGAAAGCCCCGTTAGCTTCGCTAACGGGGCTTTTTTTATTATCCACCAAGTACGTTTTTGAGATCAGTTAAGAAGAGCTTGATCTTTATCGCTGAGCTTTCTTTTTCTGAGAAGTTGTTTTTGCTGTGCGCTTCTGTCGTCTTTTTAATTGGTCATACATCATCAAGGCTTCAGCTGCTAATTGTGGAGATTTAAATTTCCATAAGTCTTCAATAACGACCACTGCGGCTACTACAACTTCAGGGTTGTCGAGCGGCATAATTCCAGAAAACCAAGTGGTTAATCCAGAGGGTGAATAACCTGTTAATGTCCCTGTTTTACCGCCTACCTTATATCTGAGTTTTCTGTATTTACCTCGTTTGAAGGCAAAGCTGGCTGTACCCCCAAGGGTAGTAGCATCCATAGTTGATCTCAATGTATCCGCAGTTTCGGGGCTAATGATATTCCCTCCTTCTTGAGGTACTTGACTTTGGTTTTTAATTAATTGTAATGGCTTACTTTGACCATTATTAGCGATAGCCAGCATTTGCCAAGTGGCATGCATGGCGGAGATACCAACATAACCAAATCCAGCTGCGAATTTACCCACAGTATGTGTACTAGAGGTATAGGGATTAGGAGGTTTCATGGGGCTGGGTGGTACGAGAAAGTCGGCTGGGGTAGGTTTACCGTTCCAGCCAAATCGCTCAGCCATCGAGAGAATTGCTCCTAGGCCAACCTGATTGATAGCGATTTTAGCAAAGAAACCATTACAGGAGTGGCCGTAGGCGCGACTCAGGTTCATTGGGAACTTACTCTTTGGGACTTCTTGTCTGAGCCATCCGCCTCGGGCATGAACCTTACCGCAACCACCGATTAGTCCAATAGGTTCTTTGGGGTCTAATTGCGCTGTTTCTATTGCTGCTGCTGTTACTACGGTTTTAAACAATGATGCACTTGGAAATCCCGGATGCAGGGCTGTGTGCTGTTTAACATTCCAGTTAGTAGGGTGCATGCCTTGAGCCAATAATAAAATTTTGCCGGTTTTAACTTCCGCCATGACTACCGCAGCTATTGGCGAGCTGCGTTGTTTGATCCAGCGCTTTATGTGTTGCTGAAGTTCCGGGACTAAAGTTGTTTCTAATTTAGTACCGTTATGAAGAATGAAAGGTTTGTGCGTATCTGGCTGTACTGGTATTTCTATAGGTATAATGACTGGGCTAGTATCTGTTTTTGCAAATAACGTTTTTGGCATAAAGCACATCACAATTGTGAAACATAGCGCTGTAACCATATATTTCTTTATAGATATTGGGGAATAGTGTGATTTTAGTTTTGCTATTGTCATAAAATGTTGTTCGTTCCAAGTAGCAGATAATAGGAAAAACGACTATCGTCGATTATTATACCTTATACGTCGTTAATCTACATGAAGTTTTAGTCTTAGTCGATCAACTGGACAGTAGGATCATTCATGATAATTTACAGATATTTTCTTAAAGAGCTCTTACCCCAGTTTTTTACATCTTTTTGTGTCTTAAGTGCTGTTATTGTTATCTCACAACTTGTTAGACTTTCCGATGCTTTGATCACTTTTGGTTTGAGTATTGAAAACGTAACTATGCCATTTCTTTTTATTTTACTTCCATTTTTGTCTTTTTCGATTCCAATGGCGTATTTATTTGCGGTTTTATTATCCTTTTCAAGGCTAAGTGCTGATGGTGAATACACAGCCTTATTGGCGTCGGGCTATTCATTGAAAAAAGCAGCTATGCCAGTATTGCTTGTTGGGGCGATTCTCTATGGAGTTGCGGCCATTTGCTCCATGAACCTGGAGGCGTGGGGGCGGCGGGAAATGGTTCAATTTTATCATCGAAAAGCGCAGACCCAGTTAGATCATATGATAAGAGTTAAGATGAAGCCTGGGGTCTTCTTGAAAGATTTCTTGGGCTATACTTTATATGCCGAGAACATTTCTGACGATAAGACAAGATTTTATAATGTGATGATGGTTCCTAGTAATAAGGTAAATGAGGACTTTACTCTGTTGGCTCCAAGCGCTTTTATTACCGGCTCTGTGGAGTCTGGCGATTTAAGAATGAGGTTTGATTATGGCGCATTGTATGGAAAAGAAGGCATTGATAGTGATATAACCATAGTCAAATTTAAAAGTGCAGAAATTGACATACTTAGAATTTTTCAAGAGCAGATATTTGGTGCTGATAATGCTGCTGACGATTACCGTAGCTTTCCGTTAGTTAAGTTATGGAACTACCTCGATGAGATTGAGCATACCCGTGATGGTGACCAAAGGAATACATGGTACAAGGCACGTTTCTTGTTTCATCAAAGAATAGCCATGCCATTTGCGACAATAGTTTTTGCTATGATAGGAATGGTTTTGGGCATTCAGGATGAGAGATCTGGCAAAAGCGGAGGCTATATAGGAGCTATTGCTGCTATTGTAGGAAGCTATGTGCTGATGATGTCGTTCAAGTTCTGGTCAGAGCAAGCTTTTCTGTCAGCTCCTCTGGCGGCCTGGGCACCTAATTGTTTGCTATTTATTTTTGGGGCTTTTCTTCTATATCAAAGGAATCGCTTACCCCCTTCGGAATCGACCTTAGACTTAGGCAATATGCCCTGGCGGCGATAATCGAACTTTGTGTGTTTTGGTTGGATAAATGGCATTATTTGGCTCAAAGCCTGAGACGCTGTTTTTTAGGTCAGAGTAGTGGACTCTTGTCACTTTATAATAACCTTTATGCCTTTTCATTTTTTCTACAACTTTTGCATTAGTGGATTCTATCGGTTTTCTATAGTATCTCTTTGGAAATAAAAGATTTGTCAGAAGTTGTATCGATCACCTGGCTCGTAAACATGTTCGGGTATTGGGAGGGCAGAATGTCTGCAGCAACTAGGCGTAGAGTCGTGATTACGGGGATTGGAATTAAGGCTCCTACCGGTCTTGATATTAAGAGTTCGTGGAGATCTGCTGTTAATGGACTCTCTGGTATTGGGCGTGTGTCGCTGCTTGATGTTGAAACTTCCCCTGCGAAAATAGCTGGCGAAGTTAAAGGATTTGAACCATCTCAGTATATGAATGTTAAAGATACTAGGAGAACTTCTCGGTTTGTGCAGCTCGGTTTGGCTTCCGCCATTGATGCTTTGGATGACTCTGGAATGGATTTGTCTGGAGAGTTGGTTCTGAGGTCAGGCTGTATCTTAGGCGTAGGCTTGGGTGGTTTGGCAGAAATTGAAAAGAATGCGTTATTGTTAGAAGAAAAAGGTAATCGTCGGATTTCTCCTTTTTTCATACCATATGCCATTCCAAATATGGCTAGTGGCTTGGTTTCTTTGAGATTGGGGCTTAAGGGGCCTAACCTTTGTATAGCGACAGCATGTTCCAGTGCTAGTCATGCGATCGGTGAGGGAGCTCAATGGATACGAAGTGGTAAAGCAGATGTCATGGTCTGTGGTGGGGCGGAAGCAGTGGTCACTCCTTTGGGCATGGCTGGTTTTGCTGCTTTGCGGGCACTTACTCTTAACGACGACCCTAACACTGCTTCTAGACCATTTGATCGTCTTCGCGATGGTTTTGTTATGGGAGAAGGAGCAGCCATTCTTATTCTTGAAGAGCTTGAGTTGGCTAAGAGTCGAGGGGCACAGATCTATGGTGAACTTGTAGGATATGGGGTTTCAGGTGATGCCAGTCATATTACAGCTCCTGCGCCTGATGGCGAAGGAGCGCAGAGAGCGATGTCGATGGCGCTTGATGATGCTAAATTGAACCCGACCGACGTATCATATATTAATGCGCATGGAACGTCGACTCAGTTGAATGATAGCTGTGAAACCGCAGCGATCCATAAGGTTTTCGGTGATTCAGCATATTCGATACCGGTATCTTCTACTAAGGGAGTCACGGGTCACTGCTTAGGAGCGACGGGTGCCATTGAGGCCGTATATAGCTTGTTGGCGATTAGAGATAATTTAATGCCTCCTACTATTAACTACGAAGAACCTGATCCTCTCTGTGATTTAGACTATATTCCTAATGAAGCGAGAGAGAGTCAAGTTGACGTCGTGCTATCAAATTCATTCGGTTTTGGAGGCACTAATTGCAGTCTGGCTTTTCGTGACTATTAAAAATTTTTCTTTTAGGATTGATCCGGCAAACGCAAATTGGTAGTTTCCTCCACCTGATCCCATCGCTTAACCGGATAAAGCACCGCTTTCCTAAAGCGGAACTCGAGGTTCGAGTCCTCGTGGGATCGCTTTCCCATATATGTTTAGGTATTTTGAGATAGATGAATCCTGCAGTGATTTGTGAGTCGAAATGGCATAAAATATGCTGATCAGGATGCGCCGAAATAGTTTTTTTGGCCTATTCAAGCTTTTTGTCGGTATGGGTTAATGAGCGATTACGATTTCAAAGAAAAAATTAAGGTCAATCATGTTCCATGGGACCGGAATACTGTTGAGATTATCCAGATAAATATTGGAAAACTGTGTAACCAAGTTTGTACTCATTGTCATGTAGGTGCTGGCCCGGGGCGTCTCAGGGAGAATATGTCACGTTCTACTCTAGAGCAAATCATTGCAATTCTTGATAATACTAAGGGTGTAACCACTGTTGATGTCACTGGAGGAGCTCCTGAGCTCAATCCTAACTTCAGGTGGTTTGTTGGCGAGTTGCGTTCTAGAGATTACACAGTTATCGACCGTTGTAATCTAACGGTTTTGTATGAACCAAATCAAGATGATCTGAGTGAGTTCTTGTCTCAGTCTAAAGTTAATATTGTCGCTTCTCTACCTTGTTATAGTGTGGCGAATGTTGATAAGCAGCGTGGAGATGGTGTCTTCGATAAGAGTATTCGTGCTCTTCAGGAGTTAAATAGCAAGGGCTATGGTAAGGAAGATAGTGGGTTAAATTTGGACTTAGTCTATAATCCAGTTGGCACTGCTTTGCCGGGCGATCAAGTGACTTTGGAATTGGATTATAAGGCCAAGCTATTCAAAGACTTTGGGATTCTATTTAATAAATTATATACGATTACCAATATGCCTATTAAGAGGTTTCTTTATGAATTAAAGTCGCAGGGTAAATATCAGGACTATATGGATACCTTAGTGCGTAGCTTTAATCCTGTCGCTGCAAGTCAGGTTATGTGCCGTTCAATGATTTCTATAAGTTGGGATGGCTTGTTATATGATTGTGATTTTAACCAAGCATTGAGCATGCCTATATTAGGTGACGAGGCTAGTATCTGGGACGTTGAAGACTTTCAGTTCATTAATAAAAACGAAATTGTAAGCGGACCTCACTGTTTTGGTTGTACTGCTGGTGCGGGCAGTTCTTGCGGAGGATCGCTGGTTTGAATAGTGATGCTATCAACAGCAAGCTTGGAGTTGTCAAAAATAAAGTACCTGCATGTGGAGCAATAGCGGTATTTGTCAAAACGCCTGGAATCAGTTCAGTGAAAACTAGGCTTGCTTCCACTATTGGGACCTCAAAAGCTATTGAATTCTATCTTCAGTTCAAGAAAATCACAGAAGAACTTTTGATAGATGTTTCTCAGTCCCTTGAATGTATGCCCTACTGGGCTGTCGCTGAAGATGGGGCATTGAATGCGAATTTATGGTCTAACTTCGATAGGATTTTGCAGCCTACCGGATCTCTAGGCGATAGGCTGCATGGTGTTTATTCTGATTTAATAAAAAGACATTCTTGGGTTTTGCTTATTGGAGCAGATTGTCCTCAATTATCGCTAAATGAGATCTATCGTTCTGTCGATCTTTTGAAAACGCAATCTTGGGTTCTGGGACCAGCCAAAGATGGAGGGTTCTATTTATTTGGGGGTAATCACCCTATTCCAGAATCAGTTTGGGTTGACGTACCATATAGCTCGCCGCAAACATTGGAAAAAATTACCAAGAATTTAGCTTCTGTTGGCACTGGTAGCTTTCTTCAAACCTTAACCGATATTGATCGGTCAGAAGATTTAGGTGATTTAATTCATTATTTATCAGTAATTGAAGAGCCAACTGAGACACAAATTACGTTACTTCAAATGGCGAGAGGTCTAATGACAAAAAAAAGTAAAATATTGTTTTTATGCACTGGTAATTCATGTCGCTCACAAATGGCGGAAGGCTGGTGTCGTTCTCTGCATGGAGACAAAATCGAGGTATATTCGGCTGGTATTGAGGCTCATGGGCTGAATCAAAATGCAGTCGCAGTGATGAGTGAAGTTGGCGTCGATATTTCGAATCATCAATCCAGAACCATAAATGACTTTTCTGATGTGAAGTTTGATAAAGTCTATACGGTTTGTGGTCATGCTCATGAGACCTGTCCTATTTTTCATGATGAAACAGAAGTTGTCCATGCTCCGTTTGACGATCCACCGAAAATGGCTTTTTCTTGCGAAAACGATGAAGAAAAGTTGAATTGTTATCGGTCTGTGCGTAATCAGATAAGAGCATACGTTTCTACTATCATTTGATTTAGTATATAATTTTATCAAATGATCACCATGACTTTTGAAATACTCTTAAAATTAAACTGATCTTTGAATTTTTCAGTTAGTAACCAAGCCTATATAATAGGTGAATATCTTTATCTATATGGTACTTTATTTCTTTTTGGAATAGCGATACTTGCATATATCCGTCACTTTTTATTTCCCTTCGAGAAGGTCTTCCAGAGTTTACTCTGGTTTTCGGGTATAATTACATAGATATTATTTCATTAGTATAGAGGTAGCGTCTGTGTCTAGAGGAATGAATCAGGGGACGGCATGGGTCCTGGCGTTTTTTTTAAGTGCATTTTTTTTCGGATCGGGTTTATTTCTGATCATGAAGTTTGCTCCCAACAGGCAAGCGATGTCTTCGGACGAAATCGGTCAGATGTTTGGCCCAGGTAGATCATATCTTAATAAAAAAAATGATTCAGATGATGGTGAGCAGATCCTCAAAGCGGAAGACTTCGAGGATTAAGGTGTTTTTAAGATTTTGAGTAAGTCTATTATTGGCTTTTGAGAATGCCATTATTTATCATGCGATCGACCCGTATTGCCATTCCCCAAACACGGTACATTGCTTCGATAATAATTTTACCGGACATTTTTGATTGTCCAGCCCGTCGTTCGCTAAAAATAATGGGAATCTCCTTTAAGGAGTATCCAATTCGATATGCTCTGTGCTTAAGTTCGATTTGAAAAGCATAGCCTTCACTTACGATTGATCCGAGATCGATGCTTTTTAGAACTTCTCGGTGCCAGCCGTTGAAACCTCCAGTTAGATCTCTAATGGGGATTCCTAGTATGGTTCGAGCGTACAGGCTGCCACCCTTACTAATTAATTTTCTAATAAAGCTCCAGTTTACTGTTCCCCCACCCTCTACGTATCTGCTTCCAATGACTACATTATGNTTTCCCAATTCATCGATCATTTGGGGTAGTATTGCTGCCGGATGCGAAAAATCAGCATCCATCTCAATCACTTTTTCATACTTTCTATCTAAAGCCCACTTGAATCCGGCGAGNTAAGCTGTACCTAGGCCTAACTTNCCCTCTCTTTCTATAATGAATANCTGGCTTTGGGCCGTTTTTTGAATNTCTTTGACCACTTTGGCTGTGCCATCACTGCTGTTGTCATCTACCACTAANACATGAATATCAGGCACATNANCCCAAATTGATTNAAGCAAAGGTGCAATATTTTTGACTTCATTGTATGTTGGTATAATGATTAGGTTCGAGGTTGTAGAAACCATAAGTGAACTATTTCCCTTTTTNGATGTTCAATCTGGCNCCTTCTNTTAAGGAGTCCGAGAATAATTTCAAAAAAGTAGCACTATTTTAAGCAACTGAATAGGGTCAATATGACGAGTGATTTTAATGACAAAAAAAGATCAAATGTGATCGACTTAGCTAGTCANAGGCATAGGAAAAAAACTACAGGNGGTTTTAAGCCTCGAAAAAGACAAGGGGCATCCTCCGGTAAACCAGCAGNAAAATCTAGCATNTGGCATGTCATTCAGGTGNTGGCTTTTCTGGCGCTGATGGCTTACTTTATGCAGACCTGTGGAGGCTAAGTNACAATCGCATTGTNAAGATGGTGTTATTCGTTGGTCGCACTCGGTCTATTTATCGAGCAGAGTGAATTTGAATAAATATTGGCTTCAATATTTTAATTAAAGTTCTTTTCTAGGCGCACCAGATAGTTTTGCCATTCGATAGTGGTGAGGTTTTTTTTCTCATTGTTACAAGCTTTACAACAAGGGACCAGATTNCCTTTATTAGAGCGGCCTCCCCTACTAACCGGNACAATATGATCCATTGTCACTTGGATNGGTTGTAGNTGGATGCCACAATAATAGCATTTTGNCTTTTGTATAAGNTTTTGCCACCATCGCGATTTGCGTAGCTCTTTCGCTTTGGTTCTCTCNAACTTGATTTGGCTCTGACTAAGTTCCATTGGCNGTCNATCTCCTTAGANAGCTAAGTACCATATTGACGNCNCAAAGCAAATGNTANATATAAATNTATAATATTATTAAGTAATCCTATTAATCTGCGATGATATCTCTATTTTGAAANGCNAGNGAACCACCACTAATCATGANGCAAATGAGGCAAACTCCATAGATGGCTAAGTTGATTAGCTCTTNTTGTGTGGGAAAGCTATTTGGATTTACNGCGAATGNGCTCAAATTAAATTGCTGTAAATCCCAAAGTCGNGCAAAAGTCTCGATTAACCATCTNGTGGACTCGGGTGTATCNGGGTTCAATGTATTGGCNATCGGGTTACTTACCAGCCCTAGAAACCATAGAAACATACTGGAAAAAATAGCAATAGCATTAGATGTTATAGTGGCTAACCAAATAGCCAAAGACCCTAAAACCAGCCATGATAGNAAAATATAGCCGAAGATTNCCANTTGNTTNATGGACAGTAAGCCTAAATCCCAATAAATNAGNACGAGCTGAAAGTTTAACATTATAATCAGACCAACCAGNAATAGNGTGAACNTTAGNCCAAAAAACTTGCCGACTATCCACTGTTGGCGGCTGATAGGNGAGCTTAATTGGACTTCAAGGGANCCTTCTCTTTTTGCATCTGATATGCATTTTGTTCCCCAAAATATAGCTACCATTGACCCGGCAAATTGAAACCCAGCAGTTCCTATGTCGAACAGTACTTTGGTAAACTCTTCTATAGCCCAGTGTCCGGTGACCGATGCCAATAAGATAATCAGNATACTGATCACGATAGCAGGTGNTAATATTTTGTCTCTTCGAAGCCTTAACATAGTTTCGNTNGCGACAGGCCATATTGCTTTCAATGNAGACCTCCATCAAAAAAAGTAAGTATTCGATCTTCTTCTTGNTGTCTAGATTGATGGAACCCAACTACCATAATGTCTGTTTCCGTAATTATCTGNAGCCATTTCTTGGTNTCTGTCCAGTCATCAAAAAATAATTTTTGTANATAGCCCTCTGTTAAATATTTTNTCCAGCTAGGNAANCGGTGNAATTCTAANAATTTTTGGATTTCTGAAGAGCTTGTNCCAGAGAGCTCTAATATGAATTCTGTTTNTACTGGNTCGTGNTCANCTTGTCCATGGTATGNATCTANAGTTGAATATACCAACTTGCTATTTTTGAGTATGTGATATTCATCGCAAAGGTTGAAAAGNGCCCATAGTTCATGGGTACATAAGATAATTGATGNNCCAGAATTTTTTATTTCTTTAATCCAGNTTGCCATATGCTGGCGTCCCAAGGGATCTAAACCTGAGAATGGTTCATCTAAAATGATCAGCTCTGGACTATGAATGGTAGCTTGAGCCCATGCTAACCGTCTTCCCATCCCCTTGGATAGTTTTGAAATCAGTTTATTTCTGTGGTCCCATAGACCGACTTCTTTTAACTTAGCATTACAGATGTCTTTGTATTGATTAGATGAAATCTTTGGTGGCCTAAAGATCGACATATGAGACTTTAGCACTTCTGCAGGGCTCAAATTGCCTGCAAGCTTATTGGTCTCGGGCATATAACCTATGTAGCGTCTCATTTTTTGGTCGAGTGGCTTTCCCTTAAATAAGATTTCTCCTTGACTGGGTTTCAGTAATCCTAAAATTCCTCGGATCGTTGAGGTTTTTCCTGCTGCGTTATGGCCCAGAAGGCCTGTGCATTTACCTTGAGGAAAATGACAAGTTAAATCAGTTATAGCTGATTGCTTTCTCTTCAAGAGATCATTACTAAATATTTTAGTAAGGTTTTTTATTTCTAGAATATTATCACTCACAGCGGATATTCCTATTTGAAGTTACTGTCATCATAAACACTAGGAATTTGATTAGGTGACTTAATAAGTGACTGGATCAATAGGCGTCCTTTATTTCGGTCTTCATCTGTAATATTTTCTTTTTTTAGAATTTTATCTGCGATATTGGCCACGTACTCGGGAGAATTTTGCCTGGTTGAGGCTATTTTGAAGAAGGCTGCTGCTTGTGCTGGGTTGTTTAGTTCAAAGTAGTGAATGAACCCTTGAGTCATTGGTAATCTCCAACTGGATGGGAACACCTCAAGGCCTTTTAGAATGACAGATTCACAATCCTCGGGGCGTTTAAAATCATTCAGAAATGTGAAGCAACTTAGCAAATAAAGAGATTCTACCTTAGGCTTTTGAATGATCGCTTTGTCAACTAGCTTCTTTATCTTAGCTTGGTTCGAAGGGTCAGGATTGATAAGTACTTGGATCATCCAAACTAGCACAATATCGTCATAAATAGACTTTTGCCCTAAAATATATACGGGCAGGATTTTGTTTGGTACGTCGAATAATACCGGTGTTTCGAGGAAATTATATCTTGATTTTTGGGTTTGATAGGTTTTACCCGATGCGTGCCAAAGTAAAACCCCAAACATCATTAGAATGATCCATGGTGTTATATTTCTCATGGTTATCATTGCCTTTATAGATTGCTGATTGCTGGCAGAATAGCTGTTTCTATAAAGATAATGATTGCAAAAACTACTATTGGCGAAATGTCTAAAGGTATATTTAGCCTTTCAGTATACCTTCGGATCGGTCTGAAAATTGGTTCAGTAATACTGTATATAGTCTGAACAATTTGATTCGAACGATCCCCTACCCAGCTGACAATCACGGAAGCGATAACTAGTATTTTTACCATGTTTAATGCAAAAGCTAATACAGCTGCAAGTCCGGCGCCAATCTCCATTAAAGATCCCTCTATTCATTAGACTTATTCCACTTGAAATTCTACGGGAGCAAGAATGTAGATGCAAGTGCAGGTGAATGCAGTACTATTTTATCGTTCCTTGCATAAGTGGGACCAGTATCATTTGCATTGGAATGATAAGGGCGAGCATTACAAATGGCGCAATATCATCCTTAACCCCTAAAAAGCGGGTTATGACCCTTATGGGGTCATAAAATTTATTCATCATGTAATGAACGAGTAACACAATTTTATTTTCAACATCAGGTGCAAACCATTTTGCAATGATGGTTAATAGCACCATCACTTGAGCAAGATTTAGCCAAAAGCTCACCACTGCCGATAATGCATATGAAACAGCTGGATCCATTATTTCTCCTGTTTACAGTAGGCCACTATGTCTTAGTAAAGGTTCTGTTTTAGGCTCTCTACCTCTGAATGCCTTAAAGACTTTCATTGGGTCCTCACCTCCCCCGAGTGACAAAACGGTTTCTTTGAATTTATGGCCCATTTTCCTAATTTCATCGTCATTTTTTAGCCCTGTTTCTTCGAAGGCGCTAAAGGCATCAGCGCTGAGAACTTCAGCCCATTTATATGAATAATAACCTGCAGAATAACCCCCAGCAAAAATGTGGGAAAAGGAGCAGAGGAATCTATCCTCAGGCAGAGGCACTAGGGCTAAAGTTTCTTTTGCAATTCTTTGGTTAACTTCAAAAACAGATTCAGAAGATTTACTAGGTGTGTATCTATGATGTAGCTCGATATCTACAAGACCAAATAGCAATTGTCTCACCATGGCGCTTGCAGATAGAAAAGTTCTGGCCGAACTGATTTTATCGAATAGTTCATCGGGCAGTTTTTTATTGGTTTCAATATGTTTGGTCAGACCCATTAGGGTATCTTTGTGGTAGCACCAATTTTCCATAAACTGACTCGGAAGTTCCACCGCATCCCATTCGACCCCATTGATGCCAGCAACACTTACATGATCAACCGTAGTCAGCATATGCTGCAGACCATGGCCGAATTCGTGAAACAAAGTTTCTACTTCTCTAAAAGTCATCAATGAAGGGTTATTGCCGACGGGAGGCGTATTGTTGCACACCAGATAGGCTACAGGTGTTATAGTGTTACCCTTTGACTGGCCCCGATCAATACAGACATTCATCCAGGCACCGCCTCTTTTGTTCTCGGGTCGTGAATATGGATCGATATAGAACGCAGCAATTTTTTGTCCATCGGCATCTAGGACATTATAAAAAGCTACATCTTTATGCCAAACTTCAACTGGCTTAGTTTCTTTTTCAATTTTAACGTTAAATAGAAGTTTTACTAAGCTGAATAAGCCTTCTAGTACCACCGGGTACTGGAAATACTGTCTTACCTCATCCTCGGAATAATCGAATTTTTCAGTACGCAACTGTTCACTGTAATAAGGCACATCCCATGGTTTTAGATCGTCGTTTAATCCTTTGGTCTTGGCGAATNTTTGGAGTTCTGCCAATTCATCTNTAGAAGGTTTTCTGGATGCATCTCTCAACTCNTTTAGTAATTTTTCTACNGCATCAACATCNGGNGCCATTTTTGATGCGACACTCATTTCCGCATAGGTTGAGTAACCCAAAAGAGAGCATAATTGAGACTTGAGTTCNAGTATCTTAGTAATATGGTGNCTATTNTCAAACTTTCCTTTAGAAGCNTTGGTAACACTAGATCGATAAACTTTTTCTCTTAGTTCCCTGTTGGGGCCATGNTGCAGAAAAGGACCAAAGGANGGGTAATCTAGTGTAACNAGCCAAGGACCTTTTTCAGGTGTAGATGATTGTTCTTTACTTTTNTGATTCCAGCTTTGCGATGCTAGAGATAAGAAAGAAAANGGCATTCCTTTNACATCGTCAATATTTTCAATTGTTAACGAAAAATCTTTAGTGGCATCCATGACGTTATTAGAGAATCCTTGGGCTAGCTTCGANAGCTCTTTGCTGATCNCATTAAATTGATCTTTAGCNTCTCCCGTTANCTCAATTCCTGAAAGNCGNTTATCTCTTATTTGATTTTCAATAACCCTTTGTTGAGCCCTAGTTAATTGNGNCCAAGAAGNACTGTTTTGAATTTTTTTTAAGCCTTCAAANATTTTTNCACTCTGTGAGATNCGNAGGCCAAGCAGGACCATATCTCCNTGNACCTTTTCATATGCTTCTCTCATATCAGNTGAATTACTNACACTTAACAGATGTGATACCGGGTGCCAGCANGCTTGNATTTTTCTGGTTAGGTTTTCCAGAGGCTCGATAAGTGTTTCCCAGGTAGCAGTGTGATTGGTCTCNATGTGAGACAAATCAGCCTCGGCTTCCTNGACNAATTGACGCACAGCTNCTTCAACATGCTCTGCTTTGATTTGGTCATATTTCGGTAACTCTAAGTTGCCGATCAAGGGGTTCTGATCATTCATATGCTTATCCTTTCAAATCACCTCATGTTGAGCCTCAAGTGCAAAAAACTAGCAAAGATGTATAGGAAAGGCTAGAGCTGCTAAGGTCCTTTTGGAGTATTTTCGTGAAGTACTATTTAACGGAAGCTTTTGGNCGTTCACCGAAGAGATCNCGGCCAACTCGAACAATATTTGACCCAGCCCTTATGGCGGTGNTGAGGTCTCCGGACATTCCTAGTGAAAGTATATTGTCACCGATCATGGAGTTNATTTTNTTAATTTTTTGGTAGTCATCAGGAATTTCATTGATGTTACTNTNGTCGCTATATTTCTGAGGAGGTACGGCCATGACACCTTTNACAGCCANGTTTGGGCACTCNGATGTGATTTGTTGCCATAGATCCACAGCTTCATCAGGNTGNCAGCCATTNTTTTCTTCCTCGCTGGCAATATTGATTGCTATCCATATTGGATAAGGNGNTTTATTTAGTTCCTTTGCAGCNTTGTCTATTGCTNTTGCGTGCTTGACGCTNGCTACGGTGTGGATTTCTGTAGCAACNTCAACTATTTTNCTAATTTTATTGGATTGAAGATGTCCGATAAANGCCCACTTTATANCGGATAATTGTAGTTCTTCATTTTTACGAATGAGCTCTTGTGCATAGTTCTCNCCAAAATAAACGAGGCCTAATTTATGNGCTTCCTGAATTTTCCCGATTGGTTGGCTTTTGGATACTGCCAACANTTTTACATCTTNTTCCTCACGATGGGCTANCTTGCAGGCCTGTTTNATACGATCTTCGATATNGGATAATGATTNTTTTATATTGGTCACTAAACTGCCCCGCTTAGTCATCACTTTAGGTAAGTGGATTTCGATTAATTCNTANTTTTGCGGAGGANGGGCGTCATTATTATCTTGTNGCTCATTCTTAGTATTNGCCCCCAAGTCGGTCTGTTTNTCCTTTGGAATAAGNCNAGGNTCCTTNTTGGCATTATTCANAGCAGGTACAGAGTTATTCCCCTCCCCTTCATTAGGGTTTAACCTNGAATTCAAATTTTTCAAAGTAGGATTGTTATTTGAATTNGAATCGGGAGTGACTATTTTTTGTGGTGAANNATGTTTCTTCTGTTGCCAGCTNCTTATTGGTTTATAGCTTGTNTTTTCNTGTACNTGATAATGTTCTGCTTCTATGAANATNTGTCCATTTTCNTCTATCATTAGGTTNACCTTTTCAAGCTTTTGATTTCGGGTGCTNGATATNTCCATNCCGTTAAGATAAACGTTNCGNGCNTGAGTGATCCCAACAAAGNTAAGTCCTATTAATAATATGATAATTTTGTGGCTTGTCATTATTTACCCCAATAGATTTACAGGACTTTGTATATTGAATACTATATCATAGAGTTGTGGTCATAAATTACCTATAGGCNTTGTCAAGTTAATAAATTGATGGTTNTCAGGAGTGCAAAAAATGAAACGGAAATATAGTCATNNNTCGNTATCTTNTNGAGCTCTCATTCTGGGNNCNGCGATAGNCTTGGGGNCTGGCTGCGCTCCATCATTTGAAGGAACATATGACGATCCTGAGCGAGCCGAAATTATTGATGACCGTTGGAATGAAACTGATGCCAATAAAGTTGCTCAACATATGGTTGCTGCGACTTTGAAGGCAGGTTGGTTGACTGATTTTAAGAAATCTCATGGGGGAAAAAAACCTATTGTTATCGTAACAGATGTTGAAAATCGAACTGATGAACATATTGATACAAAGGCTTTAACGGATGCAATCCGGGCAGAACTAATAAATTCTCGCCGGATTCGCTTTGTGAATAAGGCTAAACGCGCAGAGTTATTGGAGGAACTCAAATATCAGAACTCAGGTGCGGTAAGCGCTAATTCCAGAAAGAGTATTGGTAAGCAGATTGGAGCTGGATATTTCTTTGGAGGAGGAATCAGCAGTCAGGTTCATACCCGTGGGGGCTTGAAAACTGTGACATACCAAGTCGATTTGAATTTGACCAGTATTGAAACCGCTGAAATAGAATGGGTTGGTCACAAAAAGGTAAAGAAACGCTTTAACAGATCAGGTTCCAAGTTTTAAGAGATATTAAGTATGAAGTGCCGCATTGCATGTCACTTAGGCTCTACGTTGCTGAGCTTTCAGCTTGTAAGTTGTGTATCATATACTGATCAGACCCGGGAGATACGAAGAGAGTACCGCTCGGGGCATTATGAAGCTGCGTTAGAAAAGATTAATAAGTCTGTATTAAAGGAATCGGAATCTTCTCGGTTACTTTATCTCTTAGAAAAAGGAAGTATTCTTGATCGTGCGGGGCGCAGTCGTGAAGCTAGGTCTCTATGGATTGAAGCTGATAAATTAGCTGATGAACTATATACGACAAGCATTTCGAAGACTGCAGCTAGCTTTGTGTATAATGATTCCACTATGGATTATGGAGGGGAGGAGTATGAACGGGTAAACGTTCATACGATGTTGGCTTTGTCTTTCTTAGAGAAAAATGAGTTGAGAAAAGCTATTGTCGAAGCTAGAAAAATAAACTCCAAATTAGCTGAAATTAATGATCTATTAGGTGAAGACTCTAAAAATCATTATCAGAAGGATGCCTTTGCTCGTTATCTAGCTGCACTTATATACGAGGCTAAAGGAGAGTGGGATAGTGCAATTATTGATTACAAAAAAGCTATTAATATATATGAAAAGTCTTATAAGAAGAGTTACGGTACACGGTTGCCGCACAGCCTCGTTCGTTCTTACTATCGTTTATTACTAAAGAGACGTCGGACAAGTAGTGCTGCTCAAATAAAAAGTCGTTATCCTTTTTTGTCTAAAGTTAAAAATGAGGTATTGGGATCTATTGTAGTGATCCATGAAGCAGGCACTATTGCTCCCAAGAGGGAGAAGAGTTTTTATCTGCGCATGAAAAATAAGGTCATTCGTTATTCATGGCCGGTGATTTTTCCTCAAAATGAATCACGATTTGGTACAAGTGCTGTTAAAGTTGGGGATAACAAGTGGAAGTTTGCGGAATTATCTCAAGATATGGACTCAATAGCTTATCAAGCTTTGGAAGATAAACGGTTGGGTAGCACAGTAAAGACTATGGCGCGAATTGCTTTGAAAGATCAGATTACTCAAAAGGCTAAGGAAATGGGCCCTTTTGCAGAGATAGCTGCCGGTATCTACAATGCGGCAACTGAAACTGCCGATACTAGAAGCTGGACACTGCTGCCATCTAGGTTTTACATAACCCGTATTTATGTTTCACCTGGTAAGTGGGATGTTAAAACAAAATCTAATGGTAAGCTTAGCAAGATAAAAACGATTCGCGTACAGCCAAATCAAATTAGTTTTATCCGTGATGCTGGTTAGTGGAAAGCCAACCGCATTTTAGCGGTTGGCTGATTTTAATTGTTTGGCTTATACCAGAGCTGATTGTCCAACCCATTACCAAGAACTTTAATTGATCTAGCTTGTTCTAGCCTTTTTTCAGCTATTTTATTAGAAGCTAGTATAGTTGTTGTTCCTGATGCCGCTGCTTCTTTGTAGATGCTAGTAAGGGTATGGTAAATTTTCTCAGCTTGGTGTCTAACCCCGACTTCATCATAACCCTTTAATTCTTGGTAAACATTAACCAAGCCGCCAGCATTGATAACATAATCGGGCGCATAAAGTATGCCGAGCTCCTGAAGCATTTTACTATGTGCTTCTTCGTGGAGAAGTTGGTTGTTGGCTCCTCCGGCAACGATCGGGGTATTGAGTTCTGGAATAGTTTTGTCATTGAGAATTGCTCCCAGAGCACAGGGTGCAAAAACATCAAGGTCTAGTTTGTGAATAGAATCTAAGCTCGCAGATTTAGCACCATATTTGTCTTTGGCGTTTGCCACTCTATCGTTATTTATGTCTGCTACAAATAGCTCAACTCCATCTTTGTGAAGTAATTCACACAAGTATGTTCCTACATTACCAACACCTTGAACAGCAATCTTTAAGCCTTTGAGATCATTTTTACCTAATCTATGAGCTACAGAAGCGCGTATGCCGTGGTAAACTCCCAATGCAGTAATGGGAGAAGGGTCGCCTGATCCTGAGCTTACTCCAGAAACATAAGGGGTTTCGGTTGCTACTTGTTCCATGTCCTCGACACGCATATTAACATCTTCCGCTGTAATATAACGACCATTTAGACTGTCGATAAATCGCCCGAACACCTTGAATAAGGCTTCGGATTTCATTGATGGATCTCCAATGATTACTGATTTCCCGCCGCCTAAGTTTAGGCCAGTAATTGCAGCTTTATAGGTCATGCCACGAGACAGACGAAGCACGTCTTGGATCGCATCTTCTTCAGTCTCGTAATTCCACATTCTGCAACCGCCTAATGCTGGTCCTAGAGTCGTGTCATGGATCGCAATAATAGCTTTTAGACCTGTCGATTTGTCGTGACAGAATACTAACTGTTCATGCTCCATTGAAGTGAGGTTTGAAAAAATTGTCATAGAATTCTTCCTCTTATAGGAGGCGAGCTGGTTATGTTGGTGGCGATCACCGTTTTAACCACGCCATAATAAACTTATTGTTAGAGCTGATTTGATACAAGATGCCGGCACAAAACGCAAGAAAGCCTCGTTTGCGTAGAATCAATCTTAATTTTTAAAAAATAATAGCATTGATAATCGATGCTTATTACTTTGATTACCATGATTAAAACTGAATAGCTGTTTGCTATTCCGTCAAAAGGTAGGTTGTAGATTTTTTCTATTTGAGGTAGGTTGGCACGTCTTTTTAGATAGGTGTTCTATTTATTCACACAGCATAATCTATAGATATTTTAGGATGAATAATGGCTGATTACGATGTCATCGTTGTGGGTGGTGGTCATGCGGGTTGTGAGGCCGCATTGGCCGCAGCGAGAGCTGGCTCTAGAACCTTGTTACTTACACAAAATGTGGATCGTATTGCTGCCATGAGCTGTAATCCAGCTATCGGTGGAACAGCGAAGGGTCACCTGGTGAAAGAAATCGATGCCCTCGGCGGTGAAATGGGGCGGGCTATCGATGAGACTGGTATACAGTTCAGAATTTTGAATCGTAAAAAGGGTCCTGCTATTTGGTCCAGTCGGGCTCAGGCAGATATGGATCTATATCGTAGATATATGAAGCACATTATCGAGAATGCTGACGGCTTATCTGTGCGTCAGGACTCAGTCGAAGAACTGATATTGGGTACAGATCAACAAGGTGGTTCTAAAATTAAAGGAGTGCGCACTCCAATTTTTGGTGAATTCTTTGCTGATGCTGTGATTTTAACGACTGGGACTTTTTTAAATGGATTAATCCACATAGGTGACAAAAAAATTACTGCTGGTCGTGCCGGTGATCCAGCTTCTATTGGTCTGGCGGCTTTCATCAAGAAAATGGGATTTGCTGTTGGTCGCATGAAGACAGGCACTACCCCGCGTTTAGATAGTAAAACCATTGATTGGTCGAAAACCGAAGTCCAGCATTCGGATGAGGAAATTATTCCCTTTAGTTCTGATACCAGCAAAATTACCCAAGAACTGGTACCGATGTATATTACTCATACCAATGAGAGAACTCATAAAGTTATCGAACAGTTTTTGCATCAGTCTCCATTATATTCGGGTGAAATCGTGGGTATCGGCCCTCGATACTGTCCGTCGATTGAAGACAAGGTTGTAAAGTTTCCCGATAGATCTTCTCATCAGATATTTTTAGAGCCTCANGGTTATGATACATGCGAAGTATACCCAAATGGACTATCNACCTCTTTACCGCTTGAGGCTCANTTGGAATTCATNAGAACAGTTNCNGGNCTNGAGAAGGCTGAGATCATNCGACCAGGATATGCGATTGAGTATGATTATGTGGACCCTACNGAGCTAGATGTAACACTNGAAACAAAGAAAGTACCGGGNNTATTTTTTGCAGGTCAAATCAATGGTACTACAGGATATGAAGAAGCNGGAGCNCANGGNCTNATNGCTGGAATCAATGCNGCNNTGAAAGTCCNGGGTCANCCTCCTTTCATCCTAAAGCGTTCTGAAGCNTACATAGGTGTTCTTATTGACGATTTGGTTACTAAAGGGACNCAAGAGCCATATCGGATGTTCACNTCGAGAGCAGAATTTCGTTTGTTTTTGAGAGAAGATAATGCTGACTCAAGACTGACNCANCGNGGTCGAGANGTNGGCCTGATTGATGATGAAAAATGGGTTAGATTTAATATCAAACAAGATCAGCTCAAAGGCGCTTTATCGTATGTAAGACAAACTAATATCAGTTCTTTTGATTTATCGTCTCAATTTCTTGATTCTAGAGATAATCCTGGAACGAAGCTNGATGCTATTATTCGTAAGCCCAANGTAGATATTCNTGAGCTTAAAAGAAGTGTGCCGTATTTNGATGNTTTAGATCCATCTATTTGTCGCAGAGTAGCTATTGAAATAAAGTATGAGGGATATATAGCNAGAGAATCAAGAGTGATGAAATCTCAAGATTACTTTGAGAAGATAAATATTCCAGAAGNCTTTAACTATGACACTNTTGCAGGATTAAGTAGTGAAGTCGTAGAAAANTTNTCNAGACAGAGGCCTAGGAACTTGGGTCAGGCTGCTAGGATATCTGGTTTGACTCCGGCTGCGATTCAAATTTTACAAGTNTATCTAAAACAAAAGCNTTATACTTCAAGTCGGTCTAANATGNCTTTAAGTTCNACTTCACTGTAACGGATAAAGAAGGTTTCTGAGCGGGTTACCAGCCATAAACCAGGTGCNAGGTCTTTNGTTTTTCTGATATTGCTTTTTCTTGTAAAGTAAACNTCTCCTCCCATATCTTTTCTAAANCCCGAAAAATGAATAGCGAGAATNGCAGCTTCTTTAAAAGTCGCNTCGGGTAGNNGCTCTCTGNTTTCTTTNGTNGTAGGNACNATAACATGAGACCCAGANCCCGAAGATACATGAATCCAAAAATCGTTGGATCTAGCCCCCTTAGTTAACTCATCATTTTCTTTAGGTCCCTTTCCTACTAAGATCNNCAACTTGTTGCTCGAGGTATAACATCGCCANNCTNTTTTGGTTGTTGCTTTGCCNTGGATCTTTGGANTCGNCATAGTGGGTAGCTTATATTNNTTGGTTATTNCTGCCAGTTCGTCATTGGACATNGGGNTNGATTTAATCTGAGAAACAGAATTTNCTAATTGNTCTAGGTTTNGCTCAGAATCTTGAATCCTTTTTAAACCTANATCTCTNGATTTNTTNAGTTTTTTTAATTTTTGAAANGTTGTTGTGAGTANTTTTCCTGGATTAGTCTCTTCATCAAGATCAATTTCTATATCTTCAGCCTCTCCTGANATTTCTTTTTCGATNAGTAGNTTTCTATCTCCTTCTNGTATTTTCCAGGACCATGANTTAAGTAAGNTAGCTTTTTTTTCTACTTGTTTAATTTCNNCCTCGCTGGGTAGTTGTCCCTGCTGCTTGATNACATTTTTTTTNAGAGACTTTANTCGTCGTTTTAANCGGCCTNTCAGAACTTTTTGCTCTTGAGAATAGGTNGCTTGGTTTTCNNGTTGGTCTTCATTTTCTTCAGAGTCNCTACATTTAGGATCAATGNTAGTTTCAAGTTTATGTTTGGATATAAATTTATCCCATAGAATANTTGAGATACTTTGAACNTTGCGAGAGGNTTTTTGTNCGGTCAATTCATAAGGAGGTTCACGATCTAATAACTTTTTTTTAGTTTGAGAATAATGAGCACTGATCCTTACTAAGCTGTTTTTTGTCTCTGTTTCCATTAATGAAAGCTCTGGGGGGCGACTTTTTCGTAGGAGTAGGTAGTGNTCGGCTATTGGTNCTTTNGTTGACCCAGAAGGTGTGTGAACAGTGANCCAGATATCTCCGTTTTGTTCCTGAATGATGTCAGTGATTACGAACGTTTTAGCATNTTTTCTNATGATNTTTACAAAATTACCCGTAGGTTTNAGCTTTTGGCTTTTCTCAGTTGTAAAGTGGATGCCGTAGGAGTCTTGAGTTGCNTCGAGTATAATATAAAANTTTTTGAAAGGAAGATTTTNGGCTNTTTCTTTACTTTGTCCTGCTAATTGTGCTTGGAAAAGCATCTTGGGCTCTTGGCATTGCCAGCATTTTGATATTTTAAATATAAGCTTCATTTTTATGTCTTCGGTGATTTTATTCTTCCAGAGTCTTTCGATCNGCAGGCTTTGCTTCGATTTTGGGNTTAGAAGAAAAGGTTTTTNTAGGTTTCNTTTTCATGGTTACTGCATACCANTGATTTACAGGTCGACCAAAGTCCCCTGTCGCTAAAGCATTGAGCCACAGGGTATTTGTTATAAAACCTCTGTTTTTCATACGCGTNATTATTTCGGTGTANCGCTTGTGNCCGAATTCAGTTAGTTTCCGCTCTCGGAGNCCTTTAGACCAGCCGTTTGGGCTCGGTAANACTAAAGCGAGATNAGCCCCGTGCTGAATAGTNAGTAGCTCTGCNTTTGTANCAAAATAGTGCTGGGCAGCATTTGATATGCCGAATACCCCGTCTCCAAACTCTANCATATTNATATACCAGTTTAGTATTTGGTCCTTATCTAGAATCATTTCTAATAATAGTGCNCCGATGGCCTCGCGGGTTTTGCGAAGGATTGATTTTTGCGGAGACAGAAATGACATTTTTACCACTTGCTGTGTTATGGTAGAGGCTCCGCGAACGAACCTTTTCTCACGNAGNTTTTTCTGTATACTCTTCTCTATTTCCGCAAGATCAACNCCATGGTGGGTATAGAANCTGGAATCTTCAGCAACGACAATAGCATTGATNACATGCCTTGAAACGTTNTTGATATTNACCCAATTAGCCTCTTGAGGACCTATTGNTACGATCTNTTCNCCTGTTTTGGGCCATCTAACTATTTCTATNGGNCCGNTTTTGAGCTTCCATACNGGAGGTACAAGAAAAANTATAATCATNAATNCNGNANANANAGNTGNAGCCCANAGAAGTTGTTTAGCATGAGGTNTCACTTCTNCTCCTTAGTATGACAATTGCACTCCAGAATCAGTAAGTTGGCTGAATTGTCCTAACATCTGTTCTGAGAGATTAATNGNCTGGTTTTGAGGAGATAATAAAACNTCNGCTTCGGGATATTTTAGTCGTATTTTTATTTGTGTATTTCCNGGNTTNTCCTTNATNAGNTTATTCACCTTTGAGAGGAGTTCTTTTTTACTTTCTAACTCTGCAGGNGCNGGATTTTTCTCGGCTTTGATGTCTATCCATGCTCTCTTNATCATTTCAGANCGGACATCTTCAAGGGNTTTCANCTNCTCAACCCGAACATTGATAGAGGTTCCATCAAANCTTTTTCCAATAGATATCCANGCTATAACTATAGTATTGAGNGNCGGGATATTTTCTGGGATTTCATTTTGAAACATNACAGCCTCCCAAGANCCGTGAGAGTCTTCGAGGTTNACGTANGCCATTCTTTTNCCCGACTTAGTCAGNCGTTCCGAGAAATCATTTAAGAAGCATACTACNGGTAGATTTTTTGANCCTATATTNTTCTGAATTTCNTTTAGCTTTATTTTACTNAAGCGTTTTACNTCTTTTGGATAATAATCTAGCGGATGACCGCTAACAAAGACGCATAGCAACTTCTTTTCTTGNATAAGCCAGTCAACTGGNGANCGCTTNGATTTAACTGATGTNCTTGTTTTCTCCCAGTTCTCAATGCCGATNGATTCTTCTTCNTCTTCCTCGCCNAAAAGAGATACTTGNCCTAGTGATTTNGCGGCATGATGGTTTTCACTGAACTTCACCATATCAATGATTTTANTGAATAAGTCTTCTCTTTTGAGGTTGAAGCTATCTAAAGCNCCTGCCTGTACTAGTAGTTCAAGAGTTTTNTTACCTACTTTGTGNAAGTTGATGCGGCGAGCTAGTTCAGTGAGTGATTTGAANGGGCCTGATTTATGTCGCTCCTCTGTTATTAGTNTCAGTGAAGCTGCGCCGATACCNTTGATTGCAGATAGGCCGAANCCAACNGTTTTNGGGNGTGGNACGTCGAATTCTAATTCACTGCGGTTGATGTCCGGAGGAAGTACCTNAAACNTAAGTCTTTTGCATTCTTCTATATAGCGGGTTAGTTTTTCGGAGTTGTCTAGATCGCAGGTCATGATTGCCGCCATGAACTCGGCGGGATAAAAAGTTTTCAGAAATGCAGTTTGGTAACTGACAAGCCCGTATGCGGCGGAGTGACTCTTGTTGAANCCATAAGCAGCGAACTTAGCCATTAGTTCAAAAAGGTCGTCTGCTAACTTGTGATCNATCTTATTTTCTGTAGTACCCTCAAGAAATCGTGTCTTTTGTTTNGCCATTTCNGANGCAATTTTCTTACCCATCGCTCTTCTTAATAGGTCAGCTTCGCCAAGGCTATAATTGGCAAGATTAGCTGCNATCTTTTGTACTTGTTCCTGATATAAAATAATTCCATATGTTTCTGATAGAATGGGTTCTAAGTCAGGGTGAGAGTANTCTATTTGTTGGCGNCCATGTTTTCTTTCAATAAAGTCATCAACCATTCCTGAGCCNAGAGGNCCAGGTCGGAATAGGGCGACAACAGCAACAATATCCTCAAAACAGCTCGGCATTAGTTTGGATACCAAAGCTTGCATACCAGTACTTTCAAGCTGAAAAATACCGCATGTTTGTCCGGTAGATATTTCTCNATAGACNGGTTTACTTTCGCGATCAATCGTATCGATATTNAAGTCGGGGTCCAGACTCTTTCTAATTATTTGTACTGCTTTATGCACCACNGTTAAGGTTTTCAAGCCTAAAAAGTCAAACTTTACTANTCCAACTTTTTCAGCATTTTTCATCTCATACATGGTGATGAGTGGNCCGCCTTNTTCCGCNCGATAAACAGGGACATAATTNTCCATTGGCCCATCGGTGACAACNACACCAGCTGCATGTACAGATGTGTGGCGACTCAAGCCTTCTAATTGTCGCGCAATCTTTATCATNTCATCTATTGATTCATCTTTNCTNGCTTCCTCTAAGATACGAGGCTCTTTTTCCAAAGCNTCAGTTAAGGTGATTTCNAATTCATTTGGAACTANCTTTGCNATCCGNTCTACTTTTGTATATCCCAACTCCAAGACCCGNCCGACATCNCTAAGNGCGGCNTTAGCTTTCATTTTTCCGAAGGTGGTAATCATCGANGTACATTCTTCACCNTACTTTCGGGTNACATATTGAATCACCTCGTGCCGACGGAATTGACAGAAATCNACATCAAAATCTGGCATAGAGATTCGTTCTGGNTTCAGGAATCTTTCGAATATTAGACTNAGTGGGATAGGNTCNATATCGGTGATTTTAAGAGCATACGCAACTAAGGANCCTGCTCCAGANCCCCTACCCGGCCCCACAGGNATATCTTGATCTTTTGCCCAGTTAATAAAATCTTGGACTATGAGGAAGTATCCTGGAAACTCCATGTTGATAATAATATCCAGCTCATAATCTAAACGNTTAGTATATTCTTCTTTTTTTTCTGCAGATAGCCAATCCCCATANAAGGGTTCAAGTTGCNNATAGCGATCNTCTAATCCTTCGTATGATAACCNTCGCAAAGCGCTATTAATATCTTCANTTCCCTCGAGCTCAAACTGTGGTAGATAGTAGATTCCAAATTTGATTTCGACATCGCATGAATNNGCNATTTTATTGGTGTTTGNGATTGCTTCTGGCCATTGTGCAAAGGTCGCTAGCATTTCTTCGTTTGANGGAAGGTGAAAGCGAGTATTTTTTCGCCTTCGTCTAAGTTTCGACATGGTTAGNTCATTTTTTATCCCTATAAGTACNGCATGGGCNTCANTAAAATCATCATTNGTATAATGAGAGTCTGCAGCTGCTACTANGGGTAAGTTNAACCATTTCCCAGCATTGGCGATTTGTGGCAATAGNCTTATTTGGTCNGGGAGNTTATTATTGGTTAGTTCAANGTAATAGTTGTCTTTACCATATCTTTTCACCATGCGATNNACGTGTTTTTTCANTGCNGATACAATNTCGGCAGAGGTTTCACATGGCGGGTTCGTNAGAATGCTACANACGTCATCAGAGAAGGTTGCTAAAAGGGATACCAAGTANGGAAACTCACCTTTTAAACAGCCAGATAGAACAANAAGTCCNTCGGTTTCGNTGTCCAGATCACTTTCNTTAACTATTGGGACGGNTCTGCTGANATCNCNGTGAAGATAGCCAAAGCTAACAACACGACATAAAGACTTATAACCCTNATTAGATTGCGCAATAGTGACTAGCCGGAAGGCTTCGGGTTTTNGTANTTGATCGCGGAGTGAGGCAGCTGCATGNGTTTCAGCCGANCCTTCATGGAAAATTTCACAACCAAGGATCGGTTTAATGCCAGCGCTTTTGCATTTGGTATAATGNTCAATNGCACCGAACATATTTGAATGATCTGTTATGGCTAGGGCATTATGGCCCATAGCTTTCACAGCTTCTATTAGGTCGGATATCTTGCTTGCTCCATCAATCAATGAATATTCAGTATGAACGTGGAGGTGAGTTAAAGTAGGTTTTTCTTGATTTTTTGTCTCTGTCATTATTCCCACTCAATCGTTGCTGGCGGCTTNGTCGTGATATCGTATACAACACGNTTGATGCCGTCTACCTTTCGAACGATTTCGTCAGANCANTGAACTAAAAATTCCATAGGTAAGGGNCCTACNCCNGCCGTCATNCCATCNGAAGCAGTNACAGCTCTCAAGGCACAAGTCCACTGATAGGTTCTATTNTCGCCCATGACNCCGACTGTTTTTACNGGTAACAANACNGCAAATGCNTGCCAGACGGTTGCATATAGATTTTGGGTGCGGAGGTTTTCTATGAATATGTGATCCGCTTCCTGAAGNATCTTAACTTTATCTTCNGTTATTTCACCTAATATNCGCACTCCTAGTCCTGGGCCAGGAAATGGGTGTCGCTGGACTAAGTTTTCAGGAATCCCTATNGANNNNCCTATTCGACGNACTTCGTCCTTNAACAGAAATCGAAAAGGCTCCACTAGATCTAGTTTAAGTTTTTCNGGAAGTCCGCCGACATTGTGNTGGCTCTTGATGACTTTTGAGCCCGAGCCATGGGCTGCTGACTCTATGACATCAGGGTACAGAGTCCCNTGGCCAAGATGGGTAAACTCTTTATGGTGGTCAGCAAACTTNTCNAACTCTTCGATAAACTTTAAGCCTATCAATTTCCTNTTCTTTTCCGGGTCGGTAACACCCTTTAAGACTTCGTAAAATTCAGAAGCCTTTTTCAAGGTNACNATTTTGTGAATNCCCAAGGAGTTCAGGTTTTTTTCNACCCAGCTAACCTCNTCTTTTCTNAGTAGTCCATTATCAACAAAAACTGCAGTNACTTTGTCGGGNCCTAANGCTCTCGCCATGAGAGATACGGCTACTGTTGAATCNACGCCTCCAGANACAGCCATTAAAACCTTGCCATCGGCCACAGTGTCTNTGACATATTTNGTTGTAGCNGCAAGCATGTCGTCAGACTGCCAGTTNAGTTCGGCTTTACAAATATCTTCAATGAAAGTTCTCAGGATATCAGTTCCAAATTCAGAATGATGGACTTCAGGGTGAAANTGTAGGCCGAGATAAGGCTTTTCTCGGTGGCAGATCATGGCTACCACATTGCCTTCTGTAATGCCGACCAATTCAAAAGACTTAGTTAAGTTGTCGACATTGTCTCCATGGCTCATCCATACAGTTTGCGCATGAGGCATGCCTTCAAAGTGCTTAGCCCAATGTGTNTCAATGTTTGGCTGGATGGTCAGNGTTGCTTTNCCGTACTCTCTTGCGCCGCCGCTNTTTAGTTTTCCACCGAANTTTTCGGCTAATAGCTGCATGCCATAACAGATCCCGAGAATTGGTACTCCTGAGTCAAGNACCCATTGANGGAGTTCNCGNGACCCTTGCTCGCTAACAGAATCNGGNCCGCCNGAGAGNATAANTCCTTTGAATAGAAAGTCCTTTGGTGCTTCAGTAATAGAACCATTNATGACTTCAGCGTAAATTCCAATTTCGCGAAGTCTCCTGGCGATGAGCAGAGTATATTGAGAACCATAATCTAGTACTAAAATACCTTCGTTAGTTGGTCGCTTGAGTNGCTGATTCACCTTTGACTCCTTCGATTTCTTGTTAGTCGAGCTTATAATTGGGTGCTTCTCGAGTTATATATACATCATGAACGTGGCTTTCTCTGAGTGCNGCAGAGCTTATTTTTACAAATTTGCGNCGTTCTTGAAGTTGTTTTATCGTNGCTGAGCCCGTATANCCCATAGCAGANCTGATNCCGCCTACGAGTTGATAAATACTATTTTCTAATGGTCCGCGGTANGGGATACGCCCCTCAATCCCTTCAGGAACTAGTTTGCCGGCTTCGTCGATATCACTTTGGAAGTAACGATCTTTACTTCCTTGCTGCATAGCTCCAAGTGANCCCATACCNCGGTATTGCTTATAGGTTTTACCTTGATAAATAATCAGTTCGCCGGGGGTTTCATCTGTTCCTGCAAANAGAGAGCCAATCATGACTGTGTTAGCNCCAATNGCTAAGGCNTTCACTATGTCCCCGCTGAATTTAATACCTCCGTCAGCAATAATGGGAATACCATGTCTTTTAGCTATTTCAGCGCAATGCATTACTGCTGTAAANTGTGGTACCCCTACCCCAGCGACAATTCTGGTCGTNCATATACTTCCAGGTCCAATCCCNACTTTGACTGCATCAACCCCTGCTTTGATCAGNTCTTCTGTAGCCTCTTTAGTAGCAACATTTCCAGCGATTAAATCAAAATTAAANCCCTTAAGNTCGGAGCGAATATTTTTGACTGAATTCAGGACATTTTGGCTATGGCCGTGTGCNGTNTCTATAGTAAGNACATCTGCACCGGCAGATACTAATGCGTGAGCCCTTTCTAGAGCATCATCTCCTACCCCAATAGCNCCNCCTACTAATAGTTTTCCCTCTTCATCTTTTGCTGCAAGNGGAAATTTCTCNGATTTTAAGATGTCNGTAACGGTGTACATGCCAATTAGAGANTCTTNGCTTTGNCCCATGACGGGCAGTTTNTCAATACGGTGTTTGTGAAGAATCTCGACGGCTTCTTCTGGAGAGGTTCCTTCTTTGGCNGTTATGACTTTCTTGGTCATGATTTCTTTGACGAATCGGTTGGTGTCNGTTTCGAATCTGATGTCNCGCCCTGTTAGCATNCCAACTAATTTGCCCTGATCGATAACNGGGAATCCNGANACACCATTTTCAGACATAATTCTTTTTACTTCACCAAGTGAAGTNTCTGGTGACACTGTAATCGGGTTTGTTACCATTCCCGACTCACTTTTCTTGACGTGTCGGATCTGATGGGCCTGATCCTCTATACTAAGGTTTTTGTGGATCATGCCTATGCCGCCGGACTGTGCCATAGCAATGGCCGTTCGTGACTCTGTGACTGTATCCATAGCTGCAGATAGTAATGGGATGTTGAGTTTCAGATTTTTGGTAAATTGAGTCTGAAGATTGGCCTCATTGGGCATGATATTGGAGTCAAGGGGTACTAGAAGTACATCATCGTAAGCTAGACCCTCGATGAATGTTTCCGATGAATGATTGCTCATTGTAGACCTCCTCATATATATAGATAATCCCTTTGTTGACACTTGATATAGAGTGTGTCAATAGGGTGCTGGGTAACGAAGATGGCGAAGTATAGCTCCTTCGTAAAAAAGAACCAACCCGATAAAAAAGAAAAACCTGTGAGTTATAATCTTTTTAACTCCCTAAAATAACTGAGCCTAATTATGGCTCTAGACGACCAGACTTCGGAGAATTCCCTGTGGCTGAACATAAAAAAGAAATCGATCGACGAAGAACTTTTGCCATAATATCCCACCCTGATGCGGGAAAAACAACGATTACTGAAAAACTGCTCTTATATGGCGGAGCTATTCAGATGGCTGGAACTGTCAAAGCGAAGCGGTCGAAGAAATTCGCTACGTCAGATTGGATGGAGCTCGAGAAAAAGAGGGGTATTTCTGTTTCCAGCTCGGTCATGAATTTCCCATATGACGGGCATTCGATCAACCTTATAGACACCCCCGGGCATGAGGACTTTTCTGAAGATACCTACAGGACGCTGACGGCTGTTGATAGTGTGCTGATGTTGATTGATGGTGCTAATGGTGTTGAAGCCCAAACCAAAAAGCTCTTTGAAGTGTGTCACATGCAAAAAGCGCCAGTACTTGTTTTTATAAATAAGATGGATCGAGAAAGTCGTGATCCCTTTGAGCTTTTGGAAGAAATTGAAAAGGTCTTAGGTATTAGATGTTCTCCTGTGACTTGGCCTATTGGTTCAGGGGATCGATTTCGTGGTGTTTATCACCGGTTGAATAAGCAAGTTCTTTTATACGATAAAGATACTGAGCGTTCTGAGCCGATACCACTTAAAGATGTAGCTCTAGATGGCCCAGAAATGATTGACTTGGTGGGGGAAGAACTGGCTGAGGCCCTCGCAGGTGAGATCGAACTTTTGGAGGGTGCGGGTGATGATATGAGTATCGAGGATTACTTGAGCGGGAATCTTGCTCCGGTATTTTTTGGTTCAGCACTTAATAACTTTGGAGTTCAACCTCTGCTCAACGCTATCTGCGAATTGGCGCCTTCGCCCCGNAGCAGANATTCATCTGTTCGTGCTGTTGAGCCGACCGAAAATAAATTTTCAGCATTTGTCTTTAAGATTCAGGCNAATATGGATCCTATGCATCGCGATCGTGTCGCTTTCATGAGAATTTGCTCTGGTAAGTTTGANAGAGGAATGAAGGCGCATGTGGTCAGAACTGGCAAAGATCATCGTTTGGGTAGACCAACCCAGTTTATGGCCCAAGATCGAAGTTTGGTCGATGAGGCTTGGGCTGGGGATATAGTTGGTATNCATGATCCAGGNGTCTTTAAAATAGGAGATACTCTGACTCAGGGAGAAAAACTNTTTTTNACNGGTATTCCAGTTTTTGCTCCAGAGCATTTTGTTCGGGTTAATTTGAAAGATCCCCTGAAGTCGAAACAGTTNTATAAAGCTTTGAATCAGCTGTCAGAAGAAGGTGCCGTTCAGGTGTTTAGGCCTCTGCATGGTAATGANTCGATTTTAGGTGTGGTTGGTGTTCTGCAATTTGANGTTGTTGAGTTTCGTATCAAAAATGANTATGGGGTTAGTGTTTCTTTTTCAGGTTTGCCNTACGAGGCTGCTAGGTGGATTCATTGTGATGANCCTGGAGCTATGAGCGAATTTATAANGGCTCAAGGCCAGGTTATTTGTAAAGATCAACACGATAATCACTGTATTTTNCTTGATAGTTCATGGCGCATTAATTTCCTGAAAGAGCGNTATCCTAAAATAGAATATTCGGCGACAGCAGAAAATGTTTCAGGCTAGTGTGCNGATTATTTTAATCGAAGTTTAATACTGTGATTGCCTTNGGAGTCAATTTNGGGGGGTTCGGTGAGCAGAGTGTGTCNCGGAANAGTGCCAGAGCTTCTGGNAATACATCTGACATAGCATTTAGGTTGGCAGGTTCGTTTTCCATAAATCCCACAACTTGCCCCTTGGANCTAATGTCTTCAATTGCCTTNTGTTTAAATTGAAGGTCAGTTATCTGATAATCTTCCTTGAGCAAAANACTTGTNCTTGGGCCTAGCGGGAANCCNGTCTTTTTGAGGCAGGTTCTTGTGCCTTCTCCCATGTTCCTTTCCTCTCNAGCTGTCAAATAGACGATGTGTGCTCCGCTGTCAAAAACTTGTTGTACATAATGTACAGCNCCCTCAAATGGCGTATCATCAANGATCCACTCATTAGAAAAGTGCCGATNTGCCCAATATTTNGAGATTNTTATCAACTCNTCATCGGATGGCTTNAGATCNACTAGTGTATCNTTCATTTTGTANCGGATTTGGNGAATTNGTATCGNTNCNAGCTGTTNGGCTATTTTACCTAGGNTTTTGTCNTNTGCGAAATTTTTGGCGAACTGATCCAGTATTCTCTTTTTTCGATATCTGCAATCNATTAANGTGTCGTCTAGGTCAAAAATTACTATTGGNGTTAACTCTTGTGGGCAGCTTTTGATGGCCTCTATTAGACTNTGCAGAGTGTTCATTTTTTCACCTTATCAAAAAATTATGAAGCCCGTTTTTTGTCTGGGATTTTGATTCTAGCAATTAGTTTTTTATGCTGNAATAAGATTTAGCCAAAAAAATCTTGCATGATGTATCCGACTCTTTCGGCGCAACCGTGCATGATGTATCCGATCCTTTTGGTACANCTGGATTAACCAAAGTATTGATTTTTTCTCATTGCGTCACTATTGCTNTGNTAGATAATNAGCTGNNANTCATCCCTCCCTTCTATTGTCAATGCCTAGAGCNGAATGANTATCATTCTGGTTTACANTNTGATGAGCTCTTCTTTGTAAAAACCGNCTAGTGTTCTATTGATAGTCTTGCCGAAAATAGTTAGTTTAACAAAAGATTTTTTGGAAATATATTAATGGTGCAAATGATCCAAAGCTGTTGGTAAAGCCATTCTATTAAATTTGATAGATGTAATGAACTTCTTAGAAGTTTTTGAACAGCGNTGTATTAATTTGTTCAGATAAATTTTTCTGAGTACTCGGCTATGATTATGAATCATTTTCGTTCCTATATGTACCCAGGGCTATGATTGGAGAGGGATAAATATGAGGTCGGTTAAGAAAGCAAATAATAGCCNAATTAAAAAAGTTTCTTCGGCTAATGACAGCAACAATATAAAAAAATTCACGAGANCAAGTGGATTGACTTATTTATCATCAGATATTTCCAGAAAATTGAAGGAACAACTTTCGACTAAAGGTAGAAGTTTACAGAGTATACCNTTAGCNTTAGTCAGTTTAGGTGAAAACATTAGAGAAAGCTATGATCCTGAAGAATTGNNGAAGTTANCGTTNTCTCTCGAGAATGATGGTCTTATTCAATTTCCGACTTTATCTNTGAAAANAAAGGGTAACCAGTCTTGGNTGGTTTGCCGTAATGGNCATCGCCGGATTTTGGCTGCAATGGAATTAGGGTGGGAAAGAATNGAATGTATTGTTTTGCCTTTTGANTCNGACCGTGATGAACTNTATCACACNTTAAATGCTAATATGAGAGAAAACCTATTCTATCTTGATATTGCTTTTGCNTATGAAACNGCTTCTCGNNTGGGTGAAGCNGATGCTCAGATAGCTGAGCGTGCAGGTGTCAATGTNCGGACTGTCGGCTGGTATCGAAGAATAACGGCAATGTCAGCNAGNTGCCGNAANCTNGTNCGGGANNANCCNANCACTTTTAATGCNACTTGGGCTGTNAAATTAGCTAGGTCTGGTGAANTACCNCCACCTAAGGCTCTTGAAAAAATGATGAGAGAAATNTTNGAAGGAAAAGGTAATCAGNTGAGTGCCGTTATCGAAGACAAAGAAAAGGAGCGNGCCTTAAGGAGTCTGAAAAAAATGTTCAAGGGAAAAAATGGGCAGACTCAGTTGAANTGGGCNGANCGNTTTTTNNATGAANTAGCGTGTGCAGGGTATATTTCTTCAAAAGCAGTAGATAGAATTAGTTCTGACTATNTAAGTAATTAAAGCTATNGAATTANTTAGATNTGGGCTTCNTCTGCGTNGGNTTTGAGCGGAGCCCTNTTTGNTCCATAGGTAAATTCNTCAGCTGCAATTTGNTTAGTNGCNAGCTGATAGTAGTGTTTTTCGTTTGCCATCAATTCTTNGTGGNTACCCTGTTCAATGATTTTTCCGTGACTAAATACNAAAATATTATCACATTGTTTTATAGTATTTAGTCTATGGCCAATAATGAAACATGTTCTATTTCTCATTATTTTTTTAATCGCTATCTGAATTAACTCTTCAAATGTTTCATCGATATTAGCAGTTGCTTCATCCAATATGAGTACAGCGGGATCTCTGAGTATCATGCGGGTAAATGATATGAGTTGCCTTTCTCCCATAGATAGATTTTCTCCTCCGTCGAGGATGTGAAAGTTTAGATCTATATCCAGCTGTTTCATTATGGATATTAGTCCGGTCTGCTTGCAGGCGTTCAGAATTTTTTCATCCGTCACCCCATGTTTGTCTATAACGGAAATAGATAGGTTATCTCTGAGAGTGCCCCTAAAAATAATGACATCCTGACTAACTATTCCTATCTGTTCCCGAATTGATTCCCGATTCCATGTTTCAATTGTATGGCCGTCAATTTTGATTGATCCACTAGATTTTTTATACAGCTGAGGGATGAGGTTTGCTGTAGTAGATTTACCTGATCCAGTCTCCCCTACTAACCCTATTTTCATTCCTGGTTTAGCTCTAAACGATATACCTTTTAAAATCGGTGTATTTAATTTATATTCCATCCAGACATTGTTAAATTGAATATCCCCTACTATCTGACTACTGATAGTGCCAGCATTGCCGAATGCCTTCGTCTCTTCTGTTTCAATTAACATGAGCTTAATTCGCTCACTTGAAGCAATAGCATCTTGGATCACATGAACCTCATGAGAAAGCGACAAAACAGGGTTTAATATCCTCTCGGCGTATCTAATAAAAGAAATTAATACTCCTATTGTCAGAGAGTCCGTGAGCACTAGATGTCCTCCCCACCAAAGAATAATAAGAAGTGGCATAGAGCAGAGGAGAGTAACAAATGGTCTGACAAAGCTATTGATGTTCATCATCTTAAAACCGGCTTCTCGCAGTTCTTTGGCTTCGCCGTTGAAGCGATTTTGAGTCCATTTCTCTAGGCCAAAAACCTTGACGACTTGGAAGCCATTAATGAATTCAGCGAGAGTAGCATTGATCTGGGATGATCTACTTTTATAAACTCTTAACCAATGGCGTATAGGTCTGCGCATTCCTATCGTAAATAGTATTGCGGGTAATGAAGACAGTGTTATCAAGATGCCCAGTTTAGCATCGGTTAATATCATGGCGAACATGACTGAAATTAATGTTATTGTGGCACTTAACACTCGTGTTAAAGTTCCGTTAAAAAAGTTTTCAACACCCTCCACGTCAGTTGTTAAGCGGGTTATAGTCCGTCCCAGCGGATGTTGGTCGAACCATGCTACTGGTATATTTGTGACTTTCTTGAACAAAGCGGTTCTAATCAGAAGAGAAATTTGGTTTGTTACTTTAGCAATTCGGACTCTGCCAAACCAAGTCGCAAATACAAAGGAACCTTCCAGCATCAATATACTGCCAGCAAGAATCCACAAATAATGGTTAGAGGTATCGACGCCTTTGATTAACATTTCGGCTAAATATCCTAGGAGCCTAGCGGATAGCATCATAAAGCCCGAAGATAGAAATATAATTGCGATGCCAAAGATTAGCTGTGGATATAAGTGACGGCCGTATTTAAAAATATCTAAAATTGCGGAAAAATCACTTGAAGATTTGTAGAGCTTTTCATCCGATGGATTAATTGGTTGAGGGCTCATTGCGTTGCGCCTCCAATGGAGATTTGTTTTAGGTAGCCTTGGTCAAATTTATAAACTTGATCGCATTTAACTAAAGTTGACGCTCTATGAGCAACCCAAACAATAGTATTATCTGGTAAGCAGCGATTCAGGTTATCTAGTATTATTTCTTCAGTGACCGCATCGATAGCACTTAAGCAATCATCTAGAATCAGCACAGGTGATTTGCGTAACAAAGCTCTAGCTAAGGCCAACCTTTGTTTTTGACCTCCGGAGAGATTAATGCCCCACTCCCCTACCCAAGTATCGAGTTTATCGCTAAATCGTTCAACGTCACTTTTGAGCTGTACTAGTTGCAAAACCTCCCATAGGTCATTATTAGTATATTGACGGTCAAGTTCCAGGTTTTGTCTAATGGTTCCCGAAAATAAGAAGGTTTTTTGGGGGACGACTGTAACTTTTTTGGTTAGCCACTGTCGCTCTAATGATATAATGTCGTGTCCAAATATTCTGATTTTGCCTTCAGAAGGATCAAGTTGCCCTGTTATTTGCTTTAATAGTGTCGATTTACCGCTGCCGATTTCTCCGACGATGCCAATACGAATCCCACTTGGTATATTAAGATTAATATTTTTGAAAATTGTATTTTTTCCATCTTCAAAAATAGCAGCTACATTTTCTAATTCAATGGCATATTCTGTTGTAATTTCACTTGGTGATTTTAGGCTATTGCTAAATTTACTTTTACTGTGATTAAATATCTCTACTATTCTAGAGTAGCTAGCGAAACCTGTTTGCCATTCTGAAATCATTTCGCCCAGTTCAAATAGAGGTCCCTGAAATAATAAGACATATGATTGTAAAGCGACGAATTCACCGATGGTGATCTCACCAGCATTAATTTTGTATACACCGAAGGTTAGTAATATAAGGTAAGTAAATAATGTTGGAGCTGCCCCTAGAGGCAAGATCTGCCACCCAGTCTTAATCGTTTTAAATCTTTTATGAGCATAATCCTGGGCTGAATCATTTAGTCTTGATAGCCATGGGGCTTCAGTTGCTGTAGCCCTTTGTAATCGAATTGTTTGCATATTTTGCGAGATGAGATCGGAAAGCTCCGATAGACTTTCTTGGGCTTCAGTATGCTCTTTATATTCTCTGGTAGCTAATCGAGAAATAAACTTTGGTAGAAAAGGTACGATGATCAAGCTCAAAATAGTTAATTCTACGTCGATGAGCATCATAGATGCAATGGCAAGGGTGAAGAAGAAGATGACATCAAAGGTAATAACCATAGTAAAACCATGAATAAATCGAGATTTATTCCAGTCACCAGCAGCCCTATTCATTAGATCACCTAACGGATACTTATAGAAAAAGTTTCTGGGCTGGTCTTTAAGAGAATCCCAAATTCTATTTTTAATATGATATCCAGAGTCATGTGTTCGTCTCGCAAAAACTTGGCGCCAGCCTATCCTTCCTAACCATCCAAAAATCAATGCGATCAGCATGCCGATCATGAGGTTGTTGTGAGTTCCTGATATCGATCCAGCGCGAAATATGTCAGGTAGTTTTGCTGTCTGAGGAGATGTGAACAAGTCCAGGCTCCATTGAATAAATCGAGGTACTGCTACTTCCGCACTGCTGGTAAGCAGCATTGCAAAAATACCTAGCGTATAAGTGAGCCAGTATTTTTGGAGCGTTATTCTGAATTCTTTCTTAGCAGTTGTTGTTGTCATGTCTCCTCCGTGCGTATGGATTTGGAGGTTTTTGTATTAACTGCTGCCATTATATTGAAGCCGCAGTCTACGTGATGAATTTCTCCGGTGATCCCTGAAGCCATATCAGACAGTAGATATCCTGTTGATTTTGCAAC